>NZ_CP100128.1:3311245-3612267 GCF_024207115.1 Chromobacterium sp. IIBBL 290-4
CGCCACCGATACGCCATTGGAACAGCGCGTCAGCACCGTGGGTTTCGCGCATCCGCATGTCGAGGTGAAGATTGTCGATGCAGAAGGGCGCATTGTGGCGCGCGGCCAAAGCGGCGAATTGTGCGCGCGCGGCTATTCGGTGATGTTGGGATATTGGGGCGACGAGGACATGACGCGCAAGGCGATAGACGCCGCCGCTTGGATGCACACCGGCGATCTGGCGACCATGGGCGAAGATGGCTCGGTCAATATCGTCGGCCGGGTCAAGGATATGGTGATTCGCGGCGGCGAAAACATCTATCCGCGCGAAATAGAAGAGTTTCTTTATCGCCATCCCAAAATCCAGGATGTGCAAGTCATCGGCGTGCCGGATATGCGTTATGGCGAGGAATTGTGCGCCTGGATACGGCTGCGCGATGGCGAGAGCGCGACGGAGGAGGATATCCGCGCGTTTTGCCAAGGCGAAATCGCCCATTACAAGATTCCCCGCTATATAGAGTTCGTCGAGGTTTTTCCGATGACGGTGACGGGGAAAATCCAGAAATATCTGATGCGAAAACAGATGCTGGAGAAGCTGGGCTTGAATGATGTGAAAACGGCCTGATCTTGCTCAGGCGCGGCGAGCAAAAGAACCGCCGGCAGGCCGCTTTTGGCTTACAATGCCGCCAGAGTCGATTCACCTAGAGGAATAACATCATGACCGTGACCGTTTTCAACGATGCAGACCTGACCCGTCTCGAAACGCTGCTGACCCCGCTGTCGGCCAGCGGCAGCACCATGCGCCCGGACGAAGTGCAGGGCTTCTTCGCCGCCCTGGCCAGCGGACCGGACGCGGTCGATGCGGCCTTCTGGCTGCCGGAAGTGCTGGGCGATGCGCCGGCGTTCGAAAATCCGGCCGATGAGACCGAATTGAAAGCGCTGCTGCAAAAGCTGTTCGACAGCATCCGCTACGTTCTGAGCGAAGGCGAAGAGCTGGACTTGATCCTGTACGCGGAAGAAGACAGCGAAGAAGAAGGCACGCCGGACTACTGGCCGTGGGCGAACGCCTATCTGTACGCGCTGGATCTGGTCGATACCGATTGGTTCGAAGTGGCGGAAGACGACGAAGGCTTCGAAAGCCTGATGATGCCGATGCTGGTGTTGGGCGGCGCTTTCGAAGACGAAGAGGGCGGCGAAGATCTGCTGACCTTCACCGACGAAGAAGTGGAAGGCTATAAGGAAGAGCTGACCGATGCGCTGGTGGCGGTGAGCAACTACTGGCGCGCCAAGGAACAAGCGCCGATCACCGTCCGTCGCGAAGGCGACAAGGTAGGCCGCAACGATATGTGCCCGTGCGGCAGCGGCAAGAAGTACAAAGCCTGCTGCGGCAGCAACTAATAGATAGTGTGATTGGATAGAAGCTGCGATCAGGCTTCATATATAGACAGGCCGGCGGCAACGCCGGCCTGTTTGTTTTTGGCCGTTGCGGTGTGCTGGAGGAGGGTAGGCATCAGCTTTGCTGAGGGGTTTTGCAAATACCCCTTGTTCATATCTTCAGCCGGATCATGGGCTTGCCTGCCTGCTGGCGGTTTGGCGATGATTTTTCCTGATTTTTCTCGCAAAAGGTGTTGACGACCCCAAGGCTCGGGCGTATAGTTCGCCTCCTCAGCTGACGCAGCGAACGAAACAGCGGAAACGAAACGGTTTCCGAGGTGACGAAAACTGCACCGGCACTGCTCTTTAACAGAACGAATAACCGATAGGTGTAAGTGCTTGGTGAAAGCCAAATACTTGCACTGCAAGAGACAAGAGATACTTGTTTATTTCTTTGAACTTGCGTGCCAGAAAATTTGCTATGAGATTGAACTGAAGAGTTTGATCCTGGCTCAGATTGAACGCTGGCGGCATGCTTTACACATGCAAGTCGAACGGTAACAGGGTGCTTGCACCGCTGACGAGTGGCGAACGGGTGAGTAATGCATCGGAATGTACCGTGTAATGGGGGATAGCTCGGCGAAAGCCGGATTAATACCGCATACGCCCTGAGGGGGAAAGCGGGGGATCGAAAGACCTCGCGTTATACGAGCAGCCGATGTCTGATTAGCTAGTTGGTGAGGTAAGAGCTCACCAAGGCGACGATCAGTAGCGGGTCTGAGAGGATGATCCGCCACACTGGGACTGAGACACGGCCCAGACTCCTACGGGAGGCAGCAGTGGGGAATTTTGGACAATGGGCGCAAGCCTGATCCAGCCATGCCGCGTGTCTGAAGAAGGCCTTCGGGTTGTAAAGGACTTTTGTCAGGGAGGAAATCCCGCTGGTTAATACCTGGCGGGGATGACAGTACCTGAAGAATAAGCACCGGCTAACTACGTGCCAGCAGCCGCGGTAATACGTAGGGTGCAAGCGTTAATCGGAATTACTGGGCGTAAAGCGTGCGCAGGCGGTTGTGCAAGTCTGATGTGAAAGCCCCGGGCTCAACCTGGGAACGGCATTGGAGACTGCACGACTAGAGTGCGTCAGAGGGGGGTAGAATTCCACGTGTAGCAGTGAAATGCGTAGAGATGTGGAGGAATACCGATGGCGAAGGCAGCCCCCTGGGATGACACTGACGCTCATGCACGAAAGCGTGGGGAGCAAACAGGATTAGATACCCTGGTAGTCCACGCCCTAAACGATGTCAACTAGCTGTTGGGGGTTTGAATCCTTGGTAGCGTAGCTAACGCGTGAAGTTGACCGCCTGGGGAGTACGGCCGCAAGGTTAAAACTCAAAGGAATTGACGGGGACCCGCACAAGCGGTGGATGATGTGGATTAATTCGATGCAACGCGAAAAACCTTACCTGCTCTTGACATGTACGGAACTTGCTAGAGATAGCTTGGTGCCCGAAAGGGAGCCGTAACACAGGTGCTGCATGGCTGTCGTCAGCTCGTGTCGTGAGATGTTGGGTTAAGTCCCGCAACGAGCGCAACCCTTGTCATTAGTTGCCATCATTCAGTTGGGCACTCTAATGAGACTGCCGGTGACAAACCGGAGGAAGGTGGGGATGACGTCAAGTCCTCATGGCCCTTATGAGCAGGGCTTCACACGTCATACAATGGTCGGTACAGAGGGTTGCCAAGCCGCGAGGTGGAGCTAATCTCAGAAAACCGATCGTAGTCCGGATCGCACTCTGCAACTCGAGTGCGTGAAGTCGGAATCGCTAGTAATCGCAGATCAGCATGCTGCGGTGAATACGTTCCCGGGTCTTGTACACACCGCCCGTCACACCATGGGAGTGAGTTTCACCAGAAGTGGGTAGGCTAACCGTAAGGAGGCCGCTTACCACGGTGGGATTCATGACTGGGGTGAAGTCGTAACAAGGTAGCCGTAGGGGAACCTGCGGCTGGATCACCTCCTTTCTAGAGAAGGCGATTGCCAAGTACTTACAGCCTATCGGTTATTTGTGTTAAGGGCATTGAGGTTGTGGGATTCACGATCTCTAAAGTCAACTGGGTTTGTAGCTCAGCTGGTTAGAGCACTGTGTTGATAACGCAGGGGTCGTAGGTTCGAGTCCTACCAGACCCACCATTTGACCTGTTTGGGGGATTAGCTCAGTTGGGAGAGCACCTGCTTTGCAAGCAGGGGGTCGTCGGTTCGATCCCGTCATCCTCCACCACTTACAGTGCAAACAAAAACGAACTTAATCAAGTTTGATTCTGTTTGCGTTGTTCGCGTGCAGCGAAAGCTGCTCAGCAAAACGCCCGATCTTTAACAAACTGAAGAAGCCGAATATATATAGACGGCGAGATGAAAACATGGAGTTAACTCTTCATGTCGACAGATCGTCATCTTGGGTATTTGATTGTATCTAAGGCTGCGTCGCCATATCAAAAGGGGCGGTGCAGTCGTCGCACAAACACTCTCTATTGTCGCAGTAATTTAGGTTACTGAAATGATAGGGTCAAGCGACTAAGTGCATCTGGTGGATGCCTTGGCGATCATAGGCGATGAAGGACGTGTAAGCCTGCGAAAAGCGCGGGGGAGCTGGCAATAGAGCTTTGATCCCGCGATGTCCGAATGGGGAAACCCACCGTTTAGGCGGTATCCCAGACTGAATACATAGGTCTGCGGAGGCGAACTCAGCGAACTGAAACATCTAAGTAGCTGAAGGAAAAGAAATCAACCGAGATTCCGTAAGTAGTGGCGAGCGAACGCGGAACAGCCTGTATGTGTTATGAGTTGCGTTAGTGGAAGGTTCATGGAAAGGACCGCCGTAGTGGGTGATAGCCCCGTACACGAAAACGCATCGCAAGAACTAGGCATACGACAAGTAGGGCGGGACACGAGAAATCCTGTCTGAAGATGGGGGGACCATCCTCCAAGGCTAAATACTCATGATCGACCGATAGTGAACCAGTACCGTGAGGGAAAGGCGAAAAGAACCCCGGGAGGGGAGTGAAATAGAACCTGAAACCGGATGCATACAAACAGTGGGAGCGGACTTGTTCCGTGACTGCGTACCTTTTGTATAATGGGTCAGCGACTTACATTCAGTGGCAAGCTTAACCGAATAGGGGAGGCGTAGGGAAACCGAGTCCGAATAGGGCGTCTTAGTCGCTGGGTGTAGACCCGAAACCGAGTGATCTATCCATGGCCAGGATGAAGGTGCGGTAACACGCACTGGAGGTCCGAACCCACTAGTGTTGCAAAACTAGGGGATGAGCTGTGGATAGGGGTGAAAGGCTAAACAAACTCGGAGATAGCTGGTTCTCCCCGAAAACTATTTAGGTAGTGCGTCAAGTATCACTTCCGGGGGTAAAGCACTGTTATGGCTAGGGGGTCATTGCGATTTACCAAACCATGGCAAACTCTGAATACCGGAAAGTGCGAGCTTGGCAGACAGACAGTGGGTGCTAACGTCCATTGTCAAGAGGGAAACAACCCAGACCGCCAGCTAAGGTCCCAAATGATCAGTTAAGTGGTAAACGAAGTGGGAAGGCCTAGACAGCCAGGATGTTGGCTTAGAAGCAGCCATCATTTAAAGAAAGCGTAATAGCTCACTGGTCGAGTCGTCCTGCGCGGAAGATGTAACGGGGCTCAAACTGATAACCGAAGCTGCGGATGGGCGCGTAAGCGTCCGTGGTAGGGGAGCGTTCTGTAGGTCTGTGAAGGTGTGTCGAGAGGCATGCTGGAGATATCAGAAGTGCGAATGCTGACATGAGTAGCGATAAAGCGGGTGAAAAGCCCGCTCGCCGAAAGCCCAAGGTTTCCTACGCAACGTTCATCGGCGTAGGGTGAGTCGGCCCCTAAGGCGAGGCTGAAAAGCGTAGTCGATGGGAAACGGGTTAAAATTCCCGTACTTTTGTGTAGTGCGATGTGGGGACGGAGAAGGTTAGGTCAGCAGACTGTTGGAATAGTCTGTTCAAGCCGGTAGGCGTGAGGGGTAGGCAAATCCGCCCTTCTTTAACGCCGAGAAGTGATAACGAGGGTCTACGGACCTGAAGTGACTGATACCACGCTTCCAGGAAAAGCCACTAAGCTTCAGCTACACAAGAACCGTACCGCAAACCGACACAGGTGGGCAGGATGAGAATTCTAAGGCGCTTGAGAGAACTCAGGAGAAGGAACTCGGCAAATTGATACCGTAACTTCGGGAGAAGGTATGCCTGTTGGGGTGTAGTGATTTACTCACGAAGCTTTGACAGGTCGCAGAGAATAGGTGGCTGCGACTGTTTAACAAAAACACAGCACTGTGCCAACACGAAAGTGGACGTATACGGTGTGACGCCTGCCCGGTGCCGGAAGGTTAAGTGATGGGGTGCAAGCTCTTGATCGAAGCCCCGGTAAACGGCGGCCGTAACTATAACGGTCCTAAGGTAGCGAAATTCCTTGTCGGGTAAGTTCCGACCCGCACGAATGGCGTAACGATGGCCACACTGTCTCCTCCTGAGACTCAGCGAAGTTGAAGTGTTTGTGAAGATGCAATCTCCCCGCTGCTAGACGGAAAGACCCCGTGAACCTTTACTGTAGCTTTGCATTGGACTTTGAACAGACTTGTGTAGGATAGGTGGGAGGCTTTGAAGCCAGGACGCTAGTTCTGGTGGAGCCGTCCTTGAAATACCACCCTGGTGTGTTTGAGGTTCTAACCTTGGTCCGTGATCCGGATTGGGGACAGTGCATGGTAGGCAGTTTGACTGGGGCGGTCTCCTCCCAAAGTGTAACGGAGGAGTTCGAAGGTTACCTAGGTACGGTCGGAAATCGTGCTGATAGTGCAATGGCAAAAGGTAGCTTAACTGCGAGACCGACAAGTCGAGCAGGTGCGAAAGCAGGACATAGTGATCCGGTGGTTCTGAATGGAAGGGCCATCGCTCAACGGATAAAAGGTACTCCGGGGATAACAGGCTGATACCGCCCAAGAGTTCACATCGACGGCGGTGTTTGGCACCTCGATGTCGGCTCATCACATCCTGGGGCTGTAGCCGGTCCCAAGGGTATGGCTGTTCGCCATTTAAAGTGGTACGTGAGCTGGGTTCAAAACGTCGTGAGACAGTTTGGTCCCTATCTGCAGTGGGCGTTGGAAGTTTGACGGGGGCTGCTCCTAGTACGAGAGGACCGGAGTGGACGCACCTCTGGTGTACCGGTTGTGACGCCAGTCGCATCGCCGGGTAGCTAAGTGCGGAAGAGATAACCGCTGAAAGCATCTAAGCGGGAAACTTGCCTGAAGATGAGACTTCCCTGGAGGCTTGACCTCCCTGAAGAGTCGTTCGAGACCAGGACGTTGATAGGTCGGGTGTGGAAGCGCTGTGAGGCGTGAAGCTAACCGATACTAATTGCTCGTGAGGCTTGATCCTATCATTTGAGTGGCTTAGCGTACGGATCTTGGATTCGTATGATACTGAGCGACGAGATAGAGTGTGTGCGACACAATTAAATACCGAATATTCAGAATCAGAGAGCTTCTCTGGTTCAGGCTTCTTTAAGTTTGTACAAGTTTATGTCTGGTGGCCTTAGCGAGATGGTCCCACGCCTTCCCATCCCGAACAGGACCGTGAAACATCTTAGCGCCGATGATAGTGTGGCCTTGGCCATGTGAAAGTAGGACACCGCCAGACGCCCTATCGAGAACCCCAGCTCCATGAGCTGGGGTTTTTGCTTTTCCCGCAGCCTGCGTACTGCTTTCTGACAGGGAAAGACAAAAAGTATTATATTTGCAAAAATGCGCGGCGGAGAGGGTGTGACGTGCATATGATTGGAAGTGTCGAACGCATCTGCAAGGTGGCGGCTTGAGCAAATTCAAAGGCGGCGAGAAGCTTCTTTTTGGCGCTATCTGGTTGATTGCCACCGTCATGGTGGCAACCCAGTGGGGGATGGCCGAGTATCGCCGTTTGCGCGATGGCTTTGAGCTCGCCGCGCATCAGGTCTATGCTGGCGTGGCGCGGCGTCTGGACCAGAATGAATCGGTCTTGTCAGCGATTGACGCCTTGCTGTTGTCTCGCGAGCAGTTCGATGCATCCGCATTGAGCGCCTTTTCGCGCGATATGTTGCCGCGTTACCAGCAGCTGTATGCGATCGAATTTCTCCGCAGCGTCACGCTGGCCAATCGCGATGCCTTCTTGAGAGATATGGAGGCGCGGTTTGGCGAAACCTTCTATATCCGCGATTTCGACATCAAAGGTCGGCGAAGTTGGCTGCCGGCGCCCCCCCGT
This sequence comes from Chromobacterium sp. IIBBL 290-4, assembly GCF_024207115.1. Taxonomy (NCBI): domain Bacteria; kingdom Pseudomonadati; phylum Pseudomonadota; class Betaproteobacteria; order Neisseriales; family Chromobacteriaceae; genus Chromobacterium; species Chromobacterium sp. IIBBL 290-4. Next base: position 3,318,911 of record NZ_CP100128.1, read on the forward strand.
TCCCAAGCTTTGGTTGTCTCCATGATTGAGCCGGATCTCCCGGCCTCCAATCCCATTTTCGGTTACGACATGCTGGGTGATGCTTTCTTTACGCAAGATCTGAAGCGTACCCTGGCGACAGGGGAGAGAGTCAGCTCGCGTCCTTTCGAATTATATGAAGGCGGTGGCAAGGCCTATTTGCTGATGCAGTCGCTGAGGCGCGATGCGTTGCCAGGAAAGAAGCACGCAGGGAGGCCTGCGGGGTTTGAGGGCGTGGTCGCTTTGGTGGTCATGTGCGACCGTTTACTGCAGCTGCCGTCCGATCAAGGTTTACCGGCGAATCTGGACCTTTCTTTGTATCCACGAGGAGAAGGCGGGCAGGTAAGGGAAGTGCTGCATGAGCGAGAGCATCATTTGGGGGACCATGACTGGTGGCCTTTGATCACTCGCCTGGAGTTGCGGCTGCCTTTGAACAGCGAAGCGCAGCCTTTTGTGCTGGGGGTGTCCCGAGACGTCAGGCTGAACGATCTGGGCTTGCTTTCGCTGATGCTGCGCGAGTTGTTTGTCGCCTTGCTGGTCGGGGCGGCGGGCTTGATCTATTTCCAGCGGATTGCCTTGCGTCGCGAACGTTCGCAGGCTGGCGAAGAGCTGTTTTTGCAGAGCGAGCGGGCTTCGGTAACGCTGAGCGCGATTCATGATGGCGTAGTCATTCTTCGTCAGGACCGGTCGATAGAGATGGCGAATCCCATGGCCTTGCAGCTGGTGGATATGCCGGTGGAAGAGGTGCTGGGCCAGCCTTGCCATGAAGTGTTCCGTTTGATGGGCGAGCTGGCCTCGGAGTTTTCAGAAGATCCTATCAGCGAGTGTTTTCGTACCGGACAATCGGTGGAGCTGGCCGAGCGCATGCAATTGACCACCGCCCGCGGCAAGGTGCATTTCGTCGAAGGGGGCGTGGCGCCTTTGATGTCGCGCGACGGCGTGTTGATAGGCGTGGTCTGCGCCTTGCGCGATATGGGGCCGCTGCGGCTCAGAACGGCGGCGGCGCTGGAGGCGAGCGAGAGCCGCGTCAAGGAGCACCTAGAGAAGCTATCCCATGTCGCGCGCCTGCATACCATGGGAGAGATGGCTTCGGGCATCGCGCATGAGTTGAATCAGCCGCTGACGGCGATTTCCAATTACTGCCAGGCGGCCATTCAATTACTGGATGGCGTGGAGGATGTGCCGCCACAGGTGAACTCCGCTCTGAAATTGGCTGTTGCCCAGGCGGGGCGGGCTGGTGAAATCATCAAGCGCCTGCGGGCGCTGGTCAGCAAGCGTTCGATTGAGACGAGGCTCATCGATATCAATCAGGTTGTCGGCAACTGCATGTTTCTGGTCGAATACGATCTGAAAGAGCGGGGCATCGAGGTGGTGCAGCTGCTTTCAGGGTATTCCATCCCGGTGATGGCGGACAGCATTCAGCTGGAGCAGGTGGTATTGAATCTGCTGTCCAATGCCATGGATGCCTTGAGAGACGAGCCGGCGATGAAGCGCCATGTGATCGTGCATACCCGCCGCGAAGGCAAGAAGGGCATCCTGGAGGTGAGGGATACCGGCAGGGGCATTACGCCGGATCTGCTTGAGGTGTTGTTCCATCCCTTTTTCTCGACCAAGCAGCATGGCATGGGCTTGGGGCTATCCATCTGCCAAACCATCGTCGAGCAATACGGCGGTTTGATTTCCGCTGAAAACATCCCGGCCAGCGGCGCTTGCTTCCGCATAGAACTGCCGCTCGCCCTGCAGGCGGAGCGGCAGCTGGGTTAAGCGCGGGTGACCGAGCTGGGCAGAGCCCGTTGCGAGCGCTCTTCCCTGGGCGTGATGTTGAAGTGGTTGCGATAGGTGCTGGAAAAGTGCGGGCCGCTTGAAAAGCCGCAGGCCAGGCCGATCTGCACGATGGATTTGCTGGTTTGCTGCAGCAGTTGGCGCGCGCGGTTCAGGCGCAGTTCCAGGTAGTACTTGGATGGCACCGTGCTCAAGTATTGCTTGAACAGCCGCTCCAGCTGGCGTCGGGAGACGCCGACGTAATACGCGATGTCGTCGGTGGAGAGCGGTTCTTCGATGTTCGCCTCCATCAGGCTGACGGCTTCGGTCAGCTTGGGCTGGCTGCCGCCGATGCGGGTGGCCAGCGGCACGCGCTGCCGTTCGCTGCCGGGCCGTATCCGCTCCATGCTGAACAGCTCGGACAGCTGGGCGACGAATTCATGGCCTTGCGACTTGCCGACCAGGTCCAGCATGAAGTCGAAGGTGGCCGCGCCGCCGGCGCAGCTCAAATGCCGTCCTTCGCTTTCATACAGATTGGAGGTGACGATCACTTCGGGAAACTCTTCCGTCAGCCGGGCGATTTCGCGCCAATGTATGGTGGCGCGATGGCCGGCCAGCAAGCCGGATTTCGCCAGCCAGTAGCTGCCGCAGCCTATGCCGACCAGAATCATTTTGTCGATATTGAGGGCGGCGATGTTTTTGCTCAGCTCGTCCAATCCGGCTTCATTGCCGATTTCATCCGCCAGAATCAGCAGGTAGTCCAGCTTGGGCGCGTAGGACAGCGGCAGATCCACGGCCAGCTTGATGCCGTTGGATAGTTGCACCGGCGCGCCGTCCAGCGACAGCAGCAGGGTTTCGTACAGTTTTTTTTCGGCAAGCAGATTGGCGTGCGTCAATACCTCGGAGGCGCTGGCGAAGTCGGCCATCGAGGCATGGGGCAGGAGCAGGAATCCGAAGCGTTGAGCCTTGGCGGTTTGGGGCGGATGACCCATGTCTGGTATGTCGGTAGCGGTTGCAAAAATACCGCCATGCCGGAGCGCCCGGCATGGCGGTGTGTCTTGCCCAGCATTGTACGATTAATTTCGATGTTCGGGCAGTGCAATTGTTGCGCTGTATTTACGCTTTGCGCGGCGCCAGGAAGGCCAGATAGCGGCGTTCCGCCCGTTTCATCAGCCAGACCAGTCCGAAAGTCAGCGCCAGGTAGATGGCGGCGGCGGTCAGGAAGGGCTCGAAGGGCTGATAGCTTTCGCTGTAGATGCGGCGCGCCACGCCGGTCAGGTCGGCTAGCGTCACCAGGCCGGCGATGGCGGTGCTTTGCAGCATCATGATCACCTCGTTGCTGTAGGCCGGCAGCGCGCGGCGCAGTGCGGAGGGCAGCACGATGCGGCGCAGCATCAGCCAATGGCCCATGCCCATGGCGCGGGCGGCTTCGATCTCGCCCCAATGGGTATTGCGGATCTGGCCGGCGATGATTTCCGTGGTGTAGGCGGCGGTATTCAGCGTGAAGGCGAGGATGGCGCAGACGTAGGCGTTTTGCAGATATGCCCAAGCCCAGCTATCGCGCACCCAGTCGAACTGCGCCAGGCCGTAATAGATGATGAACAGCTGCACCAGCAGCGGCGTGCCGCGGAACAGGTAGCCGAACAGCCAGACCGCGCCCGCCAGCGGCCGTTGCTTGGCGGTGCGCGCCACGGCTAGCGGAATGGCCAGCAGCAAGCCCAGCAGCAAGGACAGGCCCAATAGCTCCAGGGTCAGTATCAGGCCGTCGGCGCTGGACAGCATGGGGCCGCCGTCATGGGCGCCGAAAAACTCCGGCAGACGCTCGATAATCAGTTGGGGATCGATCACAGTCCGCTCTCCTTGGCGCCCATCGAGTAGCGTTTTTCGGTCCAGTGCAAGAGCAGATTGGACACGCCGGTTATGCAAAGAAACAGCGCGCCGACGATGATGTAGACGTCGAAGGGCTGCTGGGTGGCCGACTTGGCGGCGTCGGCGCGGTACATCACATCATTGAGGCCGATCACCGACACCAGGGCGGTGGACTTCACCAGCACCAGCCAGTTGTTGGAGAAGCTGGGCAGGGCGTAGCGCACCATCTGCGGCAGCTGGATGCGGAAGAACACGCGCAGCGGCGACATGCCGTAGGCCAGGCCTGCTTCCATTTGGCCCTTGTGCACGGCCATCATCGCGCCGCGGAAGGTTTCGGTCATATAGGCGCCGAAGATGAAGCCCAGGGTGGAAACGCCGGCGACGAAAGGATCGATGTCCGGCGCTTGCCAGCCGAAATAGCCGCAGATGTCGTTCAGCAGCATCTGCGCGCCGAAAAACAGCAAAAACATCCACACCAGGTCGGGAATGCCGCGCACCACGGTGGAATAGAATTCGGCCAGCAGCGTCAGCGCGCGCGACTGGGTGGATTTGAGCAACGCGCCGACAAGGCCGAGGGCGACGGAGACAGCCAGGGCGGAGCCGGCCAGCTTGAGCGTCAGCGCCAGGCCTTCGAATATGCTGGGAAGGTAACCTTGCAGAAACATGTAGCAATCTCGGAAGAGGGGATTGCGGACGCAGACGCGCCGGGCGCGCCTGCCTGAGATGCGCTAGGGCTTAGCCGCCGTAGACATCGAAGCTGAAGTATTTGTCTTGCACTTTCTTGTAAGCGCCATCCTTGCGGACTTGGTCGATGGCCTTGTTCAGGCGGTCAACCAGCGCTTTGTTGCCCTTCTTGACGGCGATGCCGGCGCCCAGGCCGAAGTATTTCACGTCGGAGTAGTTCGGGCCGACAAAGGCGTAGCCCTTGCCCTGGGCGGTCTTCAGGAATTCGCCTTCACCCACCGCGCCGTCGACGAACACGGCATCCACGCGGCCGGACTTCAGATCCAGGAAGGACTCGGGAGACTTGGCGTACGGCACGATGGTGGCGCCGTTCTTGCCCCAGAAGTCTTTGGCGAACTTTTCCTGGGTGGAGGCGCGCAGCACGCCGATCTTTTTGCCCTTGAAGCTGGCGGCGTCAACCTTGGCGCCGTCCTTGGCCACCAGGCGGCTGGCGATGTTGTAGTACTTGTGGGTGAAATCCACCGCCTTCTGGCGCTCCGCGGTGATTTGCATCGACGAGATGATGGCGTCGAACTTGTTGGCGTTCAGCGCCGGAATCAGGCCATCCCAGTCTTGCGGCACGATCTGGCAGGTCACTTTCATCGAGGCGCAAATCGCGTTGGCCATATCGATGTCGAAGCCTTGCGGCTTGCCGTCGGCGCCTTGCTTGGAGAAAGGCGGGTAGTTGAGGTCGATGCCGAAGCGGAGGGTTTCCGCTTGGGCGGACAGGGAGGCGATCAAGGCGAGGCCGGCGCTTGCAAACAGTGCTTTTTTCATGATGTTGCTTCTACTTCTCTTCTTCTTGGCCGAGTGTTTTGCGGCCTGCTTGTAAACCCCGCACCGGAGGCGACGTTATTGTTCCGATCCGGGCCATCTTGGATAGCGGCTTGATTTGGCAATGCCGCAATGCACAACAACAAGCGAGGGGATTGGTCAATCCCCATAAGCAAGTGCGCACATTCTACCTTACTTTTTCATGAAAATGGAAATATCATAAAAATCATTATGTTACGACATGATTGCGACGACTTTGATGGGTGGGGCGTAGCGTTTTTTGTGTAATTGATCGTCGCTTTGCTGTAAGGTATCGGCGGGATTCTCCCAAGCCTTATGCCTCTGGCTTGCAGACCTGGAGGGGTAGGGTGGGCGATTTGTGTAACTCCATGTCGCATTAAGGAAATCCCGCTGGGATGGCGCTATCTACAATGCCCCCGACAACCTCCCTGCTCACAACAAGAGAAGCTAAATGTCGCTTACCAATAAGACTGAACTGGCCAGCCTGATCGCAGATATCCAGGCTGTAGCCGAGAGCAAGCTTTCTTCCAAGGAGACCCAACAACTCGCCGCCTTCTTCCCGATCTATTTCGAAGAGACCGAACACGCCGATTTGCGGCAGTTCTCCTCGCTCGATCTGTTCGGCGCAGCCATGGCGCACTACGAGTTTGCCGGCAAACGCTCTGCCGGACAGGTCAAGTGCCGCATCTACAACCCCGATTTCGAACGCGACGGCTGGCAAAGCACCCACACCGTGATCGAAGTGGTGAACGACGACATGCCGTTCCTCATCGACTCGATCTCCATGCTGCTGTCGCGCTACAATCTGAACCTGCATCTGCTGGTCCACCCGGTGCTGGCGGTCGCTCGCGACAAGAGCGGCGCGCTGCTCGAGGTGAAGCGCACCGAAGACCGCAGCCTGCCGCTGGAATCGTTCATCCATGTGCAGATCGACCGCATCAGCGACGCCGAGCTGCTGGCCGAGCTGGACGCCGAGCTCAAGCGCGTGCTGGCGGACATCCGCCTGGTGGTGCGCGATGAGCCCAAAATGCGCGATGTGCTGGCCGGCATCGGCAAGGATCTGGCCAAGCTGAAGGGCGATCGCGCCGTAGAAGCCAAGGAGGCGGTAGCCTTCCTGGAGTGGATGGCGAGCCGCAACTTCCTGTTCATGGGCTATTGCGACTACGACCTGGTCAAGCGCGACGGCAAGGACAGCCTGAAAATCGTCAAGGGCTCCGGCCTGGGCATTCTGCAGGACCAGGGCGACAAGGAGTACTCCGCCAGCTTCGAACAATTGCCGCAAGAACTGCGCGAATTGGCCCACCTGCCGCAGCTGATCATCCTGAACAAGTCGCAAACCCGCTCCATCATCCATCGTCCGGCCTATGTCGACTTCGTCGGCATCAAGCGCTTCAACGACAAGGGCGAGGTGATGGGCGAGCGCCGCTTCCTCGGCCTTTACACCGCCAGCGCTTACCAGACTTCGCCGAAAGACGTGCCCATCCTGCGCCAGAAAGTGGCGTCGGTGGTGTCCGGCTGCGATTTCGTCGATGACAGCTACAAGGCCAAAACCTTGGGCTTCGTGCTGGAAAGCTACCCGCGCGACGAGCTGTTCGAAATCCCGGCCGAAGTGCTGGGTCCGATCGCCGAAGGCATCGTCAGCCTGCAAGAGCGCCCGCGCGTGCGCCTGTTCGTGCGCGCCGACCGTTATCACCGCTATGTCAGCAGCCTGGTTTACGTGCCGCGAGACAGCTTCAGCACGGAAGTGCGGCTGAAGATCGAAAAAGTGCTGATGAACGCCTTCAATGGCAGCAGCGCCGAGTTCAGCGTGCAGATCGGCGACGGCACCCTGGCCCGCGTCCATTACATCATCCGCACCGCATCGGCCAAGCTGCCTGAGTTCCACGCCGCGGATATCGAGGCGGAAATCGCGCGCCTGGTGCGCGGCTGGAGCGAAGAGCTGCATCAGCAACTGATCGAGGCTCATGGCGAGGAGCAGGGCAACGGCCTGTTCAACCGCTACAAGGGCGGCTTCCCGGTGGCTTACCGCGAAGAATTCGCCGTGCGCAACGCGGTGCTGGACGTGCAGCACCTGGAGGCGATCGACGCCAGCCAGCCGCTGGCGATGAAGCTGTACCGCCCCTTCCATCGCGGCGGCGCTTCGTTCAACCTCAAGCTGTTCCGCGAAAACGAGCCGCTGGGCCTGTCCGCCAGCCTGCCTATCCTGGAAAACATGGGCGTCAAGGTGCGCGATGAGCATCCGTACTGCGTCAAGCGCGCGGATGGCTCGCAAGTGTGGATCAGCGACTTCGGCCTCGACGTCGGCAATTTCGGCGAACAGATGGCCCAGGACCAGGTTCAGCGCGACTTCCAGGAACTGCTGGCCCAAGTCTTCGCCAAGCGCTGCGAAAACGACGGCTTCAACCGCCTGGCGCTGGTTGCGGCCCTGGATTGGCGCGAAATTTCGCTGGTGCGCGCCTTGGCCAAGTACCTGCGCCAAGGCGGCCTGACTTTCAGCCAAGCCTACATCGAGCAGTGCGTGGCCAACTATCCGGCCATCACCCGCAGCCTGGTCGAGCTGTTCTACGCTCGCCTGGATCCGGTGAACTTCGAAGACGAGAAGGCCGAACTGCTGCTGGCCGCCGTGCGCGGCATGCTGGACGGCGTGGCCAATCTGGACGAAGACCGCATCCTGAACGGCTTCCTGGACGTGATCCTGGCCACCCGCCGCACCAACTTCTGGCAGAAGGGCGCCGACGGCGAGTTCAAGTCCTACATCTCGTTCAAGCTGGAATCGAACCAGATCCCCTTCCTGCCGCAACCGCGCCCGATGTTCGAAATCTGGGTCTACAGCCCGCGCGTCGAAGGCGTGCACCTGCGCGGCTCCAAGGTGGCGCGCGGCGGCCTGCGCTGGTCCGACCGCATGGAAGACTTCCGCACCGAAGTGCTGGGCCTGGTGAAGGCGCAGATGGTGAAGAACTCGGTGATCGTGCCTATGGGTTCGAAGGGCGGTTTCGTCGGCAAGCAACTGCCGGCGCCGTCCGACCGCGAAGCCTTCCTGGCCGAGGGCATCGCTTGCTACAAGATCTTCATCTCGGCCTTGCTGGATGTCACCGACAACCTGGTGACCGGCCAGATCATTCCGCCTAAGGACGTGCGCCGCCTGGATCCGGACGATCCGTACCTGGTGGTGGCGGCCGACAAGGGCACGGCGACGTTCTCCGACATCGCCAACGGCATTTCCGAGTCTTACGGCTTCTGGCTGGGCGACGCCTTCGCCTCCGGCGGCTCCGCCGGCTACGACCACAAGGGCATGGGCATCACCGCCCGCGGCGCTTGGGAGTCGGTGAAGCGCCACTTCCGCCACCTGGGCGTCAACACCCAGGAGCAGGATTTCAGCGTGATCGGCATCGGCGACATGGCCGGCGACGTGTTCGGCAACGGCATGCTGTTGTCCGAGCACATCTGCCTGAAGGCGGCGTTCAACCACCTGCACATCTTCCTCGATCCGACCCCGGACGCGAAGAAGAGCTTCGCCGAGCGCGCGCGCCTGTTCAATCTGCCGCGCTCCAGCTGGGCCGATTACAACCGCGAGCTGATCTCCAAGGGCGGCGGCATCTTCGAACGCTCGGCCAAGTCCATCCCGCTGTCGCCGGAAGTGAAGGCGTGGCTGGAAACCGACAAGGACCACATGGCGCCGAACGAGCTGATCCATGAGATCCTCAAGGCCAAGATCGACCTGCTGTACAACGGCGGCATCGGCACCTACATCAAGGCGTCGACGCAGAGCCACGCCGACGCCCGCGACCGCGCTTGCGATCCGGTGCGCGTCAACGGCAACCAGCTGCAAGCCCGCGTGGTCGCCGAAGGCGGCAACCTGACTTGCACCCAACTGGGTCGCGTCGAGTTCGCGCTGGCCGGCGGCCGCATCGCCACCGACGCCATCGACAACTCCGCCGGCGTGGATTGCTCCGACCACGAGGTCAATATCAAGATCTTGCTGGGCGCGGTGATGCAGTCCGGCGACATGACGCTGAAGCAGCGCAATGAGCTGCTGGCCGAGATGACCGAGGAAGTCGGCCATCTGGTGCTGCGCAACAACGTGCTGCAGACCCAGGTGCTGGCGATCAAGCGTCTGGAAGCGGCGTCCATGCTGTCCACCCATGCGCGGATGATTTCGCACATGGAAAAGACCGGCGAGCTGAACCGCGAGATCGAGTACCTGCCGTCGGAAACGCAGATCAACGAGCGTCGTCTGGCCCGCCAAGGCCTGACCGTGCCGGAAGTGGCTGTGCTGCTGGCGTACAGCAAGATTTCGCTGGACCAGGCCATTCTGGCCACCGATCTGCCGGACGACCGCGACTTCCTGCCGGTGCTGGTCAACTACTTCCCGAAACCGCTGCAACAGCGTTTCGGCAAGCAGATGGAACAGCATCAGCTGAAGCGCGAGATCATCTCCAACCAGCTGGCCAACCAGATCATCAACCGCATGGGCACCACCTTCGTGTTCCGCCTGCAGGAAGAGTCGCCGTTCTCCGCGGCCGACATCGCCCGCGCCTGGTGGATCGCCAACCGCGTATTCGACGCGGAAAGCCTGTGGGGCCAGATCGAAGCCTTGGACAACAAGGTGCCGGCCGACCTGCAGATGCAGCTGATGGTGCTGGTGCGCACACTGGTGGAGCGCGTGACCCGCTGGGTGCTGCGCAACAAGCGTCCGTTCGCCTCGGTCAACGCCGTGATCGAACAGTACGCCGCTCAGGTGCAGAGCCTGCTGTCCGCGCTGCCCAAGCTGATCACCGCCGCCGATTATCCGGCTGTGGCCGCCCAGGAAGCCCGCATCGCTCACGCCAATCTGCCTAAGCCGCTGCAACAGGTGCTGGCGCGCCTGGAGTACGCGGTGCCGCTGATGGACATCATCGAGATCGCAGGCGACAGCAAGCTGGCGCTGGACCAAGTGGCCGCCAACTACTTCCAGTTGGGCCGTTCGCTGCAACTGGATTGGCTGCGCGACGCCATCACCAGCCTGCCGCGCGACAACCGTTGGCAATCGCTGGCTCGTTCCGCGCTGCGCGACGACCTGTACAGCGTGCATCGCAATCTGGCCCGTCAGGCGCTGGATGGCGCGGCCGCCGCGGACTTCGCCGCGCAGTGGCTGGGCAATCGCCAGGGCGCGGTGGAAATCTGCGGCCAGATGTTCGCCGAGCTGCAGTCGTTCAGCGCGCTGGATCTGGCCATGCTGTCCGCCGGCATGCGCGAGCTGAACAACCACCTGTTGGCCTAAGCCTATGCGTTCCGGTTTCGGCCGGAATGAAAATGAAAAGCCGCGAGATTCATCTCGCGGCTTTTTTTGGAGCATGGCTGGCCTGCGGCTGAAGGCCGGGCTGTCGTCAGAAATAGTCTACTTGCCCATCCATCCGTATCGACTCCAATTCGCCCATGGCGACCAGCTTCTCAAAGCACTGGACTTGATTGCGCCCATGGGCCTTGGCGTAATACAGCGCGCGGTCAGCCTGCTCTATCAGTTGCCCCGGCAGCAGCGCCGGGTTGACCTGGGTGTAGCCTATGCTGATGGTGAGCTCGCGCACCTGCGGGAAGGGATGGCGTTCCACGCTGTGGCGGAATCGTTCCAGGGCCAGCTCGGCCTGGAGAATGTCCGAGGCCTGCAGCAGCAGCGCGAACTCTTCGCCGCCGTAGCGGAACAGGCCATCGTCTTCGCGAAAACTCTGCTGCATCAATTGCGCCATGATCAGCAGGACTTCGTCGCCCACCATATGGCCGAACTGGTCGTTGACCCGCTTGAACAAGTCGACGTCCAGCAAGGCGAGAATGTGGGGGTGCTGCGTGGTTTGCGGCCTCTGCAGCGAAGACATCAGATTGTAGAAGCGCAGATCGAATTTGCGCCGGTTATGCAGCGCGGTGAGCATGTCTCGGTCGGCCTCGAACAAGAGGCGAAGAAAGTTCTCATGTATCCGCGCCATGGCTTTGAGCATGGCGCGATTGATCTTGGTTTCGCTGGAGGTGTGGATCACCACCAGCGAGATGATGCTGCCCATGCAGCGCATGGGCATGCACATGCCGGTGGGAATGCGGTGGATGCCGTCGTCGCGGTCCAGCATGTTCAGCAGGTCGTACAAGAAGATGGGCGGCGGCAGCCAGCCGTCGGTGGTGGTTTCGGTGATGATGGGCTTGCCGGCGCTGGAGATCGCCTCCAGACGGCGGCGGATATAGGGGGCGCTGTTGACCCAGCGGCAGGCGAACAGCTCCACCTTGTCTACATGCATCACCTCCACCAGCGTGGAGAGCAGGCTGGATTCCAGCATTTCCTGCTCGCGCTGCGAGGTCAGTTCGACCAGATTGTCGAGGATCAGTTTGCTTTCGTTTTGTTCCGGAAGCGGTGTCTGCATGATGAGCGTGCTCCTGAGGCACGGCTGCGCGATGGGGCAGCCGGTGCCGCTTCTTCCGGATTATAGGCAAGCAAGCGCGAGGCGGCGCTGAAGCTTGCCGCCGCGCTTAGCCGCGGCCGGTGCTGCCGAAGCCGCCGGCGCCGCGCTCTGAGCTGTCGAAATCGTCGACGATGTTGAAGTCGGCCTGCACCACGGGGACGATCACCATTTGGGCGATGCGCTCCATCGGTTCCAGCAGGAAGGGCTCCTGGCCGCGGTTCCATACCGAGACAAAGACTTGGCCCTGATAGTCGGAGTCGATCAAGCCGACCAGATTGCCCAGCACGATGCCGTGCTTGTGGCCCAGGCCGGAGCGCGGCAGCAGCATGGCGGCGAGATTGGGATTGTCCAGATGGATGGCGATGCCGGTGGGAATCAGCTTGGTTTCGCCCGGCTGGATGGTCATCGCGGCCTCGGTGGCGGCGCGCAGGTCCAGGCCGGCGGAGCCGGCGGTGGCGTAGGTGGGCAGGTTTTCGCGCAGGCGCGCGTCCAGGATTTTAACGTCGATAACGGTTTGCATGGTGTTTCCTTGTGATGCGGTGGCGGCCTCGGGGCCGCCGGATGGTGGATTCTTCAGCGCTTGGCCAGCAGCGCGGCCAAGTGGCGGACAATGGCGGTCGCCACTTCGGTTTTGGGCAGGGCGGGAAGGGGGTGCTGGCCGGCATCGTCCAGCAGCACCACTTGGTTATCATCGGCACCCATCGCGTGCTGGGCGAGGTTGGCCACCAGCAGCGGCAGCTTCTTGCGCTTGCGCTTGGCTTCGGCGAATTCCAGCAGGTTCTGGCTTTCCGCCGCGAAGCCGACGCAGAAAGGCGCGGCGGGCAGCGACGCTACCGTTGCCAGAATGTCCGGGTTTTCTTCCAGTTCGATGGTCGGAAGCGACGCGCCTTTCTTGATTTTGTGCTCGCTGCGGTTTTTCACCCGGTAGTCGGCGACAGCGGCGACCGAAATGAAAATATCGCTGCGGCCCACCTCGGTCAGCACGGCTTGTTGCATTTGCTGGGCGCTCTGAACATCGATGCGGCGCACGTTCAGCGGCGCATCCATGCCGGTGGGGCCGGAAACCAGCGTCACTTCGGCGCCGGCGTCGCGGCAGGCGCGCGCCAGGGCATAACCCATCTTGCCCGAACTGATATTGGTGATGCCGCGCACGGTGTCTATGGCTTCGTAAGTCGGTCCCGCGGTCAGCAGCACCTTTTTGCCTGCCAGCAGCTTGTCGGCGAAGAAGCCTTGCAGCATCTCGACGATTTCATGCGGCTCGGACATACGGCCGTCGCCGGTTTCGCCGCAGGCCTGGAAGCCATTGCCCGGACCGAATACGGCGACGCCGTCGGCCTGCAGTTGGGCGATGTTGCGCTGATTGGGCGGATTCTGCCACATCTGCAGATTCATCGCCGGCGCGACGATCAGCGGGCAGGTCCGCGCGGCGGCCATTGTCGACAGCAGATCGTCGCATGCGCCATGCGCCAGCTTGAACAGCAGGTTGGCGGTGGCCGGCGCGATCAGAAAGACATCGGCGCGGCGCGACAGCTCGATATGCGCCATCGCATTGCTGGGTCTGGGATCCCACAAATCGGTGTAGACCGTATGTCCCGACAGCGCCTGGAAAGTGGCGGGGGCGATGAAACGGGTGGCGGCCTCGGTCATCACTACTTCCACCTGATGGCCCGCCTTGATCAGCTGGCGGGTCAGTTCGGCGGATTTGTAAGCGGCGATGCCGCCGCTGATGCCGAGAAGAATGCGTTTGGCAGTCATGGATCGTTCTTTGCGCTGCAGCCGTAAACTGGCCATTTTAGCGGATTTGACCTGTCCGGTGGTTCCTGCCGCTGGATTTTGCGGCATGTTATTGTCATTGCTTGTTTCTATCTTGGTGGCTGGGTGGCCCAAATAATGCTATAGCCAGAAGGAGGATGAGCATGTCGATCGCCGATTGGCCAGAATCCGAACGTCCACGAGAGAAGTTGCTGCGCCATGGCGCGTCTTCTCTAAACGATTCCGAGTTGCTGGCTATTTTTTTGCGCACCGGCGTCAAAGGGACTAACGCGGTGGATTTGTCGCGGCAGCTGTTGCAGGAGTTTGGCTCCTTGTCCGCCTTGCTGGGCGCGCCGCTGCCGCAGTTCAAGACGCGGCCGGGCTTGGGCGAGGCCAAGTACGCCCAGTTGATGGCCTGCGCTGAATTGGCCAAACGGGCCCTGTCCGAGGATATGCGGCTGGGAGACTTGCTGACCAGTCCGGCGCAGGTGAAGGATTATTTGCGTTTGAGCATAGGCAGGAGGGATGTCGAAACATTTGTTGTGATTTTTTTGACGGCACAAAACCGTTTGATCGAGGTCGAAGAAGTATTCCATGGCACCTTGACGGAAACGCGGGTCTACCCGCGGGAAATCGTGAGACGGGCTTTGCAGCGCAACGCGGCGGCGGTGATGGTGGCGCATAATCATCCGTCGGGCGTTTGCGAGCCATCGTCGGCCGACAGGGTGTTGACGGATATGCTCAAGCGAGCGCTGGATTTGGTCGATATCAGGTTACTTGACCATTTTGTCGTGACCGGCGGACAGACGAAATCGTTCGCCGAGCGTGGTTGGCTGTGAAATGCAGGTTTTCGGTGAGGCGGCGGTTTGACAGTATCGCCATTGTTTGCGGGGCTTGTGATTTGCCACTGTCGAGAAGGCTGAGTGTTCCCCACCGTAGCAAGAGGAGACCATTATGAACATCCTGCGTTTGCTGAATGAGTCGGACTACATCCAGGTGAACAATCAGTTCGTCAAGCCTGACTTCCACTCGGTCTCTGAAGAATTTTCCGACGACGACGACGTGGTGTTGGAGGCCAGGCTGGATGGCCAGGAGCTGGTGTTGACGATGGCGGATCTGACCGACGCCACGCCTTTGGCCGATGGCGGCTTCTGGCTGGAGGGCTTGGGTTACCTGCGGTTCCTGTCCCAGCAGAATCTACATTGAGTTTCCTCTGCGTTCCAAGAAAAGCCCGGCTTGCGCCGGGCTTTTTTGTCGCATGCGCGATGCGCTTGACTTGCCTCAAGTTCGGATTAGCGCCAATGCTCTACAGTAACCTTCCGTATTTAATGGGCATATTGGATGGCGATCATGGAAAAATTCAGGGTCGGTATGGTGGGCGTGGGCGAAACTGGAACGCCGTTGTTGAAGCAATTGTTGGATGCTCCATTTGTCGAAGTGGTTGGTGTGGCGGATTTGGACTTGCAGTTGCCTGGGGTGCGGTTGGCTCAAGAAAAGGGCGTGGCGGTCACGGCTAACTTTATAGAGATAGCCGAGCAGGGCGAACGGGTCGACATCATCATCGATGTGACGGGCTCGCGGAAGGTCAGAGAGGATTTGCGCCGTTATATGCAGTTTTCCGGCAATACTCATACGGTCATCGTGCATGAGCGGGTGGCTTTGCTGATGATGTCGCTGGGAGCTGGGCAGAGGGTGGACACGCGCCACGATGAAATGACTTATTGATTGATATTGTCGCGGCGCGGCCGCGCTTTGCCATCAAAAAGCGGGAGGCTAGCCTCCCGCTTTTTTATTAACACCTGGTAAACGAAGCGCTAACAGTATTCTTGTAGCCTAAGCTGATATGGGCAAATATGTAGCGTGAGAGCCGGCGCTTGCGATGAAGTGTTGCCAGCGTGTCGCAACGCTGTTGCAAGGCGAATGAGACTTTGTCAGCATCGTTAAGAGGGGGCTTCCTCGTCATATTGTCGTGTGAATAGAACAAGCAAGTTTGTCTGGCGGATGGCTTTGACGAAAGGGGAGGTGATATGAGGACAAGAACTTGGTGGGGATGGGTTTTTCTATTTCCAACCTTGGCGCATGCGGCCTTGGGGTTGTCGCCCAGCGCGCCGGCGTCTGCCGGTCCGCAGACGACAATGCCTTTCTCCGGCGCTTCCGCCAGTTATAGCGTTCAAACAAGCCAGGATGCGACGGGCTGCGTGATTCGCGAGTACGTCGCAGCCAATGGCATCGTTTTTGCGGTTTCCTGGAAGGGCAAGAGATTGCCGGATCTGAAATCGCTGCTGGCGGGATATTTTCCGGCCTATCTGCAGGCTCAGCGACAGAATGGCAAGGGATTGAATGTGCTGGCGGAGCAGGTCGGCAATCTCGTCATCCATTCTTATGGCCGGATGGGCTCCTTTCAAGGCATGGCCTATGACAAGACGCTGTTGCCGGCGGGGGTGACGCCCGCTCAGCTGAAGCAGGGGGCGCTATGAAAAAGATTCTATTCAGCCTGCTGGCGCTGTGCGCATTGATCGCGGGTTGCGGGGGCGGAGGAGGGGGGAATGTCGGCTCGGTTTCAAGCGGCAGTTCCAGCTCATCATCTTCATCATCTTCATCGTCCTCTTCGTCTTCCAGCACCGGCAATAGCGTGGTGATGACGGTCGATAGCGGGCCTAGCGGCGCGACGGGACAACTGAACATCCCCTATGTTTCGGTCACGATCTGCCAGCCGAACAGCACCAGCAATTGCCAGACGATAGACCATGTCTTGGTCGATACCGGCTCCAGCGGTTTGCGAGTGTTGTCGTCGGTTTTGAACAGCACATTAGCCTCTTCTT
The DNA here is from genome assembly GCF_024207115.1 of Chromobacterium sp. IIBBL 290-4. NCBI lineage: Bacteria > Pseudomonadati > Pseudomonadota > Betaproteobacteria > Neisseriales > Chromobacteriaceae > Chromobacterium > Chromobacterium sp. IIBBL 290-4. Next base: position 3,335,073 of record NZ_CP100128.1, read on the forward strand.
TGAGCGTTCAGACAGTCGGCAGCCGCTCGTTGCTTGAGTGCGCGCAATTCGCCGATGGCTATACGTGGGGGTCGGTCCAGCTGGCGGATGTTCGCATGGCGGGAGAAGTAGCCAGCAGTGTTCCGATTCAGATAATCTCGGATCCCAACTTCTCCACGGTGCCCGCGAGCTGCCAGTCCAGCGGCGGCGCCACATTGACGAACGAGGGCGATCTGCAAGACCTGGGCGCCAATGGCATCCTCGGCGTTGGCGTGAGCAAGCAAGACTGCGGAACCGGTTGTGTCGGCGATCCCAATAATGGCACCTATTATGGATGCGCTACCGCTGCGACTTGCCAGCCCAGCATCGCGCCGCTGGCTAAACAGGTGACAAACCCGGTCTCCGCTTTCGCCGCGGATAATAATGGCGTGCTGTTGCAGTTGCCCTCCATCGCGGCAACCGGCGCCTCGAGCGCGCAGGGGACATTGACCTTCGGCATCGCTACGCAAACAGACAATGCGATTCCTGGCGGCGCGCAAGCCTTTCCATTGACATACGACGGCTTGGTCTATTCTATTCAAACCTCTTACAAGGGGCAGAGCTACAATAGCTTCATTGATAGCGGATCAAATATTCTGTATTTCAACGATTCCAGCATCACGACTTGCAGCCTTGGGGGAGGCACATGGTATTGTCCGGCGTCGCAACAAAATCTGAGCGCCACGCTGTCTAGCGGCAGCGTCAGCAGCGTGGTGAATTTCAGCTTGATCAGCGCGCAATATTTGAATATCAATTCCTCCTTTTCGGCCTTCCCAAGTATCGGCGCCCCCATCACCGGCGATTTCTCCGCTTATTTTGACTGGGGATTGCCATTCTTTTATGGCCGCAGCGTATTTGTCGGATTCGTCGGCAGCGGCAATCCCAAGGGCACGGGGCCGATGTACATTTTCTAAAAGAAGTCTCTTGCACTGCAGCAATCACTGTTCTATAACGCAACTGTCATCACGATGACATCTCCTCTGTCTTTGTGCTTGAGGATAATGGCAAATGGCCCGGTCAAAACCGGGCCTTTTTTTGTTATAAGGACCTAACGAAAAATAAGTTACGAGTAAATTAATTCCATGATACATTTTTATGTCATTTTTATTGTGGAATAGACGTGAACGCGGCCAAACGAATCCGTCAATTGCTGGCAATGAGCTCGGAGCCTGAGCAAACCAGCGTGTTGTTGCAGCTGGCCACCGATCTGCAAGTGGGCGGAACGTTCGATATTCGCCGGCTATTCCAACTGGAGCCTGAGTTTTTCGACCTCGGAATCGCCTTGTTGCGAGACTGGCGCTTTGGCCATCACATCGCTTCGCGCAGCAAATTGTTTGAAGACATCCTCGCCCAGGATGCCCGCTTGCAGCAGCGCCTTTGCCATTTGTCCGGCGGCATGGCGCATTGATGGCGGCTTGCTAGAATAGCGTTTTCGAAATAGTCGGGAGCGCGCAGTGTTGAAGGATGTCGAACTGGCCAAGGCCTATCGTCTGCTGAACCATGGCCCAACGGTGCTGGTCAGCAGCGCCGCGGCGGGAAAGCGCAATGTCATGGCGGCCGCCTGGGCGATGCCGCTGGATTTCGATCCCCCCAAGGTACTGGTGGTGATAGACAAATCCACCTATACCCGCGAGCTGATGGAGGCTAGCGGCGAATTCATCTTGAATGTGCCGTGCCGCGCTCAGGCGGCTCAAGTGGTGAGGGTGGGCAGCGAAAGCGGCCGCGACGAGGACAAGTTCGCCGCCAGCGGTCTGCAGGAGGCGCTGGCGCAAAAACTGGCCGCGCCGCGCGTGGCGGGCTGCATCGCCTATCTGGAGTGCAAGATCGTGCCGGAACCGCATAACCAGCAGCGTTATGATCTATTCATCGGCGAGGTGGTGGCGGCGCAGGCGGATGAGGATTTGTTCAGCGCCGGGCATTGGCATTTCGACGACGATCCGGCCAAGCGCAGCTTGCATTACATCGCCGGCGGCGCTTTTTTCGCCACTGGAGAGGCGTTCAGCGTCGCTTGAGCGCGTTTGCCGAGCAGCAAAAAAGCCCGTCCATGCGACGGGCTTTTCATTTGGTGGCGGGAGTGGCTTATTGCCAGTCCACCAGGGCGTACAGTTTCTTGCCGCGCTTGAGCAGCGAGTATTGGCCGAACAGGCGTTCGCCGTCGTCGATGGCGTGTTCCAGACTGTCCACCTTGATGCCGTTGACGCTGACCGCGCCGCTCTGGATGAAGGTGCGCGCCTCGCTCTTGGACTTGGCCAGGCCGCCGGCGGCCAGCGCGTCGATCAGACCGCTGGCGCTCTTGTCCAGCTTGATGGTTGGCAGGCCATCTTGCGCCAGTTGGGCGAAGTCGTCGGCGGTCAGGCTGGACAGGTCGTTGCTGAACAGGCTGAGGGTGATGCGCTGAGCGGCCTCCAGCGCGGCTTGGCCGTGCACCAGCGCGGTCACCTGCTCGGCCAGGATGCGTTGGCCTTCCGGCTTGCCTTCGCGGGTCTTGTCGGCTTCTTCGATGGCGGCGATTTCGTCCACCGACAGGAAGCTGAAGTAGCGCAGGAATTTGTACACATCGGCGTCGGCAGTGCCCAGCCAGAACTGGTAGAAGGCATACGGCGAGGTTTTCTTCGCGTCCAGCCAGATGGTGCCGGATTCGGTCTTGCCGAACTTGGTGCCGTCCGCCTTGGTCACCAGCGGCATGGTCAGGCCGAATACCTGGGTCTGATTCAGGCGGCGGGTCAGATCGGTGCCGGCGGTGATGTTGCCCCACTGGTCGGAGCCGCCGATCTGCAGCTGGCAGCCCAGGCGGGTGTTCAGTTCGGCGAAGTCGTAGCCTTGCAGCAGGCTGTAGGAGAATTCGGTGTAGGAGATGCCTTGATCCTCTCGAGCGATGCGCTGCTGCACCGCTTCCTTCTTGATCATGGCGTTGACCGAGAAGTGCTTGCCGATGTCGCGCAGGAACTCCAGCGCGTTCATCTTGCCGAACCAGTCGTAGTTGTTGGCCATCAGCGCGGCATTGCCGCCTTCGAAGGACAGGAACGGTTCCACCTGCTTGCGGATCTTATCCACCCAGCTTTCGATCACGTCCGGGGTGTTCAGCTTGCGCTCGGTGGCCTTGAAGCTGGGGTCGCCGATCATGCCGGTGGCGCCGCCGACCAGGGCTACCGGGCGGTGGCCGGCCTGCTGGAAGCGCTTCAGCATCAGGATGGGCACCAGGCTGCCGATGTGCAGGCTGTCCGCGGTGGGGTCGAAGCCGCAATAAAGCGTAACCGATTCCTTGTTCAGCAGTTCTTGCAGCGCAGCCATATCGGTGGTTTGCGCGATGAGGCCACGGGCCTCCAGATCCTGAAGAAGGGCGGTTTGCGTCATTTGACTAAGTCTCCAACACGGTAAAAGACGACGCGCGGGGCGTCGGAAAAAAAACGGCTCCAGCGGGACGATGGCGTCGCCAGGCTGGAGTGCGGAATTTATCTTAACCGAATTTGCGGTCAAATGGCGGTGGATTGTCCATTTTATTGATGAAATAGCGGGCCGGCATCTTGGACCATGGCGGTGAATGCGGCAAAATGGACGGATGTCCAGGATAGGGAAAGGGTTAAAGGATGTCTCAGCAGGTGAAGATATGGGATGCGCCGACGCGCTTGTTTCACTGGACGCTGGTTTTGCTGTTCGCCGGCATGTGGTTTTGCGCGGAGCAGGGCGGCGACTGGCTGCAATACCATATCTATTGCGGCGTGGCGCTGGCGGCATTACTGGTGTTCCGTTTGATCTGGGGCGTGGTGGGCAGCCAGACCGCGCGCTTCTCCAATTTCGTGCGCGGGCCGCGCGCGATCTTGCGCTATTTGAAGGGCGAGATGCCGGAGCGCGAAGCGCCGGGTCATAATCCGCTGGGCGGCTGGATGGTGGTGGCGATGTTGCTGGCGCTGCTCGCGCAGGTGGGAACGGGCTTGTTTTCGGCCGATGTGGACAGCTATCTATACGATGGCCCGCTGGCCAAGCATATCGACGGCTCGCTGGCGGAGTCGCTCACCAGCGTGCACAAGCTGTTGTTCAATGGCTTGCTGGGCCTGATCGCGCTGCATGTGACGGCCATCATCCTGTACCGGGTGGTGAAAAAGCAGAACCTGGTGCGGCCGATGCTGACGGGTTACAAGCAAATGGCCGGGGACAAGCCCAAGCTGCATTTCGCGCACGGGGCCCTGGCGCTGGCGGCGCTGCTGTTGTCGGCCGGCGGAATATACTTCGCGCTGTTGCGCTGAGCCGGCTAACGTTCTCGTGCGGCGGGGGCGCGTTCTTGGCGCGTCGAATGAAAAAGCACCGTCTGGATGACGGTGCTTTTTGTTTGGGCTGGCGGCGCGCGGCGGCTTGGGTTTACTTCTCCGGCCCGCGGAAGGCGTCATGACAGGTCTTGCAACTCTGCGCCACTTGGCCGTAGCTCTTCTTGATGGCGGCCAGATCGCCGCTCTTGGCGGTGGCGGCCAACTCGTCGACGGACTTCAGGAAGGCGTCTCGATCAGCCTGGAATTTGGCGGGCTGGCTCCAGATTTCCGGCTTGGCGCGGCTCTTGTCGCTGATGCTGCCGGCCGGGAAATGCTTGAACGGCTCCGCGGCCAGCGTTTTCAATGCTTCAGCCTGCTGTTCGAACTGGGTTTTGTTGTAGGGCGCGCGTTCGCGCACGGCCATGCCCATCGGTTCGAAAGAGGTCAGCAACATTTTCTTGAAGGCTTTGCTGCGGATTTCTGCGGGCGTATCGGCTTGGGCGGCCGGAATGGCGATGGCTGCCAGCAGCAGCGCGGTGAGGATTGTTTTCATGGTCACTCTGCAAGAGGTGGATCAATGCGGCCGCGGTGGGGCGGCCTGCCGATTATATCCATGATGCGAGCGTAATGGGCCGGCGAGCGGCCCAAGATGGCGGGATCAGTCTTTGCGGAAAGATTGATGGCAGGCTTTGCAGGTCTGGCTGGTGTCGGCGAATTGCTTCTTGATGGCGGCCAGGTCGCCGGTTTGCGCCGCTTGTTTCAGTTTGGCGGTGGCGGCCTTGTGGTTGTCGACGGCCTTTTGCCAATCGGCTGGCTTGCTCCAGATTTCCGGCTTGGCATCGGTTTTCCCTGCATCGCTGCCAGGAGTGAAATATTGCCAGGGTTGCTGCGACAGCTCATCCAGCTTGCCGGCCAGCTTGGCGAACTCTTCCTTATTGTACGGCGTGTCGCCCTTTACCATTTTGCCCATGGCGCCGACCACCGGCTTGTATTGCTTGAACACTTCCTTGCGCTGGCTGATGGGGTCGGCGGCGAAGGCGTGGGCGGCGAAGGCGGCTAAACAGGCGCCGATCAGGATATTTTTCATCTAAATTTCCACTTTTCAGGGCAAAAAATAGCTATGACAGGCGAGGGGGCTGGGCGTTCCCAAGAAACCCTGTTTTTTTCATGGTTGTGAGTTTGTGATGTTATACAGTAACATCTGGTATTCATTACGCCATCGCTTAATCATGGATGCCATCGCTTATCTCGCCGCCGCCGAGCGCCATTGCGCCGCGCGCGGCAGCAAACTCACCGATTTGCGCCGCCAAGTGCTGGAGCTGGTGCTGAGCCGCAGCGGCGTGGTCAAGGCCTACCAAGTGCTGGCCGACCTGCAGCAGCAGCGCGGCTCGGCCGCGCCGCCCACCGTTTACCGCGCGCTGGACTTCCTGGTGGAGCATGGCCTGCTGCACAAGGTGGACGCGTTGAATGGCTTCATCGTGTGCGAGCACTTTGATTGCCAGCACGAGAGCCTGATCCTGGTGTGCGAACAATGCGGCCGCGTCAACGAAGTGGACGCCGCAAGCGGCCTGGCCCGGCTGCGCGAGATGGCGCAAGCCGCCGGCTTTGCGCTCAGCCCGCAAAACCTGGTGCTGGCCGGACGCTGCCAGTCCTGTGCCGCCTGAACCTGAAAAATCATGAACAAGACCAAAGTCAATCTGTTTACCGGCTTTCTGGGCGTGGGCAAGACCACCGCGCTGCGCCATCTGATAGCCAACCGTCCACAGCATGAAAAGTGGGCGGTCATCGTCAATGAGTTCGGCGAAGTCGGCATCGACGGTGCCGCGCTGCTCAACGACGAACTGGCGGTGGCCGAGATCGCCGGCGGCTGCCTGTGTTGCGTGGCCGGCCCGCAAATGACCGCCACCGTGGCCACGCTGCTGCGCCGCGAGAAGCCCGACCGCCTGTTGATCGAGGCCAGCGGCCTGGCTCACGCCGCCGGGGTGATCGACGAATTGCGCGCCAAGCCGCTGGGCGAGGCGCTGGAAGTGGCCGCCGTGCTGACGCTGGTGGACCCGCGCCAGTTCATCCAGCCCGATTACCACCGCCAGCCTTTGTACCGCGACCAGATCTCCATCGCCGACGTGCTGGTGGCCAACAAGATAGACACTGCCGACATCCCGACCATGGAAGCCTTCCGCGCGCAGGCGGCGGCGTTGTTTCCGCCCAAATCGCTGGTGGGCGAAGTGCGCGAGGGGCAACTGGACGTGTCCTGGCTGGACGCCGAGCTGGCGGCCAAGCCGCGTTACCGCCCGGCGGCGCTGCCGGACAATAGCAGCGCTTGGCAATCGGCCGGCTGGACGTTCGATCCCGAACTCAATTTCGACGGCGAGCGCTTGACCCGCTTCTTTGACGACTTGCCGAAGAAAGTGCCGGGCCTGGTGCGCGCCAAGGGCGTGTTCCGCGTGCTGGACAGCTGGGTATGGTTGAACTGGGCGGCAGGGCAGTGGGGCGCGGCCCAGGTATCCTGGCGGCGCGACAGCCGTTTCGAGCTGATCGCGCCGGCGTTTGCAGCCGAGCAAGTGGAAGCCTGGCTGAAGGAGTGCCTGGAATGAGCGGCGAACACAAGCATGAGCATGGCCACGACCATGCCCATCCGCCGCATCAGCATCTCACCGCCGCCAATCTGCGAGCGCCGCTGAGCCTGCTGGCGATGTCTGCCGGCCAGCGCGTGCTGCTCGCGTTATTGCCCTTGGCCGGCTTGTGGCTGCTGGTGTGGTGGGCTTTGCAGGAGCTGGCATGAGCATCATTCTGAACAATCTGACAGTCTCCTATCAGCGCCATCCGGCGGTGCATCACATCAGCGGCCGTTTCGCCGAGGGGGATGCCACGGCTATCTTCGGCCCGAACGGCGCGGGCAAGAGCACCTTGCTGAAAACCATGATAGGCGCGCTGACGCCGGATTCCGGCCATGTGGACCTGAACGGCCATCGCCGCGGCGACATCGCCTATCTGCCGCAACAGGCGGAGATAGACCGCAGCATGCCGGTGAGCGTGCTGGAGCTGGTCGGCACCGGCTTGTGGCATCGCACCGGCCCGTTCGGCAAGATTCCGCAGGCCGGCATTGAACGCGCGCTGGCCGCGCTGGAGCAGGTGGGCCTGGCCGACTTCGCGCTGCGGCCGATCGCGGCGCTGTCCAGCGGCCAGTTTCAACGGGTGTTGTTCGCCCGCATCCTGGTGCAGGATGCGCGGGTGATTCTGCTGGACGAGCCCTTCAACGCGGTGGATGCCAAAACCACCGAGGATTTGCTGCGGCTGGTAGCGCGCTGGCGCGAGGAAAAGCGCACCGTGATCGCGGTGCTGCATGACGCCATGCAGGTGAAAACGCACTTTCCCAACACGCTGCTGATGGCGCGCGAAGTGATCGCCTGGGGCGGCACCGGCGCGGTATTGACGGACGACAATCTGCTGCGCGCGGTGGAAACCGCCGCCCACTGGCAGGCCCAGGCGCCGGTTTGCGGCCTGGATGGAGCGAGAGCCTGATGCAACATTTGTACGATTTATTGGTTTCGCCGTTTGTCGAGTTCGGCTTCATGCGCCGCGCCTTGGCCGGTTGCCTGGCTCTGGCGCTGGGTTCCGGCCCTATCGGCCTGTTCCTGGTGATGCGGCGCATGAGCCTGATGGGCGACGCGATGAGCCATGCGGTGCTGCCCGGCGCGGCCATCGGCTTCATGTTCGCCGGCCTCAGCCTGCCGGCGATGAGCCTGGGCGGTTTCTTCGCCGGCGTGCTGGTGGCCTTGCTGGCCGGCTTGGCCACCCGCTTCACCAGCATCAAGGAAGACGCCAGCTTCGCGGCCTTCTATCTGTTGTCGCTGTCGCTGGGCGTGCTGCTGGTGTCCAAGGGCGGCAGCAATGTCGACCTGATGCACATCCTGTTCGGTTCGGTGCTGGCGGTGGACGACGCCGCGCTGTACCTGGTATCCGGCGTCGCCACGGTCACGCTGCTGACGCTGGCCATCATCTACCGGCCGCTGCTGCTGGAAAGCCTGGACCCGGTCTATCTGCGCGCGGTGGGCGCGCGCGGCGCCTGGTGGCATCTGTTGTTCCTGATGCTGGTGGTGCTGAACCTGGTGGCCGGCTTTCAATCGCTGGGAACCTTGATGGCGGTGGGTTTGATGATGCTGCCAGCCATCACCTCGCGGCTGTGGACCGAGCGCATCGAGGCCATGCTGGCGCTGGCGGTGGCCATCGCCTTCTTCAGCGGCCTGGGCGGCCTGTTGCTGTCCTATCACTTCGAGCTGCCGTCCGGCCCCGCCATCATTTTGCTGGCCGGTGTCGTTTATCTGCTGTCTTTGTTGTTCGCGCCGGTGGGCGGCGCCTTGCCGCGCTATATCCGCGCCCGCCATTTGGAATCCTGAGGAGAGGAAAAGTATGAAGAAGCTGTTTGGCGCCCTGCTGTTGCTGGGCATGCCGGTGTTCGCGCTGGCCAAGGTGCCAGTGGTGGCGAGTTTCAGCATCATCGCCGACATGACCCGCGAAATCGGCGGCGACCGCGTGGAGGTGGTGTCGCTGGTGGGGCCGGATCAGGACGCCCACGTGTTCCAGCCTTCGCCGGCCGACATTAAAAAAGTGTCCGCCGCCAAGGTGCTGGTGGTGAATGGCCTGGGCCTGGAAGGCTGGATGTCGCGGCTGGACAAGGCGGCCAATTTCCGCGGCGTGACCGTGGTGGCGTCCAAAGGCATCAAGACGCGCCAAGCGCCGGCTGAAGAGCACGCTGAAGGCGAGCACGGCCACGATCACGGCGATGTCGATCCGCATGCCTGGCATGATCCCTCGCGCGTGCAGACCTATATCAAGAACATCAGCGCCGGCCTGATCCAGGCCGATCCGGCAGGCAAGGCCGAATACCAGCGCCGCGCCGCCGATTACGCCGCCAAGCTGCAAACGCTGGATGACTGGGCGAAGAAGCAATTCGCCACCGTGCCGGTCGCCAAGCGCAAGATGCTGACCTCGCATGATGCTTTCGGTTATATGGGCGAGCACTACCAGCTGAAGGTGCTGGCGATCCAGGGCGTCAGCACCGAGGCTGAGGCATCGGCCAAGGGCGTGGCTCAACTGACCCGCCAGGTGCGGAAAGAGGGCGTCAAGTCCATCTTCATGGAAAACATGAGCGACAAGCGTTTGCTGCAGCAGCTGTCCAACGAGGCCAAGGTGCAGATCGGCGGCGAGTTGTACGCCGATGCGCTGTCCGGCCCCAAGGGCCCGGCCGCCAGCTATCTGCAGCTGGTGCGCTACAATGTCGAGACCATCCTGAGGTCGTTCAAATAAGCAGCTGAAGCAGCCGCCAGGCGCCCAAGCCCGCTACGCCCAGTCCGGCAGCCAGCCGAACTGGGCGTTGTTGCATCCAGCGGCGCAGTTTGTCCGCGAACACCCCCATCAGCAGTAAATTAGGCAGCGTGCCCAGACCGAAAGCCAGCATCAGCCCCGCGCCGCGCCAGGCTGAGCCGCTGGCCAGCGCCGACAGCGAGGCGCTGTAGACCAGGCCGCAGGGCAGCCAGCCCCAGACGGCGCCGACGGCCAGGGCTGAAGCCGGGCTGCGGATGGGCAGCATGCGGCCGAGCAGCGGTTGTAATCTGCGCCAAACCGGCTGGCCGATTTTTTCCAGCAATACGATGGCGCCGGTCAGACCGGCCAGATACAGGCCCATCGCCACCAGCATCAGATTCGCCAGCGCGTAAAGACCAAGTTGGAAGGGGTGGGAATCCGCCAGGCTGAGCCCGGCGGCGGCCAGGCCGCCCAGCAGCGCGCCGATCAAGGCGTAACTGGCGATCCGGCCCAGGTTGTAGCCCGCCAGTATTGTCCAGCGAGCGGCGCCGGCCGGCTGATTAAGCGTGAGTGCGGCGACGATGCCGCCGCACATGCCGACGCAGTGGCCGCCGCCCAGCAAGCCGGCGGCCAGCAGAATCCAGAAATTGCTTTCGATCATGCCGCAATTCGACCATGAAAGCTCTATGGTAACAGAGTGGCATGACGAAGTTACGGTTTGCGCGTCTGGGCTTGCCGTGCGGATGGGCCATGTCGCTCGCCGATTCTTTTTGGCATTATCGAAACAATCCTTCTACAAAAAAGGTTGGATATAATTGTTTCGCCTACTGGCCAAAAGGTCAGTTTGCAATGAGAATGTAACGGATTGGCGCGGCTTGCGTTTTGCTCATGGCGATACGTAAAGGGCTGCGTCGATACCCTTACCGTGATGGAGAAGTCACAGCCCGCTCGCTGGATACCGCCAGCGCGGCGGACTGAACGAAGATAGATGGGGATACATGAGGAACACAATATGGCCAGGTATTTGACACTTGAACGGCTGGGCAAGTCAGCCATCATCACCCTTTCCAATCTGCCTGCGAACCTGTTGACGACGGAAAGCCTGAAAGAGCTGACGGCGACGCTGCGGGATTTGAATGCTGATGACGGCGTGCGTTCGGTGGTGATTACCGGCGCCGGCGACGCGTACTTTTCCGCCGGAGCGGATTTGAAGCAATTCGCCTCGGGTGACAAGGCAGCGGCGGATGTCGTGCTGCAGGCTTTCGCCGATGCCCTGCAGGCCATACGCAATTATCGCGGCGTGACCGTGGCGGCTGTCAATGGTTACGCCTTGGGCGGCGGGCTGGAATGCGCCCTGGTATGCGATTACATCATCGCCGAACGCGGCTCCAAGCTGGGGCTGCCTGAGACGAAGGTGGGCCTGATCCCCGCGGCGGGCGGCACCAAGACGCTGGCCGACAAGGTCGGCGTGTCTTGGGCCAAGCGCATCATCCTGGGCGGCGAGGTGGTCAGCGCGGAGCAGGCGCTGAAAATCGGACTGATCGAAGAGGTGGTGGATCAAGGTTTCGCCAAGATCGTGGCCGTGAGCCTGGCCAACAAGGTGTCGTCGCAGGCGCCTGGCGCGGTGGCGGTGGCGCGCAAGCTGATTGAGGACAGCCCTAATCTGTCACTCGATGAGCATCTGAAGCGCGAGCGCGCGGCCACGCTGGGCCTGGTGGGCGGCGACGAGCAGCTGGAAGGCGTGTCCGCCTTCATCGGAAAACGCGCGCCGAGCTGGGCGCAGGAGGATGAGGACGACTGATCGACGCCCCTGACGCGTCGATCCTGTCAGCCGCCCGTCAGCATGTTCTGCCGGGCGGCTTTGTTTTGCCTGCGGGCCCTGTGCTAGCCTAGACTGCATTTGGCATCATCCTGCCGAATTCAAAAAATAGTCTTTAAAGACAGGGGAGAACATGGAAATCTACCAGTTGCGGACCTTTGTCACCGTGGCTCAGCAGGGCCACTTGACGCAGGCAGCCGAACTGTTGCATCTATCGCAGCCGGCGGTGACGGCCCAGATCAAGGCGCTGGAGGAGGAGGTGGGCATGCAGCTGTTCGAGCGCAACGCCGGCGGCGTCAGCCTGACTCGGGCAGGGCAGGAGCTGCTGCCGCAGGCGCAAGGCGTGCTCGGCGCGGCGCGAGACATCATTCATCATGCCAAACAATTGAAAGGCCAACTGGCCGGCGCGGCTAAAATCGGCGTGACGCTGATGCCCGATATCCTGAAGCTGGGGCCTTGGGTGGCGGCGCTGGTGGAGCGCTATCCCTTGCTGGAAGTGCAGCTGACGCATGGCGTGTCGGTGGATGTCTTGAATCTGGTGCGCAAAAAGGAACTGGACGCGGGCTTCTTTCTCGGCCGCAATCCCTATATGAACGTCTGCACGGTGCCGCTGCAAACCTTGAATTTCCGCGTGGCGCTGCCCGTGGCCTGGGCGGGGCAGCTGCGCGAAGGCAAGCTCAAGGATTTGGGCAAGCTGCCCTGGCTGGGCATCTCGCAATTCTCCAGCTTGTCCAAGATCACCTCGGAACTCTGGCGCGAATTGAATATCTCGCCGAAGAAAGTGACCGAGTGCGACCACCTGTCGGTTATGCTGGAACTGGTGGCCGCCGGCGTCGGCGCGGCGCTGATCCGAGATGAAGACGCCCAGCCCTGGCAGGACGCCGGCAAGATTTGGTTGGCGCCGGATGTGAGCAAGCGCGCGGATTTACAATTTGTTTATCCGGCGGACCGGGCGGGCGATCCGGTGCTGGAAACCCTGCTGCGGGAGTTGAGGTCGGTATGGCAACTGCCCTGTCCCCAGCCCATGACAGATCCCGGCGCGTTTGCGCCAAGCTAGAGGAGGCCACATGGCCAGCTGGATAGTCGGTGCGGTGGAAACGTATTGCGGCGCGGTGGAAAGGGGTCAGCGCCGCTGGTTGGAGGTGCAGGAGGATGTCTGTCGCAGCTGGCTGTCGTCGATTGTGCCAGGCTTTCCGATGACGCAGGGCGAGCTGGACGACAGGATAGACGGCAATCTGCTGGTGGGCGCCTCTGTATGGCAGGCGCAGGCGGATACCCAGCGCGACTTGATGCTGGCCACGGAAAAAATGTGGGCCGAGATGGGGCGATGTATCCAGCAGCAATTGCCCGATCACCCGCCCATCGCAGTGATGCGCCAGGCACTCGAGCTTGGTTATGCCTCCGGCGCGGCGATGTCCAAGGCGTCCAGGCAAGCGGGCCATTTCGCCGCGACCAATCTATCCGCCACTCCCCTGAAAGCAGCCCGCAATATGCGCAAGGTCATGCGCAAAACATGACGGCGCGCACTTGAAAAAAGAAATTGCGCATGTCGATTATCATTGAGCCGGCCGCGGACATGCGGCGGGTGGTGCTGGAGCCAGCGTCTATCCGTCAATGGCGCGAGTGGCTGGCCGCCGGCGAGGCCTCTGCCTTGGGCCTGCGCAGCGCGGTTGGCGCCTTGCCGCCCGCAGAAGTGCTGCTGCGGGGGTTCGAACAAATGGATCAAGGCGGGGATGCCGCATGGTGCTTGCCTTACTGCATGGCACTGGCCGACTGCGTGGTCGGTTCCTGCGGCTTCAAGGGCGAGCCTTGTCTGGGCATTGTCGAGATCGGCTATGGGGTGGCGCCTGCTTGGCAAGGACGCGGCATAGCCAAGGGCGCGGTGCTGGCATTGCTGGATATCGCGCGCGATAGCGGGAGGGTCCGGATGGTGCTGGCCCAGGTGAATCCGCAAAACCAGCCATCCACTCGACTGGTTCGCTCGCTGGGTTTTGAGGCGGGGGAGATACTGCTCGACGAGCGGGATGGCGAACCGTTGCGGCAGTGGTTATGGCCTGTCGAGGGCTGAAGCGGGACGGGTTGCGGAGAGATCAAAAAAACCGGCCAAGGCCGGTTTTGCTCATCGATGCCAAGGCGCTTTATTCAGGCTGGATGTTGGAGGCCTGCTTGCCCTTGGGGCCTGCGATGACGTCGAAACTTACACGCTGGCCATCTTTCAGCGATTTGAAACCGCTGGAGTTGATGGCGGAGAAGTGGGCGAACAGATCGTCGCCGCCTTCATCCGGCGTGATGAAGCCAAAGCCTTTTGCATCGTTGAACCACTTTACGGTACCGGTTGCCATTGTGTTTCGTTCCTAATCGAAATAAGAGCGGATGCCCTGATGGAATGATATGCAAGGCGGGAGAGGAAGTTCAAATGCAATTGACATGGTTGATGCTGGCCGTTAGGTCAGTTTTTACGTTTTAGCACGGGAAAATTGGTTCCGAAGGGAACTTTCCATGCTTGATATGGCCGGCTTGGGCATGTCTTGATCGATAGGGAATGGGGGGGGCAGTATGGAGAGTCAAGGGCCTTGAGGTGGTCATGCGGGGCGTTTTATTGTAAAAATAATAAGCTAACTTACTATAAGCAGAGTGATGAAACTGACCCTGATAGAGCGATTCGGCTTCCTGGTGAGCGACACCGGGCGTTTATACGGCAGGGTGTTCGATCAACGCGCCAGGCAGCAACTGGGGCTATCGTTGGCCCAATGTCGTTTGCTGGGCGCCTTGGCCGCGCATCAAGGCAAAGACGCATTGTCGCAGGCGGAACTGGCCGATAGGCTGGACCTGACCCCGATGGGCGTGGCAACCCTGTGCGATCGAATGCAGGCGGCTGGCTGGCTTAGGCGCGTGGCCTGTCCGCAGGATCGACGCGTCAATAAGATAGAACTGTTGCCGCCAGCCTATGAGGCGCTGACTGCGGCGATGGCGCTGGGGGATGAATTGCAGGCCCAAGCGCAGCAAGGCTTGAGCGAAGAGGAGGCGGCGCGTTTGCGCGTCCTGCTGCGCAAAGTCCATGGCAATCTGTCCGCGCTGATGGTGCGGTGAAGGCTGCTGTCCGCCAGCGCGGGCGTTGACCTTGGGCGGCATCCCGCCGCCCTTCTGTTCGCCGCGTGTCGCGCGCGTTTTTGAATTTCCCTTCCCTATGGATTTCAGGCGGGCTTCACGCGGCCATTCCTGATCTTTTCCGACGTTTTGATTGGACGCGTTCGACGCCAGTTCTGGCGGTCAATTGTCCTCAAGGGCTACGTACTTACCATTAATTTGCTGCAGGTGCGATGCAAACAGGGTGGCGGGTCCTTGTCGCTGCTTCCGGAGAAGTCTATTCCTAAAAGCGATGGCTCAGTTGATCCATGTCCCTGCCGTCCCTCGAGGGCTGCATACCGATTGATCCGGAAGCATGCCGGCGCGGCATGCGTTTGGTCCAGGAATGCCAGATGTTCAATGATACTCTGCAAGAACAGGTCAAGATACTGATTGTCGATGACATGGCGAGCAATATCCATGTGATACGCGAAGCCGTGCGCGACCTGGGAGAGGTGCGCTTCGCGACCAGCGGGCAGGCCGCGCTGGAGATCGCCCGCCGCATCGTGCCGGATCTGATCTTGCTCGATATCGAAATGCCGGGCATGGATGGCTACGCGGTATGCCGTGAAATCAAGACGATTCCAGGCTTGGCGGATATCCCGGTGATTTTCGTCACCTCGCACGACCAGGATGGCCATGAGCTGCAGGCGCTCAATCTGGGGGGCGTGGATTTCCTGCTCAAGCCGCTGAACGTCCCGATCGCGCGCGCGCGCATCCAGACCCAGCTCAATCTGCGCCATCAAACCCGGCAACTGGCGAGGGCGCGGCAGGACATGGCAGATGTCTTGCAGTATCTGCCTGCTTTCGTCGCCAGCTGGAACGCCGAGTTGCGCAACGAGTTCTGCAATGATCAGAACGGCAAATGGTTTGGCCTGGGCGCGGCGGCGATATTGGGCATGCATTTGCGCAAGGTGTTGGGAGAGGCGAACTTTCGCGAAGTGGAGCCCCATTTGGGCGCGGTGCTACGGGGTGACAATTGCGCCTTCGATTTGTGCCTGACCCGCCGCGACGGGGGCGTCGTCTACGGGCAGGCTGCCTTGGTCCACCGTCCGCAAGCGAGTGGGGAGCCGGGTTTCTTGATGCTGATCACCGATGTGACCGAGCGCCGCCGAGCGGAGCAGGCGCTGCGCGACGAGAAGGAGCGCATCCGCATCATGCTCAACTCCATCGGCGACGCGGTGATCGCGACGGATACCGCCGGCCGGGTCACCTTTCTCAATCCCATCGCGGAGGCGATGACAGGCTGGCAAGCGCGCGAGGCGATGGGAGAGACGATTGAAAAAGTGATGCCCTTGCGGGCGAGCGACTCCGGCCATGTGCACGACAACCCTGTCCGCCTGGTGTTGAGCGAGCAGAGGGCGGTGGGCATGGCGATGAACTGCTCGCTGCAAACGCGCGATGGCCGGTTGGTCGAGGTCGAAGACTCGGCATCGCCGGTGCTGGACCACGCCGGGCGGCTGTCAGGCGCCATCGTCGTGTTTCATGATGTCAGCGAGGCCAGGGCGCTGGCGGTCAAAATGAGCCATATGGCGCATCATGACGCCCTCACCAATCTGCCCAACCGGATGCTGCTGAAGGATAGAACCCTGCAGGCCTTGCAGCAGGCGGCCCATGTCGGCGAGCGGCTGGGCTTGTTCATCCTGGACCTGGACCATTTCAAGACCATCAATGACGCCATGGGCCACTCCACCGGCGACAAACTGCTGCAATTGGTCGCCAAAAGGCTGTTGGAGTTGGCGCAGCCGGGCGATACCGTCAGCCGGCAGGGCGGCGACGAGTTTTTCATTCTGAAACGCGGCATGCCGGGCATCGAGTCGCTGGGCGCGTTTGCCAGCCGGCTGTTGAAAAACCTGTCCGAGCCTTACTGGCTGGGCGAGGGGCGCTTCGATCTGTCGGTCAGCATCGGAATCAGCGTCTACCCGGACGACAGTCAAAACCAAGAAGAGCTGTATCGCCATGCCGACGCGGCGATGTATCAGGCCAAGGAGGAGGGGCGCAACCGCTTCCGCTTCTTCTCTTCGGAAATCGAGGAGGCGCTGCTGACCCGCCAGGCGCTGGAGCGCCATATCCGGATGGGCGCGGAGCAGGGCGGCTTCGTCGCTTTCTATCAGCCCAAAGTGCTGGCGCCGTCCGGCAAGGTGGTGGGCGTGGAGGCGCTGATGCGATGGCGCAAGGACACCGGAGAGGTGGTGTCGCCGGGCGCTTTCATTCCCTTGGCGGAGGAAACGGGACTGATCCTGCCGCTGGGGCGATATATCCTGCGGCAAGCCTGCCTGGACGGCAAACGTTGGGCGGATGCCGGCCGCAGGCTCAAAGTGGCGGTGAATGTGTCGGCGGTGCAGATCGCCGAAGGCTGCTTTTCCGATACGGTGCGCTCCATCATCGCGGAAACTGGCTTCGATCCCTGCCTGCTGGAGCTGGAGATCACCGAGGGCGTATTGGCCGCCAATGTTCAGCAAACCATGCAGGTGCTGAGCGAACTCAAGACCTTGGGCGTATCCATCGCCATCGACGATTTCGGCACCGGCTATTCCAGCCTGGCCTATCTGAAACAGTTCCCCATCGATGTGCTGAAAATAGACCAGAGCTTTGTCCGCGACATGCTGGAAGACCGCAGCGACGCGGCGATTGTGGCGGCCATCGTCAATATGGCGCAGGGACTGGAATTGCAGCTGGTGGCCGAAGGGGTGGAGCGTCCAGAGCAGGAGTCGGCGCTGCTGTGCCTGGGCTGCCGGGTGATGCAGGGCTATCTATATGGACGGCCGATGCCGGCGGGCGAGTTGGAGCAGAGCCTGAATGCGGACATGTCGGCCGCCGATTGATCCGGGCCATGGCGCCCGGCTTTGCGGCTTATGGCCGTTACAAGGGGAAGCGTCGTGAAAGCGATAGCAAGACTGGCCGTCCTGAAGGGCGGCCGCGGCATGATATGGGCGTGGCTGCTTTGGCTGGGCGGGCTCCTGTGCACCGCCGCGCTGATCAACCAATTGCTGCGGGAGGACGCGGTGCAGCGGAGCGTGGAGACCAGCCGCCTGGCCCGTCTCGCCTCTGAGCAATTGCAATCCGCCTATGCCGAAAAGCTTGCCTGGTTGCGGACCTTGGACCGGGTGATCGATGCCGGAGGGGCGCCTGAGCATGTTCGGCGGCAACTGGCCCTATGGTTTCCCAAATCGGCATCCGCCAGCGTGGGTCCTGGCTTCGTCGCCAGGCCGGCGCCGAGCGCTGGCGCGTCTCCAGTAGAGGCGTTCAGCGGCATGAAGGCGGATCAGCGCGCGCTCATACAGGCATCGATGCGCGATGGCCATGCCGTTCTGATCTTTCCGTTCGCGGGAGCGGGCAGCGCCGACATCTGGCTGCCCGTTTACCGCGGCGCTCCGCCGCCGGGCGATGGCTACGCCAGGATGCGCCAGGGCGTGGGATGGCTGACGCTTGAGGTCCCGGTTCGCAGTTTGCTGCCTGGCGGTGAAATCCTGCCGAATGGGATGCGTCTCGAGTTGAGGCATTTGGGCTTGGCCCAAATCTCCTGGGCCGGCATGGGCAAGGCGAGTCCAAGCAAGCTAGAGGCTGTGGCGCCCTTGTCCGGTTTGGGCGAAGGATGGCAGTTGGCGGTACTGTCTAGCCCGAATTGGCGAGTGGGATGGGCGTGGCGGCTCTGGCTGGCGGGGCTGTGCGGCGTTTTGGCCAGTTCAGCCTTGGCCCTGTGGCTGGGCAAGCGCTTGGCTGAGAGGCATGGCAAGGCCAGGGAGGCGGACCAGCTCAGCCTGCGGGCGCGGAATGACGCCCTGGAAGGCTTGGTGGCGGAGAGGACAGCCGAACTGAGCCGCGCCAGGCATGCCTGGAATTTGGTGCTGGACGGCGTGCCGTCCCTGATCGGCTATTGGGACAGGCAGCAGATCAATCGCGTGGCCAATCATGGCTATACCGACTGGTTCGGGGTGCCGGCTGAATCGCTGATCGGCACCTCGCTGCGCGACTTGCTAGACGAGTCGCGCTATCAATCCATTCTGCCGCATATCGAAGGCGCGCTGCGCGGCGAGCCGCAGGCGTTTCAGCGCGAGCTGCCCAAGCCGGATGGCCGGATGCGTTATGTGTTGACGCACTTTCTGCCGGATGTCGACCATGGCGAAGTGATGGGTTTCTTCTCCATTGCCCATGACGTGTCGGAGTTGGTGGAAAGCCGCCACAGCCAGGAGCATGCCCAGCAGGAGGTCGAGAGGCTGCTTGCAACGGTCAATGAACAGCTGTTGCACTGGGTGGTGGACGAGGATGGATGTCTGCTGGAGTGCAATGCGATGTTCCGCCAGGCCTTGGGCTATGGCGAGGATGCCTTGCCCGAGTCCGGATGGTTGGATGAAAGTCAGCATGCTGACAGCTTCTGGGCGGGCGTGGCCGCGCATCTGCGCGACAATAAAGCGTGGCGCGGCGAACTCTGCCTGGTGGCGCGGGATGGCGGCCGACGCTGGCTGGATACGGTATTGGCCCCAGGCGTGGGCCAAAACGGCATGGCGACGAGCTATATCGCGCTGAGCACGGACCGTACGGATAGGCGGCAGGCCGACGCCGAATTGGCCAGGCTGAACCGCTTGCTGGAAAATGTGCTGGATGCCGCGTCGGAGTTTTCCATCATCGCCACCGACGCCCACGGCATCATCACCCTATACAACAGCGGCGCCGCCAGAATGCTGGGGTATAGCGAGGAAGAGATGGTCGGCGTCAGCACGCCGCAGCGTTTCCATATACCGGAAGAGGTGGAGGCGCGCAGCCGCGAATTGAGCGCGCGATACGGCAAGCCGATTGAAGGCTTCGACATCTTTGTGCACGAGCCCAATCTCCATGGCGTGGACAGCCAGAAATGGACCTATGTCCGCAAGGACGGCAAGCAATTGATGGTGTCTTTGGTCGTGACAACCATGCGCGACGAGGCCGGCCGCATCCATGGCTATCTTGGGGTCGCCATCGACATTACCGATCAAGTCCGGCAGCAAAGCGAATTGACTGCCGCGCGCGACCAATTGCAGATGGCGGCGGAAATGGCGGGGCTGGGCGTGTGGAGCTGGTCTCCGCTCGAGGATAAGCTGCAGTGGAACCGCAAGATGTACGAGATTTACCGCCAGCCTGAAGCGCTGGAGGCCGAGGGGCTGGGTTACGGGCATTGGCGGGAGCGCATACATCCCGATGACCGGGACGAGGCGGAACGCATCGTCCGCGACGCACTGGATGGAAAAATCCCCTACGAAACCAATTTCAGGGTGGTCTATCCGGATGGACAGGTCCGTCTGATACAAGCCGGCGCCCGGGTGGAGAAGGACGCGAGCGGCCGCGCGCTGCGCATCACCGGCATCAATCGCGACATCACCGAGCAGCGCGGCTACGAGGACAACCTGCTCAAGGCCAAACAGCAGGCGGAGCAGGCCAGCGTGGCCAAAAGCCGTTTCCTCGCCAATATGAGCCATGAAATACGCACGCCGATGAACGCGGTGCTGGGCTTGCAGCAATTATTGCTGCACACCAGCCTGAACGAACGGCAGCGGGACTATGTGGACAAAACCCAGAAAGCCGCGCGCTCGCTGCTGGGATTGCTCAACGACATTCTGGATTTTTCCAAGATCGACGCCGACAAGCTCAAATTGGATCCGCATCCTTTCGACCTGGAAGCGCTGATGCGCGACCTGGCGGTGGTGTTGTCCGGCAATCACGGCGAAAAAGACGTGGAAGTCATGTTCAGCATGGATCCGGTCTTGCCGACCATGCTGCATGGCGACCGTTTGCGATTGCAGCAGGTGTTGATCAATCTGGCCGGCAATGCGCTGAAATTCACCGAACAGGGACACGTGCTGGTGTCGCTCAGCCTTCAGGCGCGCAGGGAGGCGGAAATCACCTTGCGCTTCGAGATCATCGACACCGGCATCGGCATCGCTCCGGATCAGCTGGAGCGGATTTTCGATGGCTTCACCCAGGCCGAGGCGTCAACTACGCGGCGTTTCGGCGGCACGGGCTTGGGTTTGGTGATCAGCAAGCGCTTGATCGAGCTGATGGGCGGCAGCCTGCATGTGGAAAGCGAGCCGGGCAAGGGCAGCCGTTTCTGGTTTGAATTGCCTTTCGGCATGACTGGCGATGCGATGCTGGCCGTTTCGCCGGCGGAATTGAAGGCGGACATGCGGGTGCTGGTGGTGGACGACAATGCCATCGCCGGCGAAATCCTGGTCAACACCATCACGCAGGTGGGGTGGCAGGCGGGTTATGCCGAAGGCGGCGATGAGGCCATCCGCTTGTTGCGGGAGGCGGTGGCCGCGGGCCAGCGTTACGATGTGGTGCTGATGGATTGGCGGATGCCGGGCCTGGACGGCGTGGCGGTGGCGCGGCAGGTGCGGCAGGAAACCGAGCCGGACTACGCTCCCATCATCGTGATGGTGACGGCTTTCGGCCGCGAGGTGCTGGCTGAGATCGCCCGCCGCCCCTTGGCGCCGTTCTGCGATGTCTTGACCAAGCCCGTTACGCCGCAGCAGCTGGTCGACTCCATCGGGAGGGCCGTGGCGGGGCTGGAGCTGATGCCGCCCCTGGCGTCGGCGGGGCCGAGATTGGGCGGCATGCGGGTATTGCTGGTGGAGGACAATCCGCTCAATCGCCAGGTGGCTTCCGAATTGCTGAGCGCCGAAGGCGCGATGGTGGCGCTGGCCGAGGGCGGCCGCCAAGGGGTGGACAGGGTGACGATGTCGGGCGAGGCGTACGATGTGGTGATCATGGACATGCAAATGCCGGACATGGACGGCATGGAAGCGACGCGCCATATCCGCGCCGATGCGCGTTTCTCCAAGCTGCCTATCCTGGCGATGACAGCCAATGTCTCCGCTGCCGATAGGGATGCCTGTCTGGCCTCAGGCATGAATGATCATGTCGGCAAGCCTATCGACATCGATGAAGTCGTGGCCAAATTGTTGCAATTGTGCGGCCTGGAACACGAGCTTAAGCCAGAGCCGGTCCTGGGCGGGGCGTTGGATGGCGCCTTGATTGAGCCCCTGTCGTCTCGGCTGCGGCGTTTTGGCAACAAGCTCAAGGTATACCGCGCGGCATTGACGGCCTTCTACCCGGAATGCGACCGCCTGTTGAAACTGATGGTCTCGCAAGCGCAAAGAGAGGATTGGGCGGAACTGATGGCCAGCCTGCATGCGCTCAAGGGAGCGGCGGCCACCATGGGCGCCTTGGAATTGGCGCGGCAGTCCGCCTTGCTGTTGCAGCAGTTGCGCGCGGCGGATGACAGATTGAGGCGGGAACTGGCCGTCGCCGCCCATCTGACGGCCTTGGCGAGGCTGGCGGCGGATAGCGCCGAGCATTTGATCGCCTCGCTTCCTGAAGAGCCCAGAGAAAAACAGGCTGTCGTTCTTGAGCCCCAGAGCCTGTTAAGAATGCGCGGCCTGCTGGAGGATAATAATCTGGAGGCGATGGACTTGGTGGCGGATTGGCTGGAGCGCGATCTGGGACGCCATGAATCCGCCATGAACCAAGTGGCGCTGTGTGTGCAGAGGCTGCAGTTCGACGAAGCCAAGCGCATCGTGGGCGAATTGCTGGCCGAACTTTCCCGTGAGGGCGAGGCATTCGAGCGTTAGGGCGGCCGCCCGGCGTGGCCGGGCCGGCCGAGATCCCCTAGCCAGGCGTGGCTTATGCGACGGCTGGCCGCAGCAGCACCGGGACCGATTTGGAGGTGGGGGTGTTGGACACGTCGGCCACGCTGTCCAGCGGGATCAGCGGGTTGGTTTCCGGAAAGTAAGCGCCCAGGCAGCCGCGCGGGATGTCGTATTCCACCAGGCGGAAACCGTCGGCGCGGCGTTCGACGCCATCGTGCCATACCGTGAAGATGTCCACTTTGTCGCCGTCGGCGAAGCCCAGCTTCGCGATGTCGTCGCGGTGTATCAGCAGCACGCGGCGCTGGCCATACACGCCGCGGTAGCGGTCGTCCAGCGCGTAAATCGTGGTGTTGTACTGATCGTGCGAGCGCGCCGTCATCAGCACCATCAGCTTGTCGCCGTGCAGCGCGCGTGCGCGGGAAATCGGGGTGTCTTGCTGCAGCGCGTTGACGATGAACTGCGCTTTGCCGCTGGCGGTGAGCCAGCGCCGTTCGCGTGAGGCCGGCGTCAGATGGAAACCGCCGGGCTTGGCCACGCGGGCGTTGAAGTCGTCGAAGCCGGCGATGGCTTGCGCGATTTCATCGCGGATTTTGGCATAGTCATCCGCATAGTCCAGCCAGGCGACTTTGCCGCTGCCCAGCGTGGCGTGCGCCATGCCCGCCGTGATGGCGGTTTCCGAGCGCAGCAGCTTGGACGCCGGCGGGTTGATGCCGTAGGACAGGTGCACCATGCACATCGAATCCTCCACCGTCACGCCTTGCGCGCCGGTTTTTTGCTGGTCGATCTCGGTGCGGCCCAGCGTAGGCAGGATCAGCGCGTCCTTGCCGTGGATCAGGTGGCTGCGGTTGAGCTTGGTGGATATCTGCACCGTCAGCTCGCAATTGCGCAGCGCTTCGAAAGTGCGCGGCGTGTCCGGCGTCGCCATGGCGAAGTTGCCGCCGAGGCCGACGAAGACCTTGACCCGGCCGTCCAGCATGGCGTGGATGGTTTCCACCGCGTCCAGGCCGTGGCGGCGCGGCGGCTCGAAATCGTAAACCTTGGCCAGGCGGTCGAGAAAGGCCGGCGTCGGCTTGTCCTCTATGCCCATGGTGCGGTCGCCCTGCACATTGGAGTGGCCGCGCACCGGACACAGGCCGGCGCCGCGCCGGCCGATCTGGCCGCGCATCATCATCAGATTGGACAGCATTTGGATGGCGGCCACCGAATCGCGGTGCTGTGTCAGGCCCATGCCCCAGGTGCAGATGACTGCCTTGCCTTTGGCGTAGACCTGGGCGAGGGCGTCGATGTCCTGGAACGGCACGCCGGAGGCGGAAACCAGGCCAGGCCAGCTTTCGGCGCGCAGATCGGCGGTGAAGGCTTCGAAACCATCGCAGTGCTCAGCCAGGAAGTCGACGTCCAACACCCGCGCCGTGCCTGCGGAGACGGCGGCGTCATCGAGCTCCAACACCCGCTTGGCCACGCCCTTGATCAGCGCGAAATCGCCGCCCAGCGTCGGGCGAATGAACAGCGAGCTGATCTGCGCGCCGCCGTTCACCAGGTCCAGCGGGTGCTGCGGGCTGGCGAAGCGGTCCAGCCCCTTTTCCTTGAGCGGGTTGATCGAAACAATGGTCGCGCCGCGTTTGGCAGCCGCGCGCAGCTCGTTCAGCATGCGCGGATGGTTGGTGGCCGGGTTCTGGCCGAATACCAGGATGGTGTCGGCGTGTTCGAAATCTTCCAGAATCACCGTGGCTTTGCCGACGCCTACCGTCTGCGGCAGCGCGCGGCTGGACGATTCGTGGCACAGGTTGGAACAATCCGGGAAGTTGTTGGTGCCGTACAGGCGTACAAACAATTGGAACAGAAAGGCGGTTTCATTGCTGGTGCGGCCGGAAACGTAGAACGAAGCCTGGTCCGGATCGGGCAGGGCGTTCAGATGCCGGGCGATCAGGGCGAAGGCGTCGTCCCAGGCTATCGGCAGATAGCGGTCGCTGGCGCGGTCGTAAACCAGCGGCTCGGTCAGGCGGCCGTGTTGCTCCAGCTCGTAGTCGCTTTGCTCCAGCAGCTCCGTCACGCTATGGCGGGCGAAGAAGTCCGCGCCTACGCGCTTGGAGGTGGCCTCGGCCGCCACCGCCTTGACGCCGTTCTCGCAAAACTCGAAGGTGGAGGTGTGTTCGCGGTCCGGCCAGGCGCAGCCGGGGCAGTCAAAGCCGTCGGGCTGATTCTGGTGAAACAGCGTTTTGTAGCGGTTGCCCGGCACTTTTTCCTTGAGCAGCGACACGGTGGTGCTCTTGATCGAATCCAGGCCGCCCGCAGGCTGCGCGTAAGGCTGGATGCGTTCGCTGTTCTTGGAATGGCTCATAGGGGGACGGCTCCTGCTGAACGGATGGGTTCCGGTTTTGTTTTGGATCAAGGGGTGAAGGATAAAGGAAGGCGGCTGATGGCGGTCAACTTCCTTGCAAACAAGCGTTGCCGCGCTGGCGCGCGCGGCGGATCGGGCGGGATAATGTCAGCCGGAGGCGTTTGAGCCAAACCAGACCTGGCAACAAGCCAGGCCGTGTTCGCTCAGCCAGGCGCGGCCGCGGCTGTTTTCGCCGATTCTCGCCTGAGCCAGTTCCGCCTCCAGCAGCAGATTCAGGCTGCGCAGCAGCGTGCTCATCCGCAGGCCGGATTGTTTGGCCAGCCGGGCGAGCGACCAGGGCGCATCGCCGGATTGGGCGGCGCGCCATAGCTGGGCCAGCAAGGCTGCGAGCTGGGGATCGAGCTGATCGAGAGCGGGAAGGTCGGTCATGGCATGGGCGTGATGGCTGGGCGATCAGTTTACCCGATGAAGCATCAAGCGAGACAGGGAATGGATAAAAGCGATAGCGAGGCAAAGCGCGGCGCGGCGGCGTTGGCGGTGAGGCGGCACCGGGATGGAGAGTGCCGGGCGGATCAGGACCGCGTAGCCGAGGAGACGCCGGTGGCGCTGGTGTTCAACGGCATTTCCCACGCGGTGATGATGGCGACGCCGCTTGATCTTGAGCAATTGGCCATCGGCTTCGCGCTGACCGAAGGCATCGTGTCGCGCGCCGCCGAAATTTTCGATGTCGAGGCCGAGTTTGTCTGCGGCGGCGCGGAAGTGCGGCTGGAAATCGCCCAACCGGCTTTCCTGGCGCTGAAGGACAAGCGACGCAGCCTGGCCGGCCGCACCGGCTGCGGTGTTTGCGGCATAGAAAGCCTGGGCCTGCTGGATTTGCAGCCGGAGCGGCTATCCTCGCCGCGCATGCGCGCCGATGCGGCGGCGATTTCCCGCGCCGCGAGCGAGCTGCCGCGCTGGCAGGCGTTGATGAAGGAGACCGGCGGCGTCCACGCGGCGGCCTGGTGCGCGCCGGCTGGCGAGGTGTTGCGGGTGTTCGAAGACGTCGGCCGCCACAACGCGCTGGACAAGCTGATCGGCCAACTGACGCGGGATGGGGAAGACATGGGCAGGGGCTTCGTGTTCATGTCCAGCCGCGCCAGCTACGAACTGACGCGCAAATGCGCGCGCATGGGCATTCCATTGCTTGCCACCATCTCCGCGCCGACGTCCTTGGCGGTGGATATCGCCCGCCAGGCGGGGATGACGCTGGCGAGCTTCTGCCGGCAGAACGGTTTTGTCGAATATACGGCGGACGACGCTCAAGCCTGAGCAAGGGCCTTAGTTTTGCTGCCGCCAGGCTTGCTCAAGCTTGGCCAGGTCTTCCGGATGATTCAGATTGCTGAAGGCTTCCGGAAGGTCGTCGAACGCCACCGCGACGGCGCCGGCCGACGCCTGCCATTCACGTACCCGGCGGCCGCCGCCGCGAAGATAAGCCTGCAGCGACGGCAACAGCCCGCGCGACAGCGCCATGCACACCGGATGCGGATGGCCGGCGCAATGCGCCACGCTGATTCGGGCCTCGCCTTGCAGCAGCGGCTCCATCAGCCGCGCGGCCAGATCCGCAGGCAGCAAGGGCAGGTCGCAAGGGGCGGTGACTAGCCAATCGCTGGCGCAAGCTCTTAAACCCGCCTCCAAACCCGCCAGCGGGCCGCACTCTGAGAACTCAGGCGCGTCTTCAATCACTAGGCCGAGCGCGGCGTAGCGTTGCAGATTGCGATTGGCGCTGATCAACAGCGCTTCGGCCTGCGGCCGAAGCCGCGCCGCCACGCGTTCGGCCAAGGCTTGTCCCTCCAGCATCAGCCAACCCTTGTCCGCGCCGCCCATGCGCGTGCCTTGGCCGCCAGCCAGCAGCAGGGCGGTGAGTCGGGGCGTGGGGCAGGGTGCAGACATGGCGGACTCCAACAGTGAGTGGCGGGCGTAAGCCTCGGTTAGGCAGGGTTGTTGCGCCTTGGCTTGAACAGCCCTTGTGGAAGCCCTGATGGACGGCGACGGCGGAACGCCCAGCGAGCCGGGCTTCCGCCCTACGGGGCCATCTCGGCATGGGCCTGGGCAATGAAAAACGGCGGCCAAACGGCCGCCGTCAGATCATAGCCCAAAGCGCGCGCTCAATGCAGCTGCGGCGCTTCCTCCGGGATGGTCTCTTCTTGCTTGGCATCGCGGCGCGAGGCGATGAACATATACATCGCCGGCACCACGAACAGCGTGAACAGCGTGCCAATGGACAGGCCGGTGAAGATCACCAGGCCCATGGCGTAGCGGCCGGCGGCGCCGGCGCCGGAAGCGATCACCAGCGGGATCACGCCGAACACCATGGCGGCGGTGGTCATCAGGATGGGGCGCAAGCGGATGGATGCCGCCTGTTCGATGGCCTCTCGCTTGGACAGGCCGGTTTTGCGCAGCTCATTGGCCACTTCCACGATCAGGATGCCGTGCTTGCTGATCAGGCCCATCAGCGTCACCAAGCCCACCTCGGTGTAGATATTGAGCGAGGAGAAGCCCAGGAAGATGAACATCATCGCGCCGAACAGCGCCAGCGGCACCGACACCAGAATCACCACCGGATCGCGGAAGCTCTCGAACAGCGCCGACAGTGCCAGGAATACGATGATGACCGCGAACAGCATGGTGACCAGGAAGCCGCCGGATTCCTGCATGAACTGGCGCGACTGGCCGGAGTAATCCACGCTGTAGCCGGATGGGGCAGCCTGTTGCACCGTGTCGCGCAGGAATTGCAGCGCTTCGCCTTGCGACACGCCGGACACGCCGGAGATGGTCACCGAGTTGAGCTGCTGGAAGCGGGTGATCGATTCCGGCACCACGCTATAGCTGAGCTTGGCCACAGTGCCGACCGGGATCACGCCGCTGGCCGGCGTCTTGATGTAGTAGTCCATCAATTGCGAGGGGTTGAGGCGGTCCACCTGCTGCACCTGCGGAATCACCTTGTAGGAGCGGCCGTCGATGGAGAAGTAGTTGACGTAGCCGCCGCCCAGCGCCGCCGACAGCGCATTGCCCACGTCCTGCTGGGTCAGGCCCAAGGCGGTCAGCTTGTCTCTATCCACTTGCACCGTGGCTTGCGGCTTGTCGATTTTCAAGTCGCCGTCGATGAAGTAGAACTTGCCGGAGGCGCGCGCCTTGTCCAGCACCTGCTGCGCCACCTGGTTCAGGTTTTCGAACGGTTCGGTGGTGTTGATCACGAACTGCACCGGCAAGCCTGAAGCGCCAGGCAGCGGCGGAAACTGGAAGGCCGCCACGCGCGCGCCGGCGATCTTGTTCCAGCGGGCTTGCAGATCCAGCTGGATTTCGTGCGCATTGCGCTTGCGCTCGCCCCAGTCTTTGAACAGCACGCCGCCGATGCCGGCATTGACGGTCGGCACGCCGGTGATCTGGAACATCTGCTCGTATTCTGGCATGCCCTTGGCCACCTGGAACACCTGGTTGGCGTAAGTCTGCATCTGATCGGACGTCGCTGTCGGCGCGCCCACCACTTGCGACATCACGATGCCCTGGTCTTCCTCCGGCGCCAGCTCGGACTTGGACATCTTGAACATCAGGCCCAGCAGCAGGATCAGGATCACGCCCATCACGATCAGCACCGGCCAGGTTTGCAGCAGGCTGTGCAGCAAGCGCTGATAGCCGTGGCGCACCCGCTCGAAGGTGCGGTCGATGGCGTGGACGAAGGGGCTGTTGTCCATGTCGGCGTTGAAGAAGCGCGAGCACATCATCGGCGACAGGGTCAGCGCCACGATGCCGGACACCGTCACCGCGGCCGCCAGCGTGAAGGCGAACTCGGTGAACAGCGCGCCGGTCAGGCCGCCCTGGAAGCCGATGGGCACATATACCGCCACCAGCACCACGGTCATGGCCAGAATCGGGCCGCCCAGCTCGCGCGCGGCGACGATGGAGGCCTGGAACGGCGTCATGCCCTCGCGCATGTGCCGGTCCACGTTCTCCACCACGATGATGGCGTCGTCCACCACCAGGCCGATGGCCAGCACCAGCGCCAGCAGCGTCAGCAGGTTGATCGAATAGCCCAGCATCAGCATGATGAAGAAGGTGCCGATCAGCGACAGCGGCATGGCGATGACCGGCACCACCACGGCGCGGAAGCTGCCGAGGAACAGGAAGATCACCACCGTTACGATCACCAGCGCTTCCACCAGCGTTTTCACCACTTCGTCGATGGAGGTGTTGATGAAGTCGGTGGAGTCGTAGACGATCTCGCCGGTCAGCCCGGAGGGCAGTTGCTTTTGCACGTCGGGGAAGGCTTTGCGCACGCGCGAGGCGACGTCCAGGATGTTGGCTTCCGGCGCCACCTTGATGCCGATGAATACCGAGCGCACGCCGCTGAACGCGACATTGAAGTCATAGTTGTCCGAACCCAGCGTCACATTGGCCACATCCTGCAAGCGGACGATGGCGTCGCCGTTGCGCTTGACCGCCAGTTGCTTGAACTCGTCGACCGTGTGCAGGTCGGTGGCGGCGGTCAACGGGATGGTCACCATCTGGCCCTTGCTGGAGCCCAGCGCCGTCAGCGTGTTGTTGCTGGCCAGCGCGGCGCTGACATCGGCCGCGGTGACGCCGTGCGCCGCCATCTTGGCCGAATCCAGCCAGGCGCGCAGCGCGAACTGGCGGCCGCCCAGGATTTCGGCGGTTTGCACGCCGGAGATGGAGTCCAGCTTGGGCTTGACCACCCGCACCAGGTAATCGGTGACGTTGTTGGTCGGCAGCGTGTTGCTGTAGAAGCCCATATACATCGCGTCGGTGGTCTGGCCGGTCTGCACCGTCAGCACCGGCTGCTGAGCCTGGGCAGGCAGCTGGTTCTTAACCGAGTTGACCTGGGTGTTGATCTCGGTCAGCGCGCGGTTGGCGTCGTAGTTCAGCCGCAGCGTGGCGGTGATGGTGGACACGCCGCTGGTGCTGGACGAGGACAGATAGTCTATGCCTTGCGCCTGGGCGATGGCCGATTCCAGCGGCTGGGTGATGAAGCCGGCCACGGTCTTGGCGTCGGCGCCGTAATAGGCGGTGGAAATGGTCACCACCGCGTTCTGCGTCTGCGGATACTGGTTGATCGGCAGGCCGAACAGCGAGCGCAGCCCCAGCACCACAATGAGCAGACTCACCGTGGTGGCCAGCACCGGCCGCTTGATGAAGATGTCGGTAAAGTTCATGGCTGCGCCTTATTGTTCCTGCGGCGTCGGATTCGGGCTGTTGGCCGGCTGCACCGAGTTGTTGACGGCGATCGGCGTGCCGGTTTTCAACTTCAGCTGGCCGGTGGTGACAACTTCGTCGCCTTCCTTGACGCCGCTGAGCACCGCCACCTGATCGCCGCGGGCGTCGCCGGTGGATACGAAGGCCTGCTGCGCCTCCAGGCCGTTCTTGCCCTGCTTGACGATGAATACGGTGGAGCCGTAGGGGTTGTAGGTGATGGCGGTTTGCGGCAGCGTCAGATGGGGCTGCTTGCTGCCCACTGCGATGCTGGTGTTGGCGAACATGCCGGGAATCAGCTTGCCCTTGGGATTGGCGATGGTGGCCTGCACCTGCACATTGCGGGTGGCGGGGTCGATCTTGGGGTTGATGGCGTTGATCTTGCCGTGGAACAGCTCCTGGCCGAAGGCGTCGCTCTTGATGCTGACCGGCTGGCCGGCGCGGATTTGTCCGATCTGGCGCTGCGGCAGGTTGAAATCGACGTAGATCGGGTCGATGGTCTGCAAGGTGACGATCTTGTCGCCCGGGTTCAGATACTGGCCAGGATTGACCGGGCTGATGCCGACGCGGCCGGAGAAGGGCGCGCGTATGGTTTTCTTGGCCACTTGGGCGGCTTGTTGCGCCACCAGCGCCTTCTTGCTCTTCAGGTCGGCCTCGTCGGCGTCCACCTGGGCTTGGCTGACGCCTTGCACTGCCAACTGGGCGCGGTCGCGCTTCAGCGTGGTGGCCGACAGCTCGGCGGCCGCTTCAAGCGAGCGCAGCTGGGCCTGGTCGGCATCGGCGTTCAGCTGGACCAGCACGTCGCCGGCCTTCACGTCCTGGCCGGACTTGAAGTGCAAGCTGCGCACTTGCCCCGCCACTTCGCTGCTGATGTCCACGCCGTGGACGGCGGAGAGAGAGCCGACGGAATTGAGCTGGGGCTGCCATTCCAGCTTTTGGGCCTTGGTGGTGGAGACGGTCTGCGGGCCCGGTTTGGGCGAGCTGGCGATCAGCTTCTGGATGTGCAGGAAAAAGCCGCCGGCGAGCAGGACAACCAGCGCCAGCACGCCGCCCAGCATGATCAGCATTCGTTTGGTCATGGTTATGGTTCTCTATGATTGTGTGATTACGTGTTCTAGCCGCGGGTTCAACTGCCGCTGTTCTTGTCCAGCGTGGCAGGCTGGTTCCACCAGCCGCCGCCCAGCGCCGCGAACAGCGCCACGGTGTCGCTGTAACGGGTGGCCTGCGCCTGGATCAGGCCGATGCGCGCCTGTTGATAGCTGCGCTCGGCGTCCAGCAGCGCCAGGTAGCTGATGCCGCCCAGCTTGTATTGGCTGGTATGCACCTCAAGCGATTCGCGGGCCCGGGTTTCGGCTTCCGTCTGGGCCTTCAGAGCCAGCGCGTCGGATTCGACCGCGCGCAGGCTGTCCGCCACGTTCTGGAAGGCTTTCAGTACGGTAGATCGGTATTGCGCCTCCGCTTGCTGGTAGGCCGCCTCGGCGCCGCGCCGCTTGGCGCTGAGCGCGCCGCCGTTGAACAGCGGCTGGGTCAAGCCGCCCATGGCGTTCCATAGCGTGTTGCCGATGTCCATATTGGGCAGCACCGTGTGCTGGGTGCCGTAACTGCCGCTGAGCGTGATCTGCGGGTATTGGCTGGCCGTGGCCACGCCGACTTGGGCGCTGGCCTGATGCAGCAAGGCCTCGCTGGCGCGGATGTCGGGCCGCTGCCGCGCCAGGGCGGAGGGCAGCGATACGGGCAGTTGTTCCGGCAGCCGCAGCGCGTCGAGATGGAATTCCGGCAGGCCGCCTTCGCCGGGGAAGCGGCCGGCCAATACGGCCAGTTGATGGCGGGTTTGCGCCAGCGCCTTGTCCAGCGGCGGCACCTGGGCGCGAGTCTGCGCTACCAGCGTATCCTGAGTCAGCGCGGTGGCGCGGGGCTGGGCGCCCAACTCCACTTGCTTGACGATGATGGCCAGCTGCGCCTCTTGAGCCTTGAGCAATTCGCGGGTCGCGTTCAGCTGGCTGCGCAAGGAGGCCTCCTGCACCGCGGTGGTCACGACATTGGCGATCAGGGTCTGGTAAGCGGCCTCGGTTTGGAAGCGCTGGTATTCGGTCGCCGCCATCAGGCCTTCCAGCTGCCTGCGCTCGCCGCCGAACAGGTCCAGCGTGTAAGACACGCCTATGGTGCCGCTGTAAACGTTGAACTCGTTCGGCGTTTCGCCGCTGAGGATGGCGCGTTGGCGACCGCCTCCCAGCTGGGCATTGACGCTGGGGAAATAAGTGGTGCCGGCGGCGGCGTTGTAGTTTTCGCGGGCCTGGCGCAGCGCCGCCTGAGCGGCGTCCAGCGACGGATTGTGCTCCAGCGCGGCGCGGATCAGCTGATCCAGCTCAGGCGAGCGGAACAGCTCCCACCAGCGGGCGGGGATATCCCGGCCGGGCGCGAAAGACTGGGCGGCGCCGGCCTGGCCGACATGGTCGCCGCGAGCCTCTACGGTGCGGGGGGCGAGCGGGCTTTCGGTGTAAGGGCCCTCGGCGGCCTTGGGCAGCGAGGGGCTATGGAAGTCCGGGCCGACCGCGCAGCCGGCGAGGGCCAGCGCGGCGGCCAGCGCGCCTATGCGCAATAAACGCGGCCTTCGCGGATGGGCGGCCGAGGAGGGCATTGATTTGGAATGCACAGCATGCTCCTGAATGATTGAACCGCCGCGCCGTTTGGGGCGCGGCGTTTCCGGAACTTTCCCTTGCCGCCGGCGGCGAGCGGGCGCAAAGGGATCAGCCTGCTATGCTCTATGGATTTTGTTCGTATGTCTACTGACTTGTCGCGCGGGTGAATAAAATGTCGTTTTGTTGATAGGCGGCTTATTGCCCCAGTTGCGCGGCCGCTTCGCGGGGCGTCAGGCCTTGGTGGCCTGTCAAGTGGTCCAGATAGCATATGGCCTGGTTGCCGGGGGCTAGCGCGCGTAATTCCTTCAGCGCTAGCGCTGGCAATTTGGCCAGGGCTGTTTTGCGTATCAGCAAGGTCGCTTCGTCTTTGCCGCGCAACAGCTTGTCCGGGTCGGACAGTTCGCGGATGCGCTGCGTCCAGTGCAGGTATTGCGGTTGCCACAGCGGCGCCACCACCCAGTCGCCCCGCGCCGCGGCTTGCTCGTACGCGCCGACGCAGTCTTCCAGGCTGCCATTTTCAAAATGGTATCCCAGTTCGTCCAGGCGATAGCGGGCCATGATCTCTCGGGAGAAGCGGCTGATGCCGGCGCCGGGGTTGATGCCCTGGATTGTCTTGATCATCCGGGCGGCGACCTCTGGTTTGGCCAGGTCCGCCAGCGTGGAGACAGCTTCCACCGGCACATAGTCCGGCACGCCCCACATGGCGTACGGCGTGTACAAAACGGCCAGCTTTTCCACTTCCTGCTCGAAGGGCGCCAGATAGGCGCCGTGGCTGCCGGGCAGCCAGGCGCTGCATAGTATGTCTCCCTGGCCGCTGGCCAAGAGTTCGAAGGCGCGCTCGTGAGGCGCGCGCCATTCGCTGACGCTGATGCCGTGCTTTTCCAGCACGGCGGCGACCAGGCCGGCGCTGGCGGCGTGAAAGGAGAGATCAATGCTGATTAGGGTCAGATGGGCTTGGGTCATGATTGCTGTCCATGGTTGAGGAGAGCCTGGCGCAAGACCCGACCGGCATGGTCGATCACGGCTCGGGCAGAGGGGGCGACGCCGTCCAGATGCAGGCTGGCGTGGGGCAGGCCAGGCAACAGGGTGGATTCAACCGCCACGCCGGCCGCGCGCAGCGCGTTTGCGTAATCGAGGCCATCGTCGCGCAGCGGATCCAGTCCGGCGGCGATGATGGAGGCGGGAGGCAGGTCTGCCAGGTCAGCGCGCAGCGGCGAGGCATACGGAGACGCGGTGGCCGCGGCATCCGGCAAATACATGTCCCAGCAACTACGCATCGCGTCGCGGGTGAGCAGATAGCCATCGCCAAAGTGCTGATACGATTCGGTGTCGAAGCGGCAATCGGTGGCCGGATAGATCAGCAGTTGATGGCCAGGCATCGGGCCGCCATGGTCGCGCAGCCACAAGCAGGCCGCGGCGGCCAGGTTGCCGCCGGCGCTGTCTCCGGCCAGGGTCAGCCGCGTTTCGTCCGCGCCCAGCGCGGCGGCGTGGGCGGCTGCCCATTTGAAGGCCGCGGCCACGTCGAGCAGAGGCGTGGGGAAACGGTGCTCCGGCGCCAGCCTATAGTCCGGCGCCAACAGCAGGCAGCGGCCAGCGTTGGCCAGCGCGCGCGCCGGGGCGTCGTACAGATCCAGCGTGCCGCGGGTCCAGCCGCCGCCGTGGGCGAATACCGCCAGCG
This sequence comes from Chromobacterium sp. IIBBL 290-4, assembly GCF_024207115.1. Taxonomy (NCBI): domain Bacteria; kingdom Pseudomonadati; phylum Pseudomonadota; class Betaproteobacteria; order Neisseriales; family Chromobacteriaceae; genus Chromobacterium; species Chromobacterium sp. IIBBL 290-4. The sequence goes on from NZ_CP100128.1 coordinate 3,369,105, forward strand.
GCAGCACGGCGTCGCCGCTGCCGGCCGGCCGATACAGCCGCGCCGGCAAAGCGAAGCCATCGGCGGCGGGAAGGGTCAACATCTTGACTTCATCCACCGCCTCCGGCGGCGCTTGCCAGCGGCGAAGTCCCTCGGCCGCCGCCCGCGCCTGTTCCAGCGTTTCGGCTGAGATGTCCAGCGCTCCGGCAGCGCGGGCGCGCGCCAGGAAAGCGGTCATCTGCGGGTCGGCGGGCTGGCTCATAGCGCCGGGTTGGGCTGGAAGTGGATCAGGTCCGGCTCGCCGTCGAAGAAGTGCCAGAAGCTTTGGGCGAAGGGCTGGAAGTCGGCGTGGGCCATGAAGGCGAGGTGCGCGTCCAGGCTGTCCCACTGCACGGCCAGCACGTAGTCGCGTTCGGTTTCCAACTGGCGGCCCAACTTGTGCGCCTGATAGCCAGGCTTGCCGCGCAGATAGCGGCCGGAAGCCTCGGCCCAGGCGGTTTCGAAGGCTTGCAGTTGGCCCGGTTTGACGCGCAGGCGGACGATTTCGACGATCATTTCATTGTCTCCATTGACGATGGGGGGCGAATAGCGGCGGCAAAAGCTCAGAAGCCGGACAGTACGATCTTGCCCTTGGCGGTATTGCTCTCCAGCAGCGCGTGGGCGCGCTTGATGTTGGCGGCGTTGATCGCGCCGAAGCGTTCCGCCACCGTGCTCTTGACGATGCCGGCGTCGACCAGCCGCGCCAGTTCGCTCAGCAGCTTGTGTTGCTCGATCTGGTCGTCGGTGGCGAACATCGAGCGGGTGTACATGAATTCCCAGTGCAGCGAGATGCTCTTGCGCTTGAGCTGGGCAATATCCAGCGCGGCCGGGTCGTCGATCAGCGCGAGCTTGCCCTGCGGCGCCAGCGATTCAACAATCTCGGCGAAATGCTGGTCAGTCTGGTTCAGGCTGGCCACGTAATCGACCTGTTCGATGCCGATGCGCTTCAGTTCCCGGCTCAGCGGCTGGCGGTGGTCGATGACGTGATGCGCGCCCAGCTCGGTCACCCAGGCTTGGGTTTCCGGGCGCGAGGCGGTGCCGATGACGGTGAGGCCGGTGAGCTGGCGCGCCAGCTGGACCAGGATGGAGCCGACGCCGCCGGCGGCGCCGACCACTAATAGTTTCTTGCCGGAGGGCTGTTGGTTGGCCAGCACCTGCAAGCGGTCGAACAACAGCTCCCAGGCGGTGATGGCGGTCAAGGGCAGCGCGGCGGCGGTTTCGAAGTCCAGGCTGTTCGGCATGCGGCCGACGATGCGCTCGTCCACCGCGTGCAGTTCGCTATTGGCGCCTGGACGCTGCAAGGCGCCGGCGTACCAGACGCGGTCGCCCGGCTGGAACAGGCTGACCTGGCTGCCTACGGCCTTCACCACGCCGACGGCGTCCCAGCCCAGCACGCGGGCCTGGCCGGCTTCAGGCGGCATATTGGCGCGGACTTTCACATCCACGGGGTTGACCGAGATGGCTTTCACTTCGACCAGCAGGTCGCGCTCGCCGATCGCGGGTTCCGGCAGCTGAATGTCCAGCAGCGCTTCCGGATGGTTGATAGGCAGGCTTTGGTAGTAGGCGACGGCTTTCATCGCGGCTCCTTGAGGTGGGAAGTTGTCGATGGCTGCATGGTAGGGGGATTCGCCGCGGAGAAAATCCGGCTAGAATTCAAATCAGTTTCAAAAATAAATTGATAAAATGGTCAGACTGGACGATTTGCAGGTATTTATCCGCGCAGCGGACCATGGCAGCCTGTCGGCGGCGGCGCGGCAGCTGGATTTGAGCCCGGCGGTGGCCAGCGCGGCGTTGAAGCGGCTGGAGCAAGCGGTGGGCGCGCAGTTGCTGGCGCGCTCCACGCGCAGCCTGCGGCTGACGCTGGCCGGCGAGCGTTATCTGGAGCACGCCCGCGTGGCGCTGGATGCGGTGGTGGCCGGCAGTCTGGCGCTGGCGCAGGATAGGCAGGCCTTGAGCGGCAGCCTGTCTTTATCCATGCCGTCCGATCTGGGGCGCAATCTGCTGCGGCCCTGGCTGGATGATTTTCTGGACGAGCATGCCGGCTTGGGTTTGCAATTGCGCATCAGCGACCGGCTGGCGGACTTGTACCGGCAGCCGGTGGACGTGGCCCTGCGTTACGGCGTGCCGGAGGATTCCAGCCTGGTGGCGCTGCCCTTGGCGGCGGACAACCGCCGGGTGCTGTGCGCTTCGCCGGAGTATTTGGCGCGGCAGGGCGAGCCGGATTCGCCGCAGGCTTTGCGCGATCACGTGTGTTTGCGGCTGGTGTTGGGCGACGCGGTGCATGAGCGCTGGCGCTTCGGGCGGGATGGCGAGTCCTTGATCGTGCCGGCGTCTGGGCGCTGGGTGAGCGACGACGGCGAAATCGTCCGGCAATGGGCCCTGGCCGGGCGAGGCATCGCTTACAAGTCGCGGCTGGATGTGCTGGCCGATCTGCGGGCCGGCCGCTTGCGGGCTTTGTTGCCCGATTATCAAACCGAGGCCGCGCCGCTGTATCTGGTGACGCCGCATCGTTTGATGCTGTCGCCGGCGGTCACCGCCATGCGCGCGTATCTGCAAAAGCGGCTGGATGATTATCAGTCTGAGCCATAATGGAGTTCGGCAGTAGATTCAAATCGGAACAAGTTCTTATCGCGGAGGCGGCGATGTGTATTTTCCATAAAGAATCGGGCTATAATCGCGGCCTCGAATCCCTAACCTTGCGAATCCAGCATTCCAAGTCACAATCTTCCACATGATCCGCAAGCTCATCCGTAAAGTCCTGGAACTGCCCATGGGCAAACGCCGCGGCAAGCCGCGCGTCTATCCTTTGCCGCAACACGGCGTCCGCCGCGACCAACTCAGCTCCGCCGCCCTGCGCGTGACCAGCCGTCTGCAAGAAGCCGGCTACTCCGCCTTCGTGGTGGGCGGCGCGGTGCGCGACCTGATGTTGGGCGTGTCGCCCAAGGATTTTGACGTGGCCACCAACGCCACGCCGGAGCAGGTGCATCACCTGTTCCGCCGCTCCCGCATCATCGGCCGCCGTTTCCGCATCGTCCATGTGATGATGGGTCCGGAAACCATTGAGGTGACCACCTTCCGCGGCGGCAGCGTCGACGACACCAATGAAACCGGCCGCATCATGGCCGACAACAGCTTTGGCAGCCAGGAAGAGGACGCGCACCGCCGCGACTTCACCGTCAACGCCTTGTTCTACGATCCGTCGAATGAGACGGTGATCGACTATCACAACGGCGTCAAAGACCTGCATGCCAAGAAACTGGTGATGATAGGCCAGCCGGCCCGCCGCTATCAGGAAGACCCGGTGCGCATGCTGCGCGCGGTGCGTCTGGCCGCCAAACTGGGTTTTGAGATCGACGACGACACCAAGAAGCCCATCCGCGCGCACGCCCATCTGCTGAAAAAAGAGCCGGCGGCGCGTCTGTTCGACGAAATGCTGAAGCTGCTGATGTCCGGCCATGCTTACGCGTGCTTGAAAAAGCTGCGCGAAGAAGGCCTGGCCCGCGGCGTATTCCCCTTGCTGGACGCGGTGATGGACGACAAGGGCGGCGATGACGCCTTCCTGCGCCTGAGCCTGGAAAGCACCGACGCGCGCTTGCGCGCCGACAAGCCGATCTCGGTCGGCTTCCTGCTGGCCACGCTGCTGTGGCGCCAGGTGAATCAAGGCTGGCAGAAGCGTCTGGCCGCCGGCGAGAAGAGCCTGCCGGCGCTGCTGGAAGCCATCTCCGAAGTCGAGAGCGAGCAAGACAATGATTTCGCCATTCCGCGCCGCTTCAGCGTGACCATGCGCGAGATCTGGACCCTGCAGGCCCGTTTCGACAGCCGCACCGGCGCGCGTCCTTACCGCTTCCTGGAGCAGCCGCGCTTCCGCGCCGCTTACGACTTCATGGCCTTGCGCAGCGAGGCGGGCGAAGTGCCGGCCGAACTGGTGCGCTGGTGGGAAGCCTTCCAGCGCGGCGACGCCGAGGATTGCGAGCGCTTGATCGCCGAAGCCAAGCAGGGCGGAGCGGAAGAGCCGGCCAAGAAGCGCCGTCGCCGCCGTTCCAACGGCCGCCGCAAGACCGAGGGCGGCGGCGGGGAGAGCGCCGAGTGACGCTGGCCTATGTGGCGCTCGGCAGCAATCTGGAACACCCGGATCGGCAAGTGAGCGCGGCGCTCGCTGCGCTTGCCGGGATCGCCGGCACCCGCGTGCTGCGGCATTCCTCTTTATACCGCACCGCGCCGGTCGGCTATGCCGACCAGCCGGACTTCATCAATGCGGTAGCCGCCCTGGACACCGCATTGCCGCCGCAAGCTTTGTTGGCAGAGCTATTTGCGCTGGAGCAACGCTTTGGCCGGCAGCGCAGTTTCCGCAATGCGCCAAGAGTTCTAGATCTTGACCTTTTGTATTACGATGGCGTCATGTCGTCTGATCCGAACATGATCCTGCCGCACCCGCGCATGCATGAGCGCGCTTTCGTGATGGCGCCGTTGGCCGAAATCGCTGCCGGACAAACGCTGGCGGGCATAGGCGATGTTTCCGAACTGGCGGCGTCGCTCGACGCCGGCGGCATCGTCCGGCTGGATGAGGCTGTCTGAACCCATCCCTATTCTGGAATTAAGATGACCCAATTGCGCTATGTCGTGGTGGAGGGGCCTATCGGCTCCGGCAAGTCTTCGCTGGCCAAACGCTTGTCCGGCTACTGGAATGTGCAGCTCAAGGCCGAGGATCCCGCGGCCAATCCTTTTCTGCCCCGTTTTTACCGCAATATGCCGGCTCATGCGCTGTCTACCCAACTGAGCTTTTTGCTGCAGCGCGCCGACATCGCGCGCGACATGCTGCAAGGCGAACTGGCGGCCGCGCCGCTGGTGTCGGACTTTCTGTTCGAGAAAGACGAGCTGTTCGCCCGCGTCAATCTGGACGAGCAGGAGCTGGCCTTGTACCGCCGGCTGGCCCGTCAGGCCTTGCCCGAGTATCCGGTGCCGGACCTGGTGATCTATCTGCAAGCGTCGGAGGACGTATTGCTGGAACGCGTCGCCGCGCGCGCCATCGATTACGAAGTGAACTTCCCCGAGGGGTACCTCAAGCGGGTGCACGCCGCCTATAGCGAATTTTTTCATCAGTACGAAGCCGCGCCGTTGCTGATAGTCAACACCGACCACCTGAATCTGGTGGACGGCGACGAGGACTTCGAGTTATTGATCCGCTGCATTGCCGAAATGCGCGGTCAACGCAGCTATTTCAACAAGAGCGCCTGATCCGGAAAGCTTCCGCGCGGCGCCGCAGATGGAACACGAGGAAATCGAGAGATGAAAATAACCGTCAATACGCTGAACAAGCTGGCTGCGGAAGGCCAGAAAATCACCATGCTGACCTGCTATGACGCCAGCTTCGCCAGCTTGCTGGACGAGGCCGGCGTGGAAATCCTGCTGGTCGGCGATTCGCTCGGCCCGGTGATGCAGGGCGTGGATTCCACGCTGCCGGTGCGCGAGGAAGAGATGCTCTATCACATCCGTTGCGTGGCCCGCGGCAGCAAGAACGCGCTGATTCTCGGCGACATGACTTTCGGCGCCTACCAGGAAACGCCGCAGCAAGCCTTCGCCCACGCCGCCCGCCTGTTGCAGGCCGGCGCGCATATGGTGAAGCTGGAAGGCGGCGCCTATATGGCTGAAACCACGCGTTTTCTCGTGGAGCGCGGCATTCCGGTCTGTTCCCACATCGGCTTGACTCCGCAGTACGTCAATATGTTTGGCGGCTACCGCGTGCAAGGCCGCGGCGATGACGCGCAGCGCATCCTGAACGATGCCAAGGCTCTGGCCGAGGCCGGCGCCAACTTGGTGCTGATGGAGTGCGTGCCGGCGGCGCTGGCCAAGGAAATCACCGAAACCGTCAAGGTGCCGACCATAGGCATAGGCGCAGGCGCGGACACGTCCGGCCAGGTGCTGGTGCTGCACGACATGCTGGGCGTGTATCCGGGCAAGAAGGCCAAGTTCGTCAAGAATTTCATGGAAGAGGCCGGCAGCATCCAGGGCGCTGTCGAAGCCTATGTCAAGGCCGTGAAGGATAAGACCTTCCCGACTGAAGAGCACACTTACTAAGCCCGGGAGAGAACAAACGATGGAAATCATCCGTAGCGTGGCGGACATGCGCGCCTGGCGGAAGCAGGCCGGCAAGCTCGCCTTTGTGCCCACCATGGGCAATCTGCACGAGGGGCACTTGAGGCTGGTGGCGGAGGCGCGCCAGCGCGCCGAGAAGGTGGTGGTCAGCATTTTCGTCAACCGGCTGCAGTTCGGCCAGGGCGAAGATTTCGACGCCTATCCGCGCACCTTCGAGGCGGATTGCGACAAGCTGCGCGCCGCCGGCGTGGACGCGTTGTTCTTCCCGTCCGAGCGCGAACTGTACCCGCGCGTGAAGCAGGATTTCAACGTCGAGCCGCCGCATATCCAGGACGAGCTGTGCGGCGCCTTCCGCCCCGGCCACTTCCGCGGCGTGGCCACCGTGGTGACCAAACTGTTCAATATCGTGCAGCCGGATCTGGCTTGTTTCGGCAAGAAGGATTACCAGCAGCTGCATGTGATCCAGGCGATGATCAGCGATCTGAACTCGCCGATCGAGATCGTGCCGGTGGATACCGGCCGCGCGGAAGACGGCCTGGCGCTGTCCTCGCGCAATGGCTATCTGACCGCCGAAGAGCGCGCCGAAGCGCCGCGCCTGTATCGCAACCTGACAGCGATCCGCAATGGCCTGATGGCCGGCAGCCAGGATTACGCGGCGCTGGAACAAGCCGCGCGCGGCGACCTGTCCGCCGCAGGCTGGACGGTGGATTATGTGGAAGTGCGCCAGGCCGATACGCTGGAAATCGCCCACGCCGGCGAAAAGCGCCTGGTGGTGCTGGCCGCCGCTCGCCTGGGCAAGACCCGTCTGATCGACAATATCGAAGTGTTCCGTTAAACCGGGACGAGAAGGAAAGCTGTCATGCAACGCAATATGCTCAAGTCCAAGCTCCATCGCGTGACCACCACGCATGCCGAGCTGCATTACATCGGCTCCTGCGCCATCGACGAGAACCTGCTGGAAGCGGCGGATATTCTCGAATACGAAGAAGTGCAGATCTGGAACGTCACCAACGGCGAGCGTTTCGCCACTTACGCGATCAAGGCCGAGCGCGGTTCCGGCGTGATTTCGGTGAATGGTTCGGCCGCGCGCCGCGCCGCGCCGGGCGATTTATTGATCATCGCTTCGTTCGCGCAGTATGAAGACGCCGAGCTGAAAAACCATTCACCCAAGCTGGTGTTCGTCGACGGCGACAACCGCCTGACCGAGGTCAAGGGCGCGACCCCGACGCAACCGGCTTGATGGAACAAGCGTTTCATTCCAAACCGCAGGGCCTTGGCCTTGCGGTTTTTTTTATCGCTTCACGTATTTCGCCAGCAACCGGTCCAGCTCGCCGGAGCGGCGCATGGCTTCCAACTCGCTGTTCACCAGCGTCTGCAGTTCCTGGCCGCGCGGATTCTTGCGGCTGAAAATCATGTGGAAAGGGTTGCTGCTGATGCCGGGCATGGGCGTTCTGCCTATTTCCTTGTCCCCGATGACATCCAGCGAGCCTAGGCTGGCTATGCCGGCCAGCACCTCGTAGTCTTCGGCGAAAACATCCAGACGCTTGGCTTTCAGCATTTTGACCAGTTCAGGATAGTTGGCGGCGCGGATCATCTTGTCGCGGTCGACGAAGTCCAGGCTGGAATAGGCATAACCCTTGATGCCGCCCAGCCGGTAGCGATTGAGATTGGCCTGGGTGTCCAAGGTCAGCCCTTTTGGAAATTTCTCTTTCGAATAAAAAACATAGTAGTGGGTTTGGTAGTAGGGGTTGGAGTACAAGAATTGCTTTTCCCGTTGAGGGTTCTTGCTGGCGCTGAGCGCCATGACATATGTTTCGCCGGCGTCGATAGAGGCCAGGCAACGTTTCCAGGGGGGCAGCTCGATGTGGAAGGGAATCTGGTGCTTGTTCAGGATTTCGCTGATGACGTCAACGGAAAAGCCGACGATGCGCTGGCTGGGTTTGCCGTCCACCCGTTGGTAATAGGTGAATGGCGGCCACTCGTCGCCATCATCGCAGATTTGAACCATGGAGCGATCCAGCGCCCAGCCGCGAAGCGGAGAGCCGAGCGCGAGGATGAGGAGGGCAGCATTGAGGCGCATGTGGTTCTCCTTGGCGTGGATTGGATGGTTTATAGCCTTTTCATTTCATTTTTGCTGAAAATAATTGCGTATCGAGATGTTGATGGATTGGGCGGTTTGAATGTCCGACATTTTCCTGTTTATTTTCGATGCGGCATGGCTAAATCATTTTTTGTCAGATTTGTCTTTATATTGAAATAAAAAAATAATGTTTGCATTGTGAATAATTTTTACAAAAGGAATAGAATGCCGCTGGGCATGAAACGCCCGTATAAAAATGAAAGGCTCTGTGATGAAGAAATGTCTTGCTCTGGCGGGATTGGCAGGGGTTGTGCTATCCGGCTGTTCCAGTGTTTCCAATAACAATCAGCCAGCCGAAGGGACTACAGTCAATGTGGCGCTGCTGGAGACTACCGACATCCACCAGAATGTGCTCAGCTACGATTACTACAAGCTGGCCGCTAATCCGTCTTTCGGCTTGGAGCGCGCGGCTACCTTGATTCAGCAGGCGCGCGCGCAATATCCTAATAATTTATTGCTGGATGATGGTGATTTGATTCAAGGCACGGCCTTGGGCGATTATCAGGCGGTGGTGAATCCGGTCAAGTGCGGCGATACGCTGGCGGTGCACAAGGTAATGAATTACCTGAAGTATGACGCCGGCACCATAGGCAATCACGAATTCAATTACGGCCTGCCTTTCTTGTCGCAGGTGACCAATACCAATTTCCGCTTGTCCAACATCCAGGCGCCGAATGGCTGCGGCGCGCCGGCTTATCCGCTGGTATTGGCGAATGTCGCCAATTTGTCCGACAAACAGCCAATCTTCAAGCCATATGCCATTTTGTCCCGCACTTTCGCCGGCACCGCGCCGGACGGCAGCAGCGTGCAGGTGCCGGTGAAAGTGGGCGTGATCGGCTTCACCCCGCCCACCATCATGGATTGGGACAAGAAAAACCTGCAGGGCCAGGTCTACACCAATGGCGTGGTGGAAACCGCCAATACCTATATTCCCAAGATGCGCCAGGAGGGCGCGGACCTGGTTGTCGCCTTGTCGCACGGCGGTCTGGACCCATCGGCTTATAGTCCGACGATGGAAAACGGCAGCTGGCATTTGACCAAGACCGGCATAGACGCGCTGCTGATCGGCCATTCGCACGATATCTTCCCCAATCCGGGCGCAGCCAGCTCGCAGTTCAACAATATGCAGGGCGTGGACAACAGCAAGGGCTTCGTCAACGGCGTGCCGACGGTGATGGGCGGCAACTGGGGCAATCGCCTGGGCGTGATCAAGCTGACCTTGAAGTTCACCGGCGGCAAATGGGTGGTGCAGAACGACAAGAGCGCGGTGGAAACCCGCTCCATCCGCAATGCCGATGGCAGCTATGTGGCGGCGGATCCAAATGTGTCCCAGCTGGCGGCGGCCGAGCATCAAGGCACCATCAATTATGTGAAGACGCCGATCGGCACCACCGATTTCGAGATGAATACCTATTTCGCCCTGCTGGGCGATGTCAGCGCGATCCAGATCGTCAATATGGCGCAAAAGGCTTACGTGGAAAACTACGTCAAGACCAACCTGCCGCAATACGCCAATATCCCGGTCTTGTCCGTGTCCGCGCCGTTCAAGGCCGGTCGCAACGGCGCCAGCGACTATACCGATGTGGCGCCGGGCGCGGTCGCCATCAACAATGCCGCCGACCTGTATCTGTACCCGAATACCGTGCAGGCGGTGCTGGTGAAGGGCAGCGACATCAAGAACTGGCTGGAGCGTGCGGCCCAGATGTTCAACACCATCGCGCCGGGCGCGGCGGGACAGGAGTTGATCAATTCCAACTTCCAGGTGTTCAACTTCGACGTGATGTATGGCGTGAAGTATCAGATCGATGTCAGCCAGCCGGTTGGCAGCCGCATCGTCAATTTGACTTACAACGGCAGCGCTATCGATCCGAACCAGCAGTTCATCGTCGCCACCAATAATTACCGCGCCAGCGGCGGCGGCAACTTCCCCGGCATTGACGGCACCAAGACCATTGTCCAGGCCCCGGATGCCAACCGCGATGTGCTGATCCAGTACATCAAGGATAGAGGCGGCAAGCTGGATCAGGCGACTTATGGCGCCAGCCGTTCCTGGTCTTTCGTGAAAATATCCACGCCGGGCGGCGTCGTGTTCAAGAGCATAGATGGCAAGCAGGCGATCGCCCAGGCGGCTGGCGTCAGCCTGATCGGCTCTCCCAAGCCGAATGGCGACGGCACGGCCACCTATATGGTGGATCTGGGCCAGTAAGCGGATAGGCGCTGCGCGCGCCCGGTTTCGGCTGGGCGCGCGGGGAGATGGATATGAAAAGAATGAGTTGGCTGCTCTTGTGCTGCGCGCTGTCGGCTTGCGCGGGCAAGCCTACCCAAGCCGAGCTGGACGATGCCAGGCAGCATGCCTTGTTCGCTCGCGACGCCGATGCCTGGCGCAAGCTGAAACAATGGGCGCAAAGCGGCGATCCGGCCGCTCAGCGGGCGCTGGCCGATGCTTTGGTCAACCCCGGATCGCCAGCGGCCTGGCGCGACGCCGCGCCCTGGTATCGCCAGGCGGCGGAGCAGGGCGATGCGGAGTCGGCTTTCCGTTTGGCGCGCATGCATGGCAAGGGTTTGGCCGGCGAGAAGAACGCCGCGCAATCGGCTTATTGGCTGGGGCGCGCCGCGCAAGGCGGCCAGCCTGACGCGGCTTGCCTGCTGGGGCTGAGGGCGAAAGACCGGGGCGATCAGGCGACCGCTCGCGGCTGGTTCGCGCGGGCCGCGGCCAAGGGCAGTTCCGAAGCGATGTTTCAGCTGGCCATCATCTATCAAGAAGGGCTGGGCGTGCGGCCGGATCGCGCCAAAGCGCTGGATTGGTATCAGCGGGCCGCCAAGCTGGAAATGCCGGGGGCGCTGCAGACCTTGGCGATGGCCTATCAGGATGGCGATCTGGGGCTGCCAAGGGATGCGATCAAGGCTGGCGAGATGTTCAACCTGGCCGCGCATGCGACGCATGAGTTCGAATCGCAGCTGTTTTGACATGGTTTTGTAGCATGCGCATCACCGGACCCGTCTGGCGGACGGGTTTTTTTGCGCTTGCAGCATCGGTCAGGCATAGTAAAGCAGAGGGCCGCAAGATCCTTTTGGATCAAGGGCCTGCCACTGTGGGAGCCTTGGATGATTCCTAGCCTGACCGGCGGTTGTTTGTGCGGCGCAGTACGTTATCGCCTGAGGGGCCAGCCCTACCATGTGACCCACTGCCATTGCCGCAGTTGCCGGCGGGCCAGCGGGGCAGCTTTCGTCACCTGGTTCACCGTGAGGGTGCATGAGCTGGAATGGCGGGGCGAAAAACCGGTGCAATATCATTCATCGGCGGCGGTGTCGCGCGGCTTTTGTCCGCATTGCGGGTCCACGTTGACCTATTTCCATGAGTCGGATCCAGAGGAAATCGACATCACCGCGGCTTCGCTGGACACGCCCGAAGTCTTGGCGCCTGAGCATCATACTTGGTGGGAGCAACGCCTGGAGTGGGGCACCGCCAGCGCGCAAGGCGCTTTGCCGGTGCATCAGCGCGGCGGCGGCTAAGCCAGGGCGCGCGGGCTGATGATCACGCCGTCTTCATCGGCATAAAGCCATTGTCCTGGTTCGATGTCCTGGCCGGCGATGCGGATCGCCAATTGTTTCTGGCCCGCGCCGGTTTTCACTGATTTGCGCGGATGCGCCGCCAAAGCTTTGACGCCCAAGGGCAGTTGGGCCAGCGCTACGCTATCGCGCACGCAGCCGTCTATCACCAATCCCGCCCATCCGTTTTTCACCGCCATTTCGCCCAATTGATCGCCCAGCAGGGCGCAGCGGCGCGAGCCGCCGCCATCCACCACCAGCACCTTGCCCTGGCCGTCCTCGCCCAGCGTTTCCCGCACCAGACTATTGTCCTCGAACAGTTTCAGCGTGACGATGCGGCCGTGAAAACGGGCATGGCCGCCGAAGGACTGGAAAATGGGCTCCAGCACCTGGATTTCATTTTCGAAGGCGTCGCAAAGATCGGTTGTGGCGAAGCTCATGTCAGGCTCCTTGTGCGAAACAGGATATGAAAATGCCGTCCCGGCGCAAGGCTGGACGGCATGGCCCGCGGGGTACGCGGGCGGTGTGGTCGCCGCTTGTGGCAGCTTAATGGAACTGTTCTTCTTCCGTGGAGCCGGTCAGCGCGGTGACGCTGGACGCGCCGCCTTGGATCACGGTGGTCACATCGTCGAAGTAGCCGGTGCCCACTTCCTGCTGGTGGGACACGAAGCTGTAGCCGCGGTCGCGCGCGGCGAACTCGGGCTCCTGCACCTTTTCCACGTAGGCGGACATGCCGCGGGCGACGTAGTCCTGCGCCAGGTCGTACATGTTGAACCACATGCTGTGGATGCCGGCCAGGGTGATGAACTGGTACTTGTAGCCCATGGCGCCCAGCTCGCGCTGGAATTTGGCGATGGTGGCGTCGTCCAGGTTCTTCCTCCAGTTGAAGGAGGGCGAACAGTTATAGGCCAAGAGCTTGCCCGGATGCTTGGCGTGGACCGCTTCCGCGAACTTGCGGGCGAATTCCAGATCCGGCGTGCCGGTTTCGCACCATACCAGGTCGGCGTAGTCGGCGTAGGCCACGGCGCGGCTGATGGCTTGCTCCAGACCCTTCTTGGTCTTGTAGAAGCCCTCGGCGGTGCGCTCGCCGGTCAGGAAGGGTTCGTCGTTGGCATCCACATCGCTGGTCAGCAGGTCAGCGGCTTCCGCGTCGGTGCGGGCGATCACCAGCGTCGGCACGCCGTAGACGTCGGCGGCCAGGCGAGCTGCGATCAGCTTCTGGATGGCTTCCTGCGTCGGCACCAGCACCTTGCCGCCCATGTGGCCGCATTTCTTCACCGAGGCCAGCTGGTCTTCGAAGTGCACGCCGGCGGCGCCGGCGCGTATCATCGCCTTCATCAGCTCATAGGCGTTCAGCACGCCGCCGAAGCCGGCTTCCGCGTCCGCCACGATGGGGGCGAAGTAGTCGACATAGCCCTTGTCGCCTTGTTCCAGGCCCTTGGCGTGCTGGATTTCGTCGGCGCGGGTGAAGGCGTTGTTGATGCGCTCCACCACCTTGGGCACCGAATCCACCGGATACAGCGACTGGTCCGGATACATGGCCGAGTATTCGTTGTTGTCGGCGGCGACTTGCCAGCCGGATAGGTAGATGGCCTTGACGCCGGCTTTCACCTGCTGCATGGCTTGGCCGCCGGTCAGCGCGCCCAGACAGTTGATGTAAGGCTCGTTGTTGACCAGATTCCACAGCTTTTCCGCGCCGTGGCGGGCCAGCGAGTGCTCAACTTGCAGCGAGCCGCGCAGGCGTTCGACGTCGGCGGCGGTATAGCCACGCTTGATGCCTTTCCAGCGCGGGTTTTCGTCCCAGTCTTTCTGGATGGCTGCAATGCGTTGTTCGCGAGTCGTCATGTTAGAACCCTTCTCGATACGTTTCTCTGCTCGCCGGCGGGGCCGGCGTCCTCATAGCGTTTTGCGTATCCGGTGTTCCGGATTTTTTTGTCTAAATCAGGCCTTGTCGGCTCGGATTTATCGGCCGCGGCCCGGCGCGCGGTTGGCGCCGCCGGAGCGGCTTGCTCCTTGGTGTGAGCCCATTATAAGCACAAAAAAAACGGCTTGTGTGCGGTGCAGCAGAGAAAAAAGCCAGTGTTTTCATTAGTTAACAATCCGGCTATTTAAACGAATCGATAAGCCGCTGGAAATGTTGTCATTGCGAAAAAATGACAGCTTGAATGTGCGCATTGCGGATTTTTCGCTTCAGATCAAGATTGACGAATCAGGGCTTGAAATCGAGCCAAAAGGCCCTACCTAGCGTCTGGACATCGATTTAGCCGGTGCAATTCCGAGGAAACGTCATGCAAGAAAATCAAAACCCGACGGCAGAAGCCGTAGAAAACGAAGTGACCGATACCGCCAGCGCGGCGCATACCGAGCTGGAGCAAACCCCTGAGCAGCATATCGCCGGGCTGGAAGCCGAAATCGCCGAACTGAACGACACCCTGCTGCGCGCCCGCGCCGAGCTGGAAAACCAGCGCCGCCGCGCGCAGGACGAGGTGGCGGCCGCGCATAAATATGCGATCGGCAAATTCGCGGCCGAGTTGGTGACGGTGAAGGATTACCTGGAAATGGCGCTGCTGGACCAGAGCGGCCAGATCGACACGCTGAAGATGGGCGTGGACATGACGCTGAAGCAGCTGGTCTCCGCTTTCGAAAAGGCCCAGATCAAGGACATCGCGCCCAAGGCCGGCGACAAGCTGGACCCGCACCAGCATCAGGCGATGAGCGCGGAAGAGTCCGACGCCGAGCCGAACACCGTGGTGCGCGTGATGCAGAAGGGCTATCTGCTGGCCGACCGCGTGCTGCGTCCGGCCATGGTGGTGGTAGCCAAGGCCAAAGCATAAAAAAGGCGGATGCCGCCCTCTTGAAAAGCGCGGCATAGCCAATATTTATTGAGACAACAGGTTCTGACTATCAGACAAGTCAAAGCCGGAACGAATAGAGAAAAGGAATACATCATGGGTAAAATCATCGGTATCGACCTGGGCACCACCAACTCCTGCGTAGCAGTCGTAGAAGGCGGCAATCCGAAGGTTATCGAAAACGCCGAAGGCAACCGCACCACCCCGTCCATCATCGCTTATGTGGAAGACGGCGAAATCCTGGTGGGCGCGCCGGCCAAGCGCCAGGCCGTGACCAATCCGAAGAACACCATCTACGCCGCCAAGCGCCTGATCGGCCGCCGCTTCGAAGACAAGGAAGTGCAGAAGGACATCGACCTGATGCCTTTCGAAATCCTCAAGGCCAAGAACGGCGACGCCTGGGTGAAAGTGCGCGAGCAGGAACTGGCTCCGCCGCAAATTTCCGCAGAAGTGCTGCGCAAGATGAAGAAGGCCGCCGAAGACTACCTGGGCGAAGAAGTGACCGAAGCCGTGATCACCGTGCCGGCCTACTTCAACGACAGCCAGCGCCAAGCCACCAAGGACGCCGGCCGCATCGCCGGCCTGGAAGTGAAGCGCATCATCAACGAGCCGACCGCGGCCGCGCTGGCCTTCGGCCTGGCCAAGCAGGAAGGCGACCGCAAGATCGCGGTATACGACCTGGGCGGCGGCACTTTCGACGTGTCCATCATTGAAATCGCCGACGTGGACGGCGAGCACCAGTTCGAAGTGCTGTCGACCAACGGCGACACCTTCCTGGGCGGCGAAGACTTCGACCAGCGCGTGATCGACTACATCGTCACCGAGTTCAAGAAGGAGCAAGGCGTCGACCTGAAGAAGGACGTGATGGCGCTGCAACGCCTGAAGGAAGCCGCTGAAAAGGCCAAGATCGAGCTGTCCTCGGCCACCCAGACCGAAGTGAACCTGCCGTATATCACCATGGACGCCACCGGTCCGAAGCACCTGGCGATGAAGATCACCCGCGCCAAGTTCGAAAGCCTGGTCGACGACCTGATCACCCGCTCCATCGAGCCGTGCCGCGTGGCCCTGAAGGACGCCGGCGTATCGCTGTCCGACATCACCGACGTGATCCTGGTCGGCGGCCAAACCCGCATGCCCAAGGTGCAGGACGCGGTCAAGGAATTCTTCGGCAAGGAACCGCGCAAGGACGTGAACCCGGACGAAGCCGTGGCCGTGGGCGCCGCCATCCAGGGCTCCGTGCTGTCGGGCGACCGCAAGGACGTGCTGCTGCTGGACGTGACTCCGCTGTCGCTGGGCATCGAAACCCTGGGCGGCGTGATGACCAAGCTGATCCAGAAGAACACCACCATCCCGACCAAGGCCTCGCAAACCTTCTCCACCGCCGACGATAACCAAACGGCCGTGACCATTCACGTGCTGCAAGGCGAGCGTGAAAAGGCTGCCGCCAACAAGTCGCTGGGCCAGTTCAATCTGGGCGACATCCCGCCGGCGCCGCGCGGCATTCCGCAGATCGAGGTTGAGTTCAACATCGACGCCAACGGCATCCTGCACGTGTCCGCCAAGGACAAGGCTTCCGGCAAGCAAGCCAACATCACCATCCAGGCTTCCTCGGGTCTGTCCGAAGCCGAGATCGAGCGCATGGTGAAGGACGCCGAAGCCAACGCCGAAGAAGACAAGAAGCTGCACGAGCTGGTGACCGCGCGCAACCACGCCGAAGGCCTGATCCACAGCATCAAGAAGTCCCTGTCCGAGCATGGCGACAAGATCGGCGCCGACGAAAAGGCCAAGATCGAAGACGCCATCAAGGCGGCTGAGGAAGTGGTGAAGAGCGACGACAAGGAAGCCATCGAAGCCAAGGCCGAAGAACTGGCCAAGGCCAGCCAGAAGCTGGGCGAGATCATGTACGCTCAAGCCGCTCAGGCTGAAGGCGGCGCCGAGGGCGCGCAAGCCGCCGCCGGCGACAAGAAGGACGACGGCAACGTAGTGGACGCCGAATTCGAAGAAGTGAAAGACAAGAAGTAAGCTGCGGTCTTCATAGATCGAGGCACAGGGAATGGGGGAGGCGTCTCCGCCGGCCTCTGTGCCTTTGCCGTATCAAGACGAGCGATTGTGCGGAGCGATTCCGGACAATTCTGAAAGCGAATGACAATGTCGAAAAAAGATTTCTACGATGTGCTGGGCGTCAATCGCGATGCGTCCGACGACGACATCAAGAAGGCCTATCGCAAACTGGCGATGAAGTACCATCCGGACCGCAATCCGGACAGCAAGGAAGCCGAAGACAAGTTCAAGGAGGTGAAAGAAGCCTACGAGATCCTGTCGGATAGCCAAAAACGCAGCGCTTACGATCAGTTCGGCCATGCCGGCGTCGATCAGCAAGCCGGCGCGGGCGGCGGCCAGGGCTTTGGCGGCTTTGGCGATTTCGCCGACATCTTCAGCGACATCTTCGGCGGCGGCCGGGGCGGTCAAGGCGGCGGGCGTTCCAACGTCTATCGCGGCGCCGACCTGCGCTACAACATGGAGATTTCGCTGGAAGAGGCGGCGCGCGGCTGCGAGAAGCAGATCCGCATCCCCTCGCACGAATCCTGCGCCACCTGCAGCGGCACCGGCGCCAAGCCGGGCACGTCGCCCAAGACCTGCTCCACCTGCGGCGGCCACGGCCAGGTGCGGATGAGCCAGGGCTTCTTCTCCATCCAGCAGACCTGCCCGACCTGCCACGGCAGCGGCAAGCAGATCACCGATCCGTGCACCAGCTGCCACGGCGCGGGCCAGAAGAAGACCACCAAGACGCTGAACGTGAAGATTCCGGCCGGCGTGGACGAGGGCGACCGCATCCGCCTGGCGGGCGAAGGCGAACCGGGCCAGAACGGCGGTCCGGCCGGCGATCTGTATGTGGTGACGCATATCAAGCAGCACGCGGTGTTCCAGCGCGATGGCATGGATCTGCATTGCGAGATGCCGATCTCCTTCGCCATCGCTGCCTTGGGCGGCGAAGTGGAAATCCCGACGCTGGACGGCATGGCCAAGGTGAAGATCGCGGCTGAAACCCAGAGCGGCCGGGTGTACCGTCTGCGCGGCAAGGGCGTGAAGGCCGTGCGCGGCGCCGAGTACGGCGATCTGCATTGCCATGTGATCGTCGAGACACCGGTCAATCTGACCGAGCGCCAGAAAGAGCTGCTGCGCGAGTTCGAGTCCATCAGCCAGGGTGATGTGGCCACGCACAATCCGCGTTCCAAATCCTTCATGGACAAGCTGCGAGACTTCTTCGAATAATCGAAGCCTGTCTTTTCAGTCAAACGCCAGCCGGTTTACGCCGAGCTGGCGTTTTTCATGCTCTTTGAATTTTATTGTTCCAAGCAAAACAGCCGCCCTTGCGGGCGGCTGTCTGCACATTCCAGAAACCGGGACGACTGCTTAGAAGTTGTGCTTCATCATCGCCCAAGCCAGGGAAGACGTGTCTTGCGAGTGCTTGGCAATCGCTTGAGCGTCCTTATTCTCCTTCAGCTGGCCGTAGCCGACTTGCACCAGGGTGCGCTTGCTGACGGTGTAGTCCAGCGCGGCGGCCCATTGCTTGGCGCCGAGATCATAGCGCACGCCGTCGATCTTGGCGTTGCCGCGCTGCGAGTACACGACGGACGGTTTGAAGTTGCCGAAGCTGTACGCGGCGTTGATGGCCCAGGTGGTGTTTTCAACCTTGTTGCCGCCCGTGGCCGGAACAGGCGTCAGCGCCAGGCCGCTAGCGTCGCCATAGGTGGTCAGCCACTGATAGCTGGCCGCCAAGTACAGGTTGTTGGCGTTGTAGCCGCCTTCCAGGCGATTGGTGGAGCTGTTGCTGCCTGCTTTGGTATTCAGTTGCGTAGCATTGGCGATGGCGCCGAAGAAGCCGGAATTCTGATAGGCCAGACGCACGCCGTATTGCTCGCCTTGCTTCATTTTGCCGGCGGCTTGGTTTTCGCCCGCGCCGTATTGCAGGGTGGCGTTAAAGCCGGCCAGATCCGGGCTGTCGTAGCGGATGCTGTTCTTGAAGCGGGCATCGCCGTAGGAGAACAGGTCGCCCTGTTCGTACAGCGGGAAGTTGGTGCTCATGCCGTCGCGGCGGGGGCCGTACAGGTTGTCGGTCGCTTCGGTGTCGGCCAGCACATCATCCAGATAGCCGACGCGCAGCTTGCCGAATGCGCCTTCCACGCCGACGAAGGTTTGGCGGTTGGCCAGCGTGCCGGAAGCGGTGCTGCTGCCGATCACGCCATCCATGGCGAAGCCGTTTTCAACTTGCCAGATGGCTTTCAGGCCATTGCCAAGGTCTTCGCTGCCCTTGAAGCCGATGCGGCTGCCGAAATCGTCGACGCCGAAGGTGTTGGAGTAGTTGTTGGCGCTGTTCTTGGTCATGGAAACGCCGGCGCGCAGAGAGCCGTAGAGCGTCACATCAGCTTGAGCGAGTGCGGGGACGGCGGCAGCCAGCGCTGCGAACAGAATGGTTTTTTTCATTTTCTCTAGAAATCCTTTGTTGAGGCCTGCCTGTGGCATTTCTTGCGACGGTTGCTGTTTTTATTCCGTCCGTATTGGCTAGCCGAGTGTCCGTTGCGGCTTGGTTTTTCGTCAAGAAACATTTGTTAACAGGCAAATTTAAATAGCACAACAATGCTGTTTCGCAATGTTTTTGTTTGTCATAGTCCAATGTAATTGGTATTAATAATCATGAATTTGCAGTGATGAGTTGCAAGAATGGAATGGCTTTCATCACGGATGGCATGTTTGTTTTGGTTGCCAATATTTATTTTAAATATTATTTCCTTGTTGTTTTTTTGCTAATTTGTTGCTTAGCAGCAAAGAGAATTTATTTTGAATAATGGTAAGGTCGTTTGACTTTATTT
The DNA here is from genome assembly GCF_024207115.1 of Chromobacterium sp. IIBBL 290-4. Classification (NCBI taxonomy): domain Bacteria; kingdom Pseudomonadati; phylum Pseudomonadota; class Betaproteobacteria; order Neisseriales; family Chromobacteriaceae; genus Chromobacterium; species Chromobacterium sp. IIBBL 290-4. The sequence goes on from NZ_CP100128.1 coordinate 3,388,628, forward strand.
TAGTGAATCGCCCCAAATTCATATTTAAATTGAATGGAATTGCGCTGGGGGATGCAAAACGCCGCCTGAAAAGGCGGCGTGTCAGGGGGCGGATCCAGCCTTTTTAGAAGCTGTGCTTGATCATGGCCCAGTAGCTGGATGCGGTGGTGTCGGTCCAGGCGAAGGCCTTGCGCGCGCCTTCGCCCTGCTTGATCTGACCAAAGCCCGCGCGCAGCAGCGTGGCTTTGCTGGCCTTGTAGTCCAAGGCCAGCGCCCATTGATTGGCGCTGCTGTTTTCGATGCGCGCGCCGTCCACCTTGGCGTCGCCGCGGCGGGAGAACATCGCCCACGGCGTGTAATTGCCTATGGTGTAGCCGGCGTTCAGCGCCCAGTCATGGTTCTGCAGATGGTTGCGGCCGCTCGGCGCGATGCCGGTGCTGGCGACGCCGGGCAGTATCAGCTTGCCCTCTTTTTTGGCCCAGGCATCGCCCCAGAAATCGACATCCTGATAAGTCGCGGCCAAGTAGAGGTTGTTGGCGTCGTAGCCGAATTGCAGGCGGTTGATCACGCTATTGTGATCGGCCACGGTGTTCAACTTGTTGGCGTAAGCCCAGGCGCCGAAGAAGCCGGCGCGCTTGTATTCCAGGCGGCTGGACCAGAAGTTGTCCTGCTTCATCTGGCCGGCGGCCTGCTTTTCTCCGGCGCCATATTGCAGCGCCAGGTTGAAGCCGGCGTAATCGGCGCTGTCGAAGCGCACGCTGTTCTTGAAGCGGCCATCGCCGTAGCTGCCGAACAATTCGGTTTTTTCGTACAGCGGGAACATGGCCATGGTGTAGTCGCGGCGCGGCGCGGTCAGTTTGTCCGTCGCTTCCGTATCGGACAGGATGTCGGTGACGTGGCCGATGCGGATCTTGCCGAAATTGCCTTGCACGCCGAGGAAGCTTTCGCGATTGGCCAGGATGCCGGAGCCGGTGCCGGTATCCGGCATGCCGTCCACGTGGAAGCCCGTTTCCACCTGCCAGATGCCTTTCAGGCCATTGCCGAGGTCGTCGCCGCCCTTGAAGCCGATGCGGCTGCCATAGTCGTCCACGCCGAAAGTGGAGCGGAAGTTGTTGGGATTGTCCTTCACCACCGAGAGGCCGGCGCGGATGGAGCCGTAGATGGAAACTTCGGCCTGAGCGAGAGCCGGGAGCATTGCGGCGGAGCAGGCCGCCAATATCATTTTTTTCATGCCACTACATTCCTTTGCTATCCAAAACAGCCGACAGGCTGGCCGCGCGCCGTCTAAGCGGGCTGCGAGGCGGCGCCAGTTTGTAGAGCTTGGGAATGACGGTCAAGAAACATTTGTTAACAATATGATGTAATTATAAATGCGCTTAATTGCTACCTATTATTGTCGGACAGTGCGTGAATCTGGCGCTTTGTGGGATTCTTGTAAATTCAAGCATGGATAAAATTTCAAATGAAGAGATATCCTTGGTCATAATATGCTTTTATGTCGAATGGGAATTGCGGCGGTGCGGCATGAATGTTGCAAAAATGTTTCGCGCTGAATTTACGCATCGGTAGCGCCGCGCGATTGCATCCCGCTTGGCTCTGCCGATGCGAGCGGAATCGGCGTACAATTGCCCCTGTCTTTTTGGGGGTATTGCCGTCATGATTTTTGCAAATCGCTTTTTCCCTGCGGCCCGTCTGCGCCGCATGCGTTCCGATGATTTTTCCCGCCGCCTGATGCGCGAGAACGTGCTCACCGCCAACGATCTGATCTATCCGGTGTTTGTGATGGAAGGCAGCAACCAGGTGCTGGAAGTGTCGTCCATGCCGGGCGCGCCGCGCCAGACGCTGGACAAGCTGCTCTATACCGCCGAAGAGGCCTTGAAGCTGGGCATCCCGATGCTGTCGCTGTTCCCGGTGATCACCGAGGGCAAGGACAACGAGGCGCGCGAAGCCTACAACCCGGATGGCCTGGTGCCGCGCGTGGTGCGCGAACTGAAGAAGCGTTTCCCGGAATTGGGCGTGATGACCGACGGCGCGCTGGACCCGTATACCATCCATGGCCAGGACGGGCTGATAGACAACAAGGGCTATGTGCTCAACGACGAAACCATCGAGGTGCTGGTCAAGCAGGGCTTGTGCCACGCCGAGGCCGGCGTGGATGTGTTCGGCCCGTCGGACATGATGGATGGCCGCATCGCCTCCATCCGCGAAGCTTTTGAAGAAGAAGGCTATCGCAATACCAAGATTCTGGCTTACTCCGCCAAATACGCCTCCGCCTTCTATGGCCCGTTCCGCGACGCGTTGGGCTCGGCCGCCAATCTGGGCAAGGCCGACAAGAGCACCTATCAGATGGACCCGGCCAATCTGGACGAAGCCATCCAGGAAGTGGCGCAAGATCTGGAAGAGGGCGCCGACATGGTGATGATCAAGCCGGGCATGCCGTACCTGGATGTGATCCGCCGCGTCAAGGATACCTTTCATGTGCCGACTTTCGCTTACCAAGTGTCCGGCGAGTACGCCATGCTGAAGGCGGCCTTCCAGAACGGCTGGCTGGACGAAGAGAAATGCGTGCTGGAAAGCCTGCTGGCCTTCAAGCGCGCCGGGGCCGACGGCATCCTGACTTATTTCGCGATGGATGCCGCTCGCCTGTTGCGCCAGCGCGGCTAAAATAATGATGTGCCCACGCCCCTTTCCGCAGCCGCGGCGAGGGGCGTTTTGCATGGCGGGGAGACAATAATGGATGTATTGCATGCCACTTGGTTCTGGGTCGTGATCATCGTCGCGCCGGCGCTGGCGGTGGTGGGGACGCTGGCACGTCTGGCCAGGCGCGAGCCGCCGATCAAACTGCCGCCGGGCGTGCGGGCGCAGGCGTGGGATGACGAAGAAGAGGACGCGCCGTCCGGCGAAACCGGCAACGGTGACAGAGAGGTTGCAAAACACTGACAACTGTCACTGCTGAAGCGCCAAGGGAAGGGCTAGAATGGCGACAGTTATCAGAGCGCGCCGATTCGCACGGCGGCGCGCAGCGCCTGAGGCCGCGGGTTCGATTCCCGCCGCCGCCATCCAAAGGACTGTCATGAACCATACTTATCTGGCCCACCTGGAGGCCACCCTGGCGCAGATCCGCGCCGACGGTTTCGAGAAACCGGAACGCGTGATCGCCACGCCGCAAAGCGCCGGCATCGCCCTGAAGAGCGGCGAACAGGTGCTAAACTTCTGCGCCAACAACTATCTGGGCCTGGCCGACGATGCCCGCCTGGTGCAAGCGGCCAAGGATGGCATGGACCGTTACGGTTACGGCTGCGCGTCGGTGCGCTTCATCTGCGGCACCCAGTCCGTGCACAAGGATCTGGAACAGGCGATTTCCGATTTCCTCGGCACAGACGACACCATTCTGTATTCCAGCTGTTTCGACGCCAACGGCGGCGTGTTCGAAACCCTGCTGACCGAAGAAGACGCGGTGATTTCCGATGAGCTGAACCACGCCTCCATCATCGACGGCGTGCGTCTGTCCAAGGCCAAGCGTTTCCGCTACAAGAACAACGATATGGCCGATCTGGAAGCGCAGCTGCAAGCGGCCGAAGCGGCCGGCGCGCGCTTCAAGCTGATCGTCACCGACGGCGTGTTTTCGATGGACGGCATCATCGCCGACTTGAAAACGCTGTGCGAAGTAGCCGACCGCCACGGCGCCATCGTGATGGTGGATGATTCCCACGCCGTGGGCTTCATCGGCGAAAGCGGCGCCGGCACGCCCGAGCAGTGCGGCGTGGCTGATCGCATCGACATCTACACCGGCACCCTGGGCAAGGCGCTGGGCGGCGCATCCGGCGGCTACGTCTCCGGCCGCAAGCCCATCATCGACTTGCTGCGCCAGCGTTCGCGTCCCTATCTGTTCTCCAACACCCTGGCCCCGGCCATCGCCGCCGCCAGCATCGAGGTGTTGAAGATCCTGAAGGGCGGCGAAGGCGCGGAGTTGCGCGCCAAGGTGCGCCGCAACGCCGAGCTGTTCCGCCAGGAAATGTCCGCAGCCGGCTTTACACTGGTGCCGGGCCAGCATCCCATCATCCCGGTGATGCTGGGCGATGCCCGCCTGGCCGGCGAAATGGCCGCCAAGCTGCTGGCCGAGGGCGTGTACGTGATCGGCTTCTCCTTCCCGGTGGTGCCCAAGGGCAAGGCGCGCATCCGCACCCAGATGTCCGCCGCGCACAGCGAGGAGCAGGTGAAGAAGGCCGTGGCCGCCTTCATCAAGGTAGGCCGCGAACTGGGCGTAATCTGATTTGACCGCATGACAGGCCGCGCGGCCATCCGCGCGGCTATCAAGGATAGAGACATGAAGGCGCTTGCCAAGCTGAAGGCCGCTCCCGGCCTGGAAATGACCGACGTTCCGCTGCCGGAAGTCGGCCACAACGATCTGTTGATCAAAATCACTAAGACCGCCATCTGCGGCACCGACATTCACATCTGGAACTGGGACGAGTGGTCGCAGAAGACCATCCCGGTGCCTATGCATGTCGGCCATGAGTACGTCGGCGTCGTCGCCGGCATGGGTTCGGAAGTGCAGGGCTTCCAGATCGGCCAGCGCGTGTCCGGCGAAGGCCACATCACTTGCGGCCATTGCCGCAACTGCCGCGCCGGCCGCCGCCACCTGTGCCGCAACACCACCGGCGTGGGTGTCAACCGCGAAGGCGCGTTCGCCGAATACCTGGTGATCCCGGCCTTCAACGCCTTCCCGATCCCGGATGACATCTCCGACGATCTGGCTTCCATCTTCGACCCGTTCGGCAACGCCGTGCACACCGCGCTGAGCTTCAACCTGGTGGGCGAGGATGTGCTGATCACCGGCGCCGGCCCGATCGGCATCATGGCGGTGGCCATCGCCAAACACGTCGGCGCGCGCCACGTGGTGATCACCGATGTCAACGATTATCGGCTGGAACTGGCGAAGAAAATGGGCGCCACCCGCGCCGTCAACGTCGCCAAGCAGGACCTGAAGGAAGTCATGCAGGAATTGGGCATGACCGAAGGTTTCGACGTCGGCCTGGAAATGTCCGGCAATCCGCAAGCCTTCCGCCAGATGCTGGAAACGATGAACCACGGCGGCAAGGTGGCCTTGCTCGGCATTCCGCCGTCCAACACCGCCATCGACTGGAACCAGGTGATCTTCAAGGGCCTGGAGATCAAGGGCATCTACGGCCGCGAAATGTTCGAGACCTGGTACAAGATGGTGGCGCTGATCCAATCCGGCCTCGACATCAAGCCCATCATCACCCATCACTTCAAGGTGGACGAGTTCGAAGCCGGCTTCGCCGCCATGCTGTCCGGCCAAAGCGGCAAGGTGATCCTGGACTGGAGCTGAGCGTCGCAGGGCAGAAGCCCGGCTAGCCGGGCGTTCTGCCTCGTCTGGCGTCATCGGCGCTGGCTAGGCTGACAGCGAAGCAGGCGGCTCGGGAACGAGCCGCTTTTTTCATGCGGTTTTGAAATAGGCGATCATCTGCCGCAGCCGCGCCGCCTGATCGTTCAGTTGCTCCGAGGCGGATGACAGCTGTTCCGATGTCGAGGCATTCATCTGCGTCGCCAGCGAAAGCTGGCTGACCGCGGTATTGATCTGTTGCAGGCCTTCGCTTTGCTCTTGCGAGGCCAGCGAGATTTCCTGCACCAATTGGGCGGTTTTGTGGATGGAGGGCAAAAGTTGCCCCAACATGGCGCCGGCGCGCTCGGCGCGTTCCACGCCATCGCCAGTCAGGCGGCCGATTTCGCGGGCGGCCTCCTGGCTGTGTTCGGCCAGCTTGCGCACCTGGGACGCCACCACGGTGAATCCCCGCCCTTGTTCGCCGGCGCGCGCGGCCTCTATCGATGCATTGAGCGCCAGCAGATTGGTCTGGTAGGCGATATCGTCTATCACGTCGATTTTCTGGGCGATGTCCTGAATGGTTTGCACCGCCTGGCTGACGGCGTCGCCGCCTTCGCCGGCATTTTGCGCGGCCTGGCCCGCCATCGAATCCGTCATGGCGGCGTTTTCCGAATTGTGCGCCACCATGGACGCGATCTGCTCCACCGAGGCGCTGGTTTCCTCCAGGCTGGCGGCCTGCTGCGAGGCGCTCTGGCTCAGCGCGTGGGCGGAGGCGGACACTTCGGCGGCGCTCATCCCCAGCTGGCCGGCGTTCAGATTCAGTTCCTCCACCACGCCGGTGAGTTTGTCCACCATGGTCTGCATGGCGCGCAGCACGCTGCGCTCATCGCCGGCGCGCAGGGCCACTTTGACGCACAGGTCGCCGGCGGCGACGCGGGCGGCGACGGCGGCGACCTCGGCGGGTTCTCCACCTATCTGGCGCATCAGCGCCATGCCGGTCAGGGCGATGACGGCGATCAGGGCCAGCATGCCGATGGCGGTGGCGATCAGAAACAGATTGCGGGCTTGGGTATAGCTTTGGCGAGTGTCGGCGATTTGTTCCTGCAATAGCTGTTCGAAGTCTGCGCGCACGGTTTCGCTGGCGCGCAGCAGCTGCTCGGTCATGTCGCGGTCTATGCCGCGCACCTGCTGGTCCACCTTCTGGCCGGACAGCCGGTCTTCCACGCGAAAATCCGCCAGCGCATTGCGGTAGCGCCGTTCCAGTTGGCGGAGGGTGTCGGCCAGCGCCAGCAGGCGAGAGGCGTCTTCGCCGCCGGCCTGCAGATCGTAGACCGCCTGGGCAAGCTGGCTTTGCACGACGCGGCTTTCATCGTTGAAGGCGGCCAGATAGGCATCGCGGTCCTGGGCGGCATTGCCGCGCAGCAAAATGTCTTTCCAGTCTTGCACCTGGATTTTGAAATGCAGATTGGCCAGCTGAACGCTGCGGTTGATCTGGCTTTGGTGGTTGACGCGCTCCAGTTGGCGCTCCACCGCCTGATCCATGGCCTTGAGCTGGTAAATGCCCGCGCCGGCCAGCAGCAATAGCGTGGCCAGGTTGATCGCCAAAAGGGCAAACAGCCTGGCCTTCATGCTTAAGGTATTCGGCATGGCGGAGCTCTCGTTCGTGGTCGGACTGTTTTGTGTATAGTCCGCCGCGGCGAGTCTGCTTGCGCATGCAGCAAGCTCGCGCCGGATTACAAGGCGAACTGGCTGGTTTGCGCGCGGAGATTTTCCGCCATGCCCGATAAGGATTGCAGGGCCTGAATCAACTGCCGGACCGCCAGATTGTTCTGTTCGCTCATCTGGGCGATGCCCTCCACATTGCCGCCCAGCACTCGGCTGGCTTCGCTTTGCTCCTTCAGCGACAGCGAAATATCGCCTATGGTGTGCACCACCACGCTGGCGCTGTGCTCCAGCCGCATGATGGTTTCGCCGGTCGCCGCCACCAAGGAGGCGCCGTCGCGTGCCTGCTCGCAAGCCTCAGCCATGCTGTCCACCGCGCGCGCGCCTACCGCCTGGATGGCGCTGATCATCGCATCCACCTCGCCCAGCGATTGATTGGTGCGCTCGGCCAGCTTGCGCACTTCGTCGGCCACCACGGCGAAGCCGCGGCCCTGTTCGCCGGCGCGGGCCGCCTCGATGGAGGCGTTCAGCGCCAAGAGATTGGTCTGGTCGGCGATGTCCTTGATCACCTGGACGATGCCGCTGATGCGGCTGGCGTGCAGGTTCAGCTCGGCCAGCTCGCGGCTGCTTTGCTGCACGCTGTCGCGCAGCTTTTCCATGTCCTGGCTGGCGTGGCGGGCCTGCTCGGCGCCTTGCTGCGCCATCTGGCCGGTGGCGTGGCATTGCTCGTGGCCGCGGTTGGAACTGTCGGCGATCTGGCTGACGGCGCTGAGCATTTCCTCCACGGCGGCCGCCATGCTGCCCGCCGCCTCGGTTTGCTGTTCCACCGCGCTGCCGATCTGGCTGGCGCTGCTGCTCATCTGGCTGACGGCTTCGCTGGTGTGCGATACGCCGTCCACCATGCGGCCTATCAGGCTGTGCAGCGTCCGCTGCATGTGATGGACGCTGGCGAGCACGCTGTCGCGATCGCCTTGGCGCAGATGGATGGGGTCGCGCAAGTCGCCGGCGGCGATGGTGCGGCTGATGCGGTTGAGCTCGGCCGGTTCGCAACCGAGCTGGCGCATCAGGTTGCGGCGTATGGCCAAGGCAATGCCGCCGCCGGCCAGCAAGGCCGCCGCGATCAGCGCGATGGCGATCAGGCGGGCTTGCCGGTAGTGGATTTCGGCCGCGGCGAATTCCTGGGCCGCCACTTTTTCCTGCAGTTCGCAAAGCTGTTCGATGACATGCATTACTTGCGCGCCCTCGGAGCTTTGCTCGTCGTACAACTGCTGCTGGATGTCCGCGGCCAGTGCGACGCCCTGCGGCGCGGCCAGCACGCGGTCGTACACCTGCTGGCGGAACAAGGGCATGTGCAGTTCGTAAATGGCGATCAGACGATTCTCGTCATCGGTCATCTGCGTGCTGCGATAGTCGCGCCATTGCTCGTCTATCCAGTTGCGGCCGTTGCGCAGCATGGCCAGCTCCGGCTGGGAGCGGGCGATGCCGTCGGGGCCTTGCTTATAGAGTTCGTTGACCAGTTTCAGCCTTTGCAGGCTGGCGCGGTGCCAGCGAGCGATCTTGCCTAATTGCTCCAGCGGCACCGTGCGGTCCTGATAGACGGTTTGCAGGCGGGCAGTGGTGTCGGACATGCCTTTCAGGCCGATCAGGCCGACCAAGAGTATGAGGAGCGACATCGCGCCCATGATCAGTAGCAGTTGCGTGCTGACTTTCCAGTTCTTCATGTTTGCACCACGGAAAAGATTTATTGCGCGCGCAGCCGCGCACGCCGAGTGCGTGAGCATTGGGCGTGAGGCTGCCTGTCCTGATATGTGAAGGACGGCTTGCTTGGGGCTGCGCGAAAGTGGGCGGCGATGCGCCGCGGATTAACAGGAGCGGGAGGGGGTCAAGGCTTTTCCGGGAGCGGAACCGCGATATTGGTCAGCGCGTGTTTCTGAGCTGTGTGTAGGGGTTGTTTTGCCATGACGGTTCTTTGCCGTTTGTGGGTGTTTAGCCGTTGCCGATTGTAGCGGGTGTAATGTAAATAATTCGTAAAATGTTTGCAATCGAAATATAGATCTTTGGCATATGAAAAACACGGCTTGATTGGCATCAAAGATGGCGCGGTTCTCATCTGGATAATCATCGATATTGAACATGCATTGCGATGGAGGTCCGCCATGATTGCGATAATCGGCGCCGGGGTGTCCGGCTTGTCCTGTGCCTGGTGGCTGCGCGAGCGCGGCGCGCGGGTCACGGTGTTTGAAACAGGAGCGGAGGTGGGCGGCAAGGTGCGCAGCGAAGCCGGCGAGGCGCTGCGCGAAGCGGGGCCGCACACGCTGTTGGCCGATGAGGAATTGCTCGACTGGATGAGGCGTCTGGGCTTGAGTCCCGTTTGGCCGGACCCGGCGGGCGAGGCGAGGCATGTGCTGCTGAATGGGCGATACCGGGCCTTGCCCAGCGGCGCTTTGGGCTTGCTGGGCGGCAATCTGCTCAGTTGGGGCGGCAAGCTGGATCTGCTGCGCGGCATATTGAAGGCGGGCAGCCAGGGCGAGGGCGATTTGAGCCTGGAGGCGTTTTGCCGCGCGCGCTTCGGCGACGAAGCCTTTGTCCGGCTGTTGGAGCCGGCGGTGAACGGCATTTTCGCCGGCGACGCCCGCGAGCTGGTGTTGCGCGAAACCATGCCCGGGCTGGCGGTCGCGGCGGAATCCGGCCGGTCTTTGTGGCGGGGCATGCTGCGAGGCTCTGCGCGCCGCCGCCGTTCTTGCTACTTGTCCGGCGGCTTGCAGCAATTGCCGCGCCGGCTGGCGCGCGACCTGGATGTCCGCCTGAATGCCGAGGTGACGGCGTTGCGGCGCGATGGCGAAGGCTGGCTGCTGCGGACGGGCGGGCGCTGGGAGCAGGCCGAGCAGGTCGTGTTGGCCTTGCCGGCCAAGGCCGCCGCCGCCTTGCTGCACCCTTTGCGCCCGGAGGTGGCGGATATCTGCCGGCGCATTCCTTACGCGGCGATGGCGGTGGTGTCCACGCTGCTGGAGGACGATGCGCTGGAAAAACCGTTGCCGGGGGCGGGGGCCTTGCATCCTAGCGCGGAAGAGAGCGTGGCCCTGGGGCACCTGCTGGTCAGCAATAGTTATCCCGAAGTGTGCGACAAGGGCTACCGGCTGATGAGCAGCTTCATCGGCGGCCGCCGCCATCCGGAAAGGCTGGAATGGCCGGACGAGAGGCTGCTGGCGGAATTGAACCGGGAGCTGGAAGAACGCTTCGGCCTGCGCGGATCGCCGGCGGAGCAGCGCGTGGTGCGCTGGCGCGAGGCCCTGCCGCAGGGCACGGCTCTGCAGGGGCGTCTGCGCTCGGCCTTGGCGCCCTTGCAGGCCAAGGGTTTGCATGTCTGCGCCAACTGGCTGGACGGGGTGTCGCTGGCCGATTGTTTGCGCAAGGGCAGGAAATTGGCCGAACAATTGGCCTGAGCGGGGCGGTTCGGCTTTGCGGGAGCGGCGGCAGGCGGTAGAATCGACGTTTATTTGTCCATTTTATCGTCACGTTTATGCTTACCTTCCAGGAAATCATTCTCAAGCTCCAGCACTACTGGAACCGCCAGGGCTGCGTGCTCCTGCAGCCGTACGACACCGAGGTGGGCGCGGGCACTTCGCATACCGCCACCTTCCTGCGCGCGCTGGGGCCGGAGCCTTGGAACGCCGCTTACGTGCAGCCCAGCCGCCGTCCCAAGGATGGCCGCTACGGCGAGAACCCGAACCGCCTGTTCCAGCACCACCAGTTCCAGGTGGTGCTCAAGCCGTCCCCGTCCAATATCCAGGAACTGTATCTGGGCTCGCTGCAAGAGCTGGGCCTGGACCCGACGGTGCAAGACATCCGCTTTGTCGAAGACAACTGGGAAAACCCGACGCTGGGCGCCTGGGGCCTGGGTTGGGAAGTGTGGCTGAACGGCATGGAAGTGACGCAGTTCACTTACTTCCAGCAAGTGGGCGGCCTGGACTGCAAGCCGGTGCTGGGCGAGATCACCTATGGCCTGGAGCGCCTGGCCATGTACCTGCAGGGCGTGGAAAACGTCTACGACCTGATCTGGACCCATCTGCCGGACGGCCAGCCGGTCACCTACGGCAATGTGTTCTATCAGAACGAAGTGGAGCAATCCAAGTACGCCTTCGAGCACAGCAATGTCGAGCTGCTGTTCCGCCAGTTCAACGATTACGAAGCCGAGGCGCAGAAGCTGCTGGAAGCCTGCCTGCCGCTGCCGGCTTATGAAATGATCCTGAAGGCGGGCCACACCTTCAACCTGCTGGACGCGCGCGGCTCCATCTCGGTGACCGAACGCGCCGCCTACATCGGCCGCATCCGCAATCTGTCGCGCGGCGTGGCGCAAGCCTATTACGACGCGCGCGAGGCTTTGGGCTTCCCGATGTGCCGCAAGGATTGATGGTTGGCGATCGCCTATGCTGTTAGGGTCGGCATGAGCCGGCCCGACCGATGGGAGCGAGGATGAGAGCCTGTTTGGCGATGTTGTGCATGGCTAGCCTGTCCGCCTGGGCGGAGCAGCCTGCCGATTGGGTGGTTTACCAGAACGGCAGCCAGCTGCAGCTGGCGATAGACGGCAACTCGCTATGGCTGGGCAAGGATGGCCTGGTGCATTTCATCAACCAGGAGCGCTTTGCCAAGCAGCAATACGAAAAACCGTACAAACTGCATTTTTATATCCGCCGCACCGTCGGTTACGCCGATTGCAAGCAATACCAGTATGTGTTTGTCAGTTCCGCTTATTTCGACAAGAACAACAAGCACGTTTTTTCCACGATGTTTCCGGTGCCTCGCTATGCCTGGAAGTGGCAGCCGGTGGCCGAAGACTCGGTCGCCCACTCCATGATGAAGGTGATCTGCGAGGCGGCCGGAGCCGCGGCTCAAATATCCAACTGAATTGAATAGATAGAATGAACGCAACCCTGCTGATCGAACTCCTGACCGAGGAGCTGCCGCCCAAGGCGCTGCCGCGTCTGGCCGCCAGTTTCGCCCAGACCGTTACCGAAGAACTGAAGAAGATGCAGTTCGTCGCCGCCGACGCCGAGGCGGTGGTTTACGCTTCGCCGCGCCGCCTGGCGCTGCAGCTGCCGGGCGCGCTCGCCGTGCAGCCGGACCAGCACATCACCCGCCAGGGCCCGGCCGCCGCGGCCGGCATGAAGGATGGCCAGCCGACGCCGGCGCTGGCCGGCTTCGCCCGCTCCTGCGGCGTGGACGTGTCCGAACTGGCCATCGTCAACAACGGCAAGCAAGACGTGTACGCCTACTCCAGCACCAAGGCCGGCGAAGCGCTGTCTTCGGTGCTGGCCGAGGTGGTGTCGCTGGCGCTGAAGAAGCTGCCGGTGCCCAAGCTGATGCGCTGGGGCGATTCCGACGTGCAATTCGTCCGTCCGGTGCATGGCCTGATCATGCTGCACGGCGACCAGGTGATTGCAGGCGAAGTGCTGGGCCTGAAGAGCGGCAATGCCACTCGCGGCCACCGCTTCCTGTCCGAGGGCGAGGTCGTCATCGCCCATGCCGACGGCTACGCCCGCGCGCTGCATGAAAGCGGCAAGGTCATCGCCAGCTTCCAGGCGCGCCGCGAGCTGATCGGCCACAAGCTGACCGAGGCCGCCGCCAAGCTGGGCGCCACCATCGCCGCCCCGGACGAGCTGTACGACGAAGTGACTGCGCTGGTGGAATGGCCGGTGGTGCTGGAGGCCGGTTTCGAGGCCGAATTCCTCAATGTGCCGCAAGAATGCCTGATTCTGACCATGCAGCAGAACCAGAAATACTTCCCGCTGCTGGACGCGCAAGGCAAGCTGATGAACCGCTTCCTCTTGGTGTCCAATGTGGAGACGGCCGATCCGTCCTTCATCGTCGGCGGCAACGAACGCGTGCTGCGCGCCCGCTTGTCGGACGCCAAGTTCTTCTTCGAGCAGGACAAGAAGCACCGCCTGGACAGCCGCCTGCCGCGCCTGGCCAATGTGGTGTACCACAACAAGATCGGCACCCAGCTGGAGCGTGTTGAGCGTCTGCAGAGCATCGCCGGCGCCATCGCCCATCAACTGGGCGCCGACACCGCGCAGGCCGCCCGCGCCGCCTATCTGGCCAAGGCCGACCTGGTGACCGACATGGTGGGCGAGTTCCCTGAGCTGCAAGGCATCATGGGCATGTATTACGCCCAGCACGACGGCGAAAACGCCGAAGTGGCCGCCGCCATCGAGGGTCACTACCATCCGCGTTTCGCCGGCGACACGCTGCCGGAAAGCAAGATCGCCACCGCCGTGGCCTTGGCCGACAAGCTGGAAGCCGTCGTCGGCATCTGGGGCATAGGCCTGATCCCGACCGGCGACAAGGACCCGTTCGCCTTGCGCCGCGCCGCGCTGGGCGTGGTGCGGATGGCGTTGGAAGCCGATCTGGACCTGAAGCAGCTGCTGGCCATCGTGGCCGAAGGCTTCCCGGCCGGCAAGCTGTCCGCCAATGTGGCCGAAGAAGTGTTCGGCTTCATGATGGACCGCCTGAAGAACTACCTGGCCGCCGATTGCAAGGGCGATGAAATCGACGCCGTGCTGGCGCTGCAGCCCAGCCGCCTGCACGAAGTGCGCGCCGTGCTGGCCGCCGTGGCGCAGTTCAAGGCGCTGCCGGAAGCCGCCGCGCTGGCTGCCGCCAACAAGCGCGTCAACAACATCCTGAAGAAGGCGGAAGGCGCAATCGGCTCGGTGGACGCCGCGCTGCTGCAAGAAGCCGCCGAACAGGCGCTGTACGCCGCGGTGCAGGATCTGGCCCCGGCGGTGGAAGCCAAGTTCGCCGCCCACGACTTCGCCGGCGCGCTGTCGCAGCTGGCCAGCCTGAAGGCGCCGGTGGACGCCTTCTTCGACGGCGTGATGGTGATGGCCGAGGACGCCAAAGTCCGCGCCAACCGCATCGCGCTGTTGGCCAGCCTGGCCGCGCTGTTCAACCGCGTGGCGGACATCTCGCTGCTGGCTGAGTAAGGGTAGGGCGGAAGCCCGGCTTGGCCGGGCGTTCCGCCAAGCTTCCAGTCGGCAAGAGTACGAATGGCGGAACGTCCAAAGGAGGCATCCGCCCTATCATGCCAAAGCCCCTCTTCCCTTGCGGGAGAGGGGTTGGGGAGAGGGGAACGGCGGAACGCCCCTGCGGGGCTTCCGCCCTACTAATTGGGGGAAGCGTGAAACTTGTCATTCTCGACCGCGACGGCGTGATCAACGAAGACCGAGACGACTACGTCAAGAACACCACCGAATGGGTGCCGATCGAGCACAGCCTGGAAGCGATCGCCAACCTGACCCAGTCCGGCTGGCGCGTGGTGGTGGCCACCAATCAATCCGGCATCGCCCGCGGCCTGTTCGACATGCATGCGCTCAACGCCATGCATGAGAAAATGCATCGCCTGGTCGGCCAGGCGGGCGGCCGCATCGACGCGGTGGTGTTCTGTCCGCATGGCCCGGACCATGGCTGCGAATGCCGCAAGCCGCTGCCGGGCATGGTGCTGGAGATCGCCGAGCGCTTCAACGCCAAGCTGCAAGGCTTGCCCATGATAGGCGACAGCCTGCGCGATCTGGAGGCCATTTCCGCCGTCGGCGGCCTGCCCATGCTGGTGAAGACCGGCAAGGGCGGCAAGACGCTGGCCAAGGGCGGCCTGCCTGAGAGCACGCTGGTGTTCAACGACCTGTACGATGCCGCCGAGCATCTGATCAACCATTTCGAGGCTCAACGCTAAGCATGATCAGTTTGTGGATACGCAATCTGCTGTACTGGCTGGTGCTGATGATCGCCACGCCCTTGTTCCTGACCTTGTTGATTCTGGCCGCTCCGCTGCCGCGCCGCAGCCGCCACATATTCGGCGTCAGCTGGGCGCTGACCCTGCTGTGGATGCTGGAGCATGTGATAGGCCTGAAATACAAGGTGATAGGCCGCGAGAACATTCCAGCCGAGCCTTCCATCATCGCCTCCAAGCATCAATCGGGCTGGGAAACGCTGTCTTTGCAGAAGATCTTCCCCTGGCAGGTGTATGTGGCCAAGCGCGAGCTGACCTGGATTCCCTTCTTCGGCTGGGGCCTGGTGCTGATGAACCCCATCATCATCAACCGCTCCGACCGCGCCGGCTCCAACCAGCGGCTGTTGCAGCAGGGCCTGGAACGCAAGCGGCACGGTTTCTGGATCACCGTTTTCCCGGAAGGCACCCGCACCAAGCCGGGCGCGCCGGGCAAGTACAAGCTGGGCGCGGCGCGCATGGCCAAGCAGTTCGACATGCCCATGGTGCCGGTGGCGCACAATGCGGGCGAGTTCTGGCCGCGCAACGCCTTCCTGAAATATCCGGGCGAAATCACCGTGATCATCGGCCAGGCGATTCATCCGACCGAAGACGCCGGACCGGAATCGATGATGGCCCAAGCCGAAGCCTGGATCGAGGCTCGCCAGCGCGAGATCGGCGGCGTGGGCCCGTTTGCCGACCCTGATGAAAAACGACAACGTCTGGCGCCGCCTGCCTCTGCCTGACGGCGATGCGCCGGTGGTGCTGATCCGCCGCCGGCGCAAGAGCATAGGCATCAAGGTGCAAAACGGCGTGGTGGAACTGATCGCCGCGCCGGAGGTCAGTCTAATTAGGCTTAACCAGGTGCTGGAGCTGCGGCGCGACTGGATCGTCGGCCATCTGCTGCGCCAGCGCGATCAGCTGGCGGCCGGCGAGGATCTTTCCACCGCCAGGCTGCAAGGCGAGGCGCTGACGGTGAAGCTCGCCGGCGGCGCGCGCAAAACCGCCAAGCGGGAAGGCTCCAACCTGCTGGTGTTCGGCGTGCAGGCCGGCGACGCCGCGGCCTTGAAGGCGGTGGCGGCCAAATTCCTGAAACGCGAGGCGGCTATATTGTTTCCGGCCCGGCTGATCGCCCTGGCGGCGGCTTGCCGGCGCAAACCGACCGGATTGCAGTTGTCGTCCGCCCGTTCGCGCTGGGGCAGTTGCACCAGCGATGGCCGCATCCGGCTGAACTGGCGCTTGATCCAGGCGCCGCCTGCGGTGATCGATTATGTGATCGCCCATGAACTGGCCCATCTGGAACACATGAACCATTCGCCGGCCTTTTGGGCGGAGACGGAGCGTCTCCATCCGGGCTGGCGCGAGGCGCGCCGCTGGCTGAAACAGCATGGCGGCGGCTTGTTTGTCTTTGATTGATAGGATACTGAATATGCGAATGCTCCATACCATGCTGCGCGTCGGCAACCTTGAACGCTCTCTGGCTTTCTATCAGGAAGTGCTGGGCATGAAGCTGCTGCGCCGCAACGACTTCCCGGAAGGCCGCTTCACGCTGGCTTTCGTCGGCTATGGCGAAGAGGACAGCAATACCGTGCTGGAGCTGACTCATAACTGGGACACCGAATCCTACGAACTGGGCAATGGCTACGGCCATATCGCTATTGAAGTGGCCGACGCTTACGCCGCCTGTGACATGGCCCGCGCCAAGGGCGGCAAGGTGACGCGCGAAGCCGGCCCGATGAAGCACGGCACCACCGTGATCGCCTTCATCGAGGATCCGGACGGCTACAAGATCGAATTCATCCAGAAGGGCAGCCGCTAAGTCCTTCGGCGCCGTTTGGCGCCGACCGTACGGACCGGCACCCGGAGCCCGGTCCGTGATTCACTCACAACCGGGGCGCACTTTGCGGCATCGCGCCGCGTCTTTATCTTTTGGGCGACTGCCCAATGGGAAAATCCATGAGCAAGAAACTGTTTGCCGCGACCGCGCTGCTTGTTGCGCCGGTCGTGGCCCGCGCGGCTGATCTGGACGGCGCCGCGCTGGGCCTTGTCTGGGCGGTGCCGTTCGCCGGCATCCTGCTGTCCATCGCCTTGTTTCCCATGCTGGCGCCTGGCGTCTGGCATCATCATTTCGGCAAGATCACCGCGGCCTGGACCGCGCTGTTCCTGGCGCCGTTCGCCGTCGCCTTCGGCCTGGGCCATGCCGGCGCGCTGGTGTTGCATGCGCTGGTGACCGAATACATTCCCTTCATCGCGCTGTTGTTCGCGCTGTACACCGTGTCCGGCGGCATTCTGGTGTGGGGCTCGCTGCATGGTTCGCCCAAGCTCAATACCGGCATCCTGGCCATCGGCACCTTGCTGGCATCCATCATGGGCACCACCGGCGCGGCCATGCTGCTGATCCGCCCCTTGCTGCGCGCCAACGAGGGCCGCAAGCATAATGTGCACGTGGTGGTGTTCTTCATCTTCCTGGTGGCCAATGTGGGCGGCGGCTTGACGCCATTGGGCGATCCGCCGCTGTTCCTCGGCTTTCTCAAGGGCGTGACGTTCGGCTGGACCTTTGTCCATATGCTGGCGCCGGTGGCGACGCTGGCGGCTATCCTGCTGACGGTGTTTTATTTCCTCGACCGCCACCTGTTCGCCAAGGAAGCCCGGGAGGGCACGCTCAAGCCGGTGGACCGCAGCAAGGACAGGCCGCTCAAGCTGCACGGCAAGCGCAATTTCTGGCTGCTGGCCGGCGTGGTCGGCGCGGTGTTGCTGTCCGGCCTGTGGAAGCCAGGCATCGTCTTCGAGTTGCCCGGCGCGCATCTGGAGCTGCAAAACCTGCTGCGCGACCTGGCGCTGATCGCCCTGGCCTTCGTGTCGCTGTGGATCACGCCCAAGCCGGTGCGGGCCGGCAATGAATTCAACTGGCTGCCGATTCTGGAAGTGGGCAAGCTGTTCGCCGGCATCTTCATCACCATCGCGCCGGTGATCGCCATCTTGCGCGCCGGCGACCACGGCGCCCTGGCCGCGCTGGTGAGGGCCGTGTCCGGCCCGGAAAGCGAGCCGCTGGAGATCATGTATTTCTGGATGACCGGCATCCTGTCCAGCTTCCTGGACAATGCGCCGACCTATCTGGTGTTCTTCAATCTGGCCTCTGGAGACGCCGCCACCATGATGGGGCCGCTGGCCGACACCTTGTTGGCCATCTCGATGGGCGCGGTGTTCATGGGAGCTATGACCTATATCGGCAACGCGCCGAACTTCATGGTCAAGGCCATCGCCGAGCACCGCCATGTCAAGATGCCGGGCTTCTTCGGCTATATGCTGTGGTCCGGCGCGGTGTTGCTGCCGTGCTTTTTGGTGCTGTCGGTGTTGTTCTTCTGACCGAGGCGCCGATAGAAAAAGCCCGTCGCAATTGCGGCGGGCTTTTTGGTTTGGAACCGCGATCAGGCTTCCGACAGCGCCGGCTTTGGTTCCGGCTGCGGCGCCGGACGGGCCAGCAAGGCCTTCCAGCGCACGCAGGCGGAGATCAGTATTGCCAGGCCCAAGGCCAGCATCACGATGGAGATGCCGGCGTTGAACAGGTTGTAGCCCTTGGCGGCCGGGTTGAGGTAAACGTTCTTAACCATCCAGTAGCCGGCATAGTTGACGGTGACGTACAGGTAGGCCAGCGGCACCAGGCAGGTCAGCATATAGCTGCGCTTGTGCGACAGCCGCAGGATGATGGTGGCGCCGATGATCAGGCCGATGGAGGCCATCAGCTGGTTGGACACGCCGAACAGTGCCCACACCGAGTTGATGTCGCCGGAGTTGAGCAGATAACCCCACATCACGCAGGCCACAACGGAGGCGCCGATGGCGCCGGGCATCCAGTCGGTGCGTTTCAGCGGCGCCCACAGGTCGCCGACGAAGTCCTGGATCAGGTAGCGGGCGACGCGGGTGCCGGAATCGATGGCGGTGAGGATGAACACCGCCTCGAACATCACCATGAACTGGAAGAAATAAGACGCCAGGTTATGGAACCACGGGATGCGGGTGAAGATGTCCGCCATGCCCACGGCCAGCGTCACCGCGCCGCCGGTGCGGCCGTACAGGTCTAGGCCGATTTCCTCGGACAGCTTGGGCAGATTCACCACCTCCATGCCCAGGGTGTGGAATACGGCCGGTGCGGAGTTGATGGCGAAGTAATCGGCCGGGTGCAGCGCGGTAGCGGCGATCAAGGCCATCACGCCCACCACGCATTCGGCCAGCATGGCGCCGAAGCCCACCGGCAGGATGTCGCTCCATTTGTCGATCTGCTTGGGCGTGGTGCCGGAGCCGATGAAGGCGTGGAAGCCGGAGATCGCGCCGCAGGCGATGGTGATGGAGATGAAGGGCCATACCGGGCCGGACAGCACCGGGCCGCCGCCGTGGATGAACTGGGTCACCGCCGGGAACTGGATCTGCGGGTTGATGAACACCACGCCGACCACCAGCAAGCCGAACACGCCTATCTTCATGAAGCTGGACAAGCAGGCGCGCGGCGTCAGCAGCATCCATACCGGCAGGGCGGTGGCGAAGAAGGCGTAGATCGGCAGCAGCAGCGACACGGTGGACGCCTTCAGCGACAGCCATTCGCCGAAGGCGGTGTGCTGGATATAGGGGCCGGCGAACACGCAGGCCATGATGGCGGCGATGCCGACATAGCTGGCGTTCTTCATGCTGCCGGTCATCCGTTCCCACAGACCCACGCCGATGGCGATGGGGATGGTCATGAACACGGCGAAGGCGCCCCAAGGATTGCGCTCCAGCGCGTGCACCACCACCATGGACAGACCGGCCATGGTGATGGTGATGATGAACAGCATGGCCAGGCCGGTGCACCAGCCGGCCAGCGGGCCGAGCTCGGCCTTGGCCACTTCGGACAGCGACTTGCCATGGTGTTTCATCGAGGCGAACAGCACCACGGTGTCGTGCACCGCTCCGCCGATCACACAGCCTATCAGCAGCCAGATCATGCTGGGCAGGTAGCCGTACTGGGCGGCCAGCACCGGACCCACCAGCGGGCCGGCGGCGGCGATGGCGGCGAAGTGGCCGCCGAAGGCCACCCACTTGCTGGTGGGCACGTAGTCCTTGCCGTCTTTCAGTTCGTGGGAGGGGGTGACTGCGCTATCGTCGACGCCCAGCACCTTGCGCGTGAAGAACACCCCGTACAGGCGGTAGCAGATCGCAAGAATGCACAGGCTGCCGATCACAAAACTCAATGCGTGATCCATGATGGTGGCTCCGGTGAAATCGTGGCTTCACCTTACGCCTTGAAAGATGGGGGCGGGGCAGCTGCTTGAGTCAGCGGCAATATGGCGGTGCGAGCGGCGGCAATGGGACCGCGAGCGGCTCAGGGTTGCCAATCCTGATACGGCGAATGGACCTTGGCGTAGGCCTTTTGCAGCTCGCCGCTGGCGCGCGCCGCGCGTATCGCGCGGCTGATCGCCTGGTTGACGAAGTCGCCGCGGCGGTTGCAGGACATGAACAGCACGTCGGGAAAATCGTCGAAATGCTCGCGATGGATATAGTTGAGCCCATTCTTGCGCACCAGATAGTCGGCCTCCTCTTGGGCCCACAGCACGGCGTCCACTCTGCCCAGGTTCAGCTGCTTCAGCGACAGTTCCAGATTGACCACGCTCTTGGTGGGAAAGCCCCAGTTCACCGGCGGCGCCTCCACGTCATACCGGGCGAGATTGGCGGAGCGCAGGATGTCGATCTTGCGCAGCGGCTTGGCTTTATTGGAGTAGAGCACGAAGGTGACCTTGCCCATCATCTCGTGGGAAAACTGGTAAGGCGTGGCGCTGTCGGCGTTGTCGCGCACCTTCATGATGGGAAAACGAAAATCGGCCCCGCGGTCGTCGGTGTCCAGATAGACGCGCTTGACCGGCTTGATCTCGAAGCTGATCTTGCCGTCAGGGTAATGGCGGGCAATGGTTTTCAACAGTTCGGCGAAGGGGCCGGACTCGCTGTTTTCCAGCACCTGCGGCAGAAACACGGCGATGCCGTGCAGGTCTGGCGCATCCACCCTGGATGCGGTTTCCGGCGTGATCGTGCCGTTGCAGGCCCAGGCCTGCGTCGCGGCCAGCGTCAGCAATGTGCGGATGGATTTGTGCGCGCTCATGGGCTCCCCTGGCAGCCATGCTTCTCATTTCGCGCCTGGCATGCCGAGGCGCTTGCTGATTTGGGTGTAGCGCAGGGCTGGGGCGCGCGTTAGGCGGGAATCCCCAAGGCCTCCTTCAGCGGTTTGAGGAAGCGCCGGCTGACCGGCAGCGAGCGGCCGGCATGGGTGACGATGTCGGCCGCGCCGTTGTCGCCCAGGCGGATTTCGCGGATGGCGCGCAGATTAACCAGATGCTGGCGATGGCAGCGGAACAGGCCGCTGCGCTCCTCGAAGGTGCGCAGGGTCAGCTCGGTGAAGTGCTCGCGGCCGTCGCCGGCCTGCACGAACACGCCGCTGACGCGCGAGGACACGAACTCCACCTCGGCCAGCGGCAATAGCACGATGCGGTTGACGCCATGGCAGGGCACCACCTCCAGCGGCGCCAGCGCCAGGGCAGCCAACGGCTGCGGCGAGGCGTCGCGGCGCAGCCTGTCCAGCGTCTTGGCCAGCCGTTGCGGGTCCACCGGCTTGAGCAGGTAGTCGAAGGCATGTTCTTCGAAGGCCTGGATGGCGTAATCGTCGAAGGCGGTGACGAACACCACGCGCGGCATCCGCTCCGGGTCCAGCATGGCCAGCATTTCCAGGCCGCTGAGGCGCGGCATCTGGATGTCCAGAAACACCACGTCCGGCCGCTGGCGATGGATGCAGGCGATGGCCTCGATGGCGTTGCCGCACTCGCCGTCGATGAGGAAGTCGGGGTGCGCGGCCAGGCACGCGCGCAACTCGTCGCGCGCCAGCGGCTCGTCGTCCACCAGCAGGGTTTTCAGCATGGCGTTTCTCCCGCGCAGGGCACGCTCAGCATCACTCGCGTATATTGATCGGGGACGCACTCCACCGAGACTCCGAAACCCGCGCCGTAGCGCGCGCGGATGCGGCGGTCCACCAGCGACATGCCCAGGCCGTCGCTCTTGCCCTTGGGCGCGTACAGGCCGGCGTTGTCTTCCACCGTCACCGTGAGCGCGCCGCTGCCACAGCGGGCGGCGATGCGGATGCGGCCCGGCTCCAGCAATTGCGAAGCGCCGTGCTTGATGGCGTTTTCCACGATGGGCTGCAGCGAGAAGGCCGGCAGCTCGACATGGCGCGCCGCTTCGGCCAGGTCGATATCCACTTGCAGCCGCCCGGCGAAACGCGCCTCCTCGATGCGCAGATAGGCGCTGACGTGCTCGATCTCGTCGTCCAGCGTGGCCAGCTCGCTGGGCCGCTTGAGGTTTTTGCGGAAGAAGGTGGACAGATATTGCACCAGCCGGCGCGCGTGTTCCGGGTCGCGGCGGATCACCGCCGACAGGGTATTGAGCGCGTTGAACAGGAAGTGCGGGTTCACCTGCGCGTGCAGGAGCTTGATCTCGGTCTGCGCCAACAGCTGTTTTTGCTGGTCGTAGCGGCCTTGCAGTATCTGGCTGGACAGCAGGCGGGCGATGCCTTCGCCCAGCATCAGGTTGATGTGCGAGATCAGCTTGCTGCGCGGTTCGTACAACTTGATGGTGCCTATCACCCGCTCGTCCTCGCCGCGCAGCGGAATCACCAGTGAGGACGCCAGCTTGCATTGCGGATGCAGCGAGCAGCGGTAGGGCGTTTCCACGCCATCGGCGTACACCACCTGATTGCTTTCGATGGCGCGATGGGTGTGCGGAGAAGTGATGGCCGAACCGGGCAGGTGGTGGTCGTCGCCGATGCCGATGAAGGCCAGCAGCCGCTCTCTATCAGTGATGGCCACGGCGCCGACGCCGAGTTCTTCGTACAGGATGCGCGCCACGGTCATGCTGTTTTCGCGGTTGAAGCCCTGGCGCAGCACGCCCTCGGCGCGGGCGGCGATGCGCAGCGCCTTGCTGGAGAAGGTGGAGGAATAGCGGGTGGCCAAGGCGCGCCGATCCAGCAGGATGCGCATGAACATGCCGGCGCCCAGCGTATTGGCTATCATCATCGGCAGCGCGATGTTTTCCACCAGATGCTCGGCGGCATGGTAGGGGCGCACCAGCGCCAGCAGGATGGCCATCTGGCAGATTTCCGCCGCCAGCGCGCTCGCGGCCACGGTCAGCGGGTCGAACAGCTTGGCGCGCTTGCCGCGCCGCACCAGATACCAATGCGCCAGCCCGCCCAGCAGGCCCTCCACCATGGTGGAGATCATGCAGGCGCCGGCGGTGATCCCGCCCAGGGAATAGCGGTGCAGTCCGCCGGTGAAACCCACCGCCAAGCCCACCCACGGCCCGCCCAGCATGCCGCCGAGCACCGCGCCGATGGCGCGGGTATTGGCGATGGAGTCGTCGATATGCAGGCCAAAATAGCTGCCCATGATGCAAAACATCGAAAACACCACATAGCACACCAGTTTGTGCGGCAGGCGCAGCGTCGCCTGGGTCAGCGGCATGAATAGCGGCGTTTTGGACAGCAGATAGGCGATCACCAGGTAGACGCACATCTGCTGCAACAGCGACAGCACCAGGGAGAGTTCGACAAGCATGGGGAGGCGAATGGGTTCGAATGCGGACAGTTTAGCGGCGGCCGGCGCGCCGCGGCTTTGTCCTGGCGCAAGGGTGGACAGCCAGAGGCGGCGCCGGCTGCCGCTTGCCGTCTTGGCCGCGGCCCAGCCGAGGAGATGCCATGCCAAGGGCGAGCCGCGTCAACAGATCGGACCAGCGCCTATGCTATGCTGTGGCCGTCGCGGCGGCATGCCGCGGCCCGCGATCGTGCCCGCGCAAACGGCACCGTGTTCTGGAACCATCGTATGAGCAAAAGCATCATTTCCGACATGGACGGCGTGATTTATCGGGGCAAGCAGTTGATCCCCGGCGCGCGAGAATTCATCCAGCGCCTGGTCGACAGCCAGACGCCTTTCCTGTTCCTGACCAACAACGCCGAGCAGACGCCGCTGGATCTGCGCTTGAAGCTGGAAGGGCTGGGCATTTCCGGCCTGACCGAAGACAACTTCATCACCAGCGCCATGGCCACGGCGATGTTCCTGAAAAGCCAGACCCGCAAGGCCATGCCGACCGCTTACGTGGTGGGCGGCGCGGGGCTGATCAACGAGCTCTACAACGTCGGCTTCTCGATTTCCGAATCCCACCCCGATTACGTGGTGGTGGCTAAGTCGCAAACCTTCAGCTTCGAGCAGATCAAGAAGGCGGTGCGCTTCATCGACCAGGGCGCCAAGTTCATCGGCACCAATCCGGACATGATCGATCCGATCGAAGGCGGCGGCTACGAGCCGGCCGCCGGCACGCTGCTGGCCGCCATCGAGGCGGCCACCGGCAAGAAGCCCTACATCGTCGGCAAGCCCAATTCGCTGATGATGATGCTGGCCACGCGCAAGTTGGGCGTGCATCCGGAAGACGCGGTGATGATAGGCGACCGCATGGACACCGACATCGTGGGCGGCCTGGAAGCCGGCATGTGCACGGCGCTGGTGCTGTCGGGCGTGTCCACTCGCGAATCGATGGAGCAATTCCCGTATCAGCCGGACCATGTGTTCAACAGCGTGGCCGACATCGATCCGCATGTGCTGTAAAAGGGAGTGACAGCACGTTGTCAGCAGCAGGGGAATAGTCTGTGCGGGCGCCGGTCTCTGGTGGGACCGGATCCGCTCAACAGAAAGGAACCGCGATGATGACTGCTTCCCTCAAACCGAATCTGCAGCTGCTGTATGTTTCGGACATTCAACGCTCCACCATGTTTTACCGCCAGCTTCTGCAAGCCGCGCCGGTATTTGTCAGCCCGCGCTACGTGGCTTTCTCCGCCGGCGGCGAAGCCTTGTTCGCCTTGTGGAGCGGCGGCGGCGAGCCCGACGCGCAAGCGCCGCGCTATAGCGAAATCGGCATCATGCTGCCCGGCGGCGACGCGGTGGACCGGGTGTATGAAGCATGGAAAAAACATCCGGACGTCCGCATCGTGCAAGCGCCGCACACGGCGGTGTTTGGCCGCACCTTCGTGGCGGCCGATCCGGACGGCCATTGGATCCGGGTGTGCCCGCTGGACTGAGCCGGGCGGGCCGAGATCAGGATCGCGGGGGCGCGGGGCGCTCCCGTTTTGCTGTTTCTGTTTCGAAGAAAGCCTTATGCGCAAAGCCGATCGCCTGTTTCAACTGGTCAATCTGATCCGCGCCCACCAGCCGGTTACCGCCGCGCGGCTGGCCGAGCGGCTGGAGGTGTCGGTGCGCACCGTTTACCGCTATATCGACGATCTGTCGCAAAGCGGCATTCCGGTGTATGGCGAGGCCGGCGTCGGCTATGCCTTGGACCGCGATTACGCCCTGCCGCCCTTGAACCTGACGCGGGACGAGCTGGAGGCGTTGACGCTGTCGGTGGCGATGCTGTCCCGCTCGACCGGCCATTCGCTGTCGATGGCTGCGCGCTCCCTGCAAGCCAAGCTGGAGGCGGCTCTGCCGCAGGAGATCAAGGCCATGGGCGCATCGCCGATCCGCTCGCTGGCGCCGCCTTTGACCGAGCGGCAGAAGGCCGATTGGGATCGGCTGCGCGAGGCGATACAGACGCGGCAAGCGCTGCGCATGGTGTACCGCAGCAAGTCCGGCGAAGACAGCGAGCGCGACGTGCTGCCGCTGGGGCTGTTCGATTGGGGCGGCGTGTGGACGCTGGGCGCATGGTGCGCCTTGCGCAAGGATTACCGCAATTTCCGTTTTGACCTGATTCAGCGCATTTCCCTGTCTGACAGGGCTGAGCTGGCGGACCTGTCGATCTCATTCGACGCCTATGTGGAGGCGCAGAGAGGAAGACGAGTGGGCGCATAAGGCGAGGCCGGGTACGGAGGGGTGGGTTCGTCCGGCGTTCGCAATGATGCGCAGCGGCCTGGCTGGGCTGCGCAAGGTCAAAAATACGCTAATGTAGATTTTACTTGTCAAAAATATGCTTTTGACAAATTTATAACGCTGCTAGTATTCGCTCTTTGTTTGCCCGCTGCCGCGGAACGCAAGCGGCAGTCGGGCTGAATACGATGGAGCGCGCATGAAAAAAATTTTGGCATTGGCTTTGTCCTGCGGTTTTGCCCTGGCCGGGCAGGCCGCCACCACCACGCCTGTGGTCAATCTGGAGAGCGCCGGCGTCATCGCCAGCGGCAATACGGTCAATCTGTACCGGGTGCCTAGCCTGGACGCGGCGGGCAAGACCCATTATTCCGATGTTGTCTTGACCCTGCCGGTGGATAAGAACGGCGCGATAGGCAAGCCTATGCAGACCGTCAAGCCTTCGGCCAGCCCGCAGGGCTTGCAGTTCGTCGCCGGCAACTATGTCGGCAGCAGCGGCGCCCAGTGTTCGGTCACCACTTCCGCGCTGGCGGATGGGCGGCAGCAAGGCGCGCTCAGTTGCCGACCGTCTGTCGGCGGCTTCTCCACCGGACTCGCAGTCAACTGGGTGAGTGGTCCGTTGGCGGGCCACCCTTACGAAGTGGATCTCACCAAAGCGGGCATTGATCAGATCGCCGGCCGGGCGTCCTACTCCTGGGGGGTGATCAACGATCGCAGCGGCGGTTGGTATTATTGTTTCAATACCGGCGACATCGTCAGCGCGGTGCAGTCCGGGCGGCAAATCGCCCTCAATGTCTATGGGCGGGGCAATATCGTGAAGTGCGGCGATGTATTCACGCTGAGCGCGCCTTGATGGTTGAGCGCGGATGAAAAAAAGCCGTCGCCTGTTTCGAGGCGGCGGCTTTTTCATTTCGGCAGCAAAGTCGGGCTTAGCGCTGCGGCTGCGCCTCGCTGACCAGCTTGCGCACCTTGGCCACATCCGCTGCGGCCACCGGGCTGGCGGCATTGCCCCAGCTTTGGCGCATATAGCTCAGCACATCGGCTACTTCCTGGTCGCTCATCTGCTGGGCGTAGCCCGGCATGCTGTATTCCCAGGATTGGTGATGGGTGCGGGCGTTGACGCCGCCTTCCAGCACCACGCGGATCAGCGAGGTGGCGTCGCGCGCCATCACTGCCGAGCTGCCGGCCAAGGTCGGCACCACGCGGTCGTGTCCCTGGCCGTTGGCCTGGTGGCAGGTGGCGCAGTTCTCGAAGAACAGCGTAGCGCCGGTGCGCACCGGGGCCACATCGGCCGCGCCGGCGCCCGGCAGGCTCTTGATGTAGACGGCGATGGCGCTGAGATCCGCCGCATTGATGTGCTGGCTGCTGTAGTGCACCACTTCCGCCATCGGGCCGAAGGCGGCGGTGTAGCGGTTGCGGCCGGTTTGCAGGTATTCCACCAGCTCCTCGGCCGACCAGCCGCCCAGTCCTTCGCGCTTGTCGGCGGTCAGGTTGCCGGCGAACCAGCCCGCCAGCTGCGAACCGGTCAGATAGCCCGGTTTCTTCTCGCTCAGCGCCACTTCCTGGAAGGCCACGCCGCGCGGCGTGTGGCAGGTGCCGCAGTGGGCCATGCCTTGCACCAGATAGGCGCCGCGGTTCCATTCGGCGCTCTTGGCTGCGTCGGCCTGGTATGGGCTGTCGTCATGGAACACCCAGCGCCACAGCGTCAGCGGCCAGCGCATCGACAAAGGCCAGGGAATGTCGCTGTCGCGGTTGGCCTGCTTGACCGGTTCCACGCCGTGCATGAAGTAGGCGTAGAGGTCGCGCATGTCGGCGTCGTTGATGCGGGCGAAGGAGGTGTAGGGCATGGCCGGATACAGCGAGTGGCCCTGCTTGGCCACGCCCTGGCGCAGCGCGCGGGCGAACTCTTCATAGCTGTATTCGCCGATGCCGGTTTCCTTGTCCGGGGTGATATTGGTGGAGTACACCTTGCCCACCGGCGTGTCCATGGCCAGGCCGCCGGCGTTTTCCTTGCCCTGAGGGGCGGTGTGACAGGCGATGCAGTCGGAAACGCGCGCCAGATAGCCGCCGCGGCGCACGCTGTCGGTGTCCACATTGGCCTGCGCCGCTTGCGCGGCGGCGGCCAAGAGGGCCGCCAGGCCCAGGGTTTTGATCATCTTCATCACGGTATCCTGTTATTTCAGCTCGTTGACGGCGCGCCATGCCTGATCGATGGCGGCGTGGGTGTACGGGTTCCAGTCGGAGTCGGAGTTGGCGATCGTCACATTGCCGGCCGGACGGCGGGCGGTGGTGATGATGCGTTTGGACTCGTCTTCGTCGTCGTACATCGAGTTGAGGAAGTAGGAATAACCGTGCGACCAGCGATTCACCGTGATGGCGGCGATGTCGCGGTTGTGGTCGAAACCGGTGGGGCCGAGGATCCGCTGCAACTGGCCGCGTATCATGTTTTCATGCTCGGAGAAGGGCATGGCCAGCAGCTTGGCGCGGCCCATGCGCCACTGGGTGCGCGGGTCCAGATTGGAGCCGGCGATGGTGGGCACGTAAACCATGTGCAGGCACATCGGCTCGGACGGCTTGCGCGGATGCTGGTAGCCGCCGATGTCCACCGGGTAGTCCATCTTGATGCGGCTATAGGGCATGGACGGGCAATACAGCTCGTGCACGCCCAACTTCATGAAGCTTTCCCAGTTTTTCAGCACCACCTTGGTGTAGACCAGAGGGGCCTTCACGTTCAGCGCCAGCGCCTGTTTCTGGTCGTTTTCCAGTTCCGGCATGATGTGCGGAATCATCATGTTGTAACAGGCCATCACCACGTGGCGGCCTTGCACGCGATGCAGCTGGCCGCCCTTGTCCAGATAGCCGACGTCCACCGGGCCCTTGGCGTTTTCCACGCGCACCACGGTGCTGTTCAGCCGCAGCCGCACCGGGTTGGCCGGCAGGTCCAGCTTGCTGTAGTCGAAGCGGGCCAGCACGATGTCGTTCATGTCCTTGCCCGGCGCCGCTTGCGGGATCATCTTGCGCACCAGGAGGCGGGCGATGGAGGCGTTGCCGTCCGGGAAGTGGTAGATGTAGGGGTCGCGCAGCTCGGCTTCGGCCTCGGCGCTGATCTTGCCCAAGCCGGCCACGCCGTGGAAGCCCGGCAGGTCCAGATTGCGGGCGTCCAGCGCCGGCAGGCCGTCTATGCCCACTGCCTGGAAGTCGTTGCTGCGCGACTGGAAGAAGCGGATGGCGATGGGGCTCAGGCCGACATGGCGCGACAGGTAGGCGCTGTAGCTGATCTTGGCCAGATAAGCCTCGCGCTTGTTCTTGGGCATGTCGCCCAGGTAGTCGCGCTTGCTGGTGTGCAGGTCTATCAGCGCGTCGCGGTCCTTCTTCGACATCGGGAAGTCGTTGATGAAGTCGCGGATCTGGCGCGCGTTCAGGCGCTTGGGATCGATGTCGTCCGCCACCTGCAGATAGGGGTCGCCGCCGACGGTCTTGTCGACGCCGAAGTCTTCCTTATTGAAGAACACGCCGCGCGACAGCTTGAGGTCGGGGTAGAAGTTGCGGTGGAAGTGGCTGGCCAGGCCATCGATGTCGATGGTCAGCTCCTTCATCAGCGCCAGCGCTTCCTTGCTGTACACGTGCTTGGGCGATTGCAGCGATTCGGTGCCGCCATAGCCCAGCATGAAACGGTTGCCCACCTGGAACTCGTTGCGCTTGGCGTGGCCGCCGAAGTCGTCGTGGTTGTCCAGGATCAGCACCTTGGCCTGCGGGTGCTGCTTGCGGTAGTAATGCGCGGCCGCGAGGCCGCTGATGCCGCCGCCGACCACCACCAGATCATACTTTTCCTCTACCTTCTGGCCGGACAGATTGAAGGCGTGATGGGCCCGGCCCAGCTTGTGGGCGTTTTCAAACGAGCCATCGTGATTGCCGCGCAATCCGGTTAGAGAGGGAGGGTAGTAACTGGCGCTGATCTGACGGGGTGCGGCACGGAGAATTTCCAGCGGTGTGAGCCCGGCAGCCACCGTCAACGCGAAACCATTGAGAAAGTCTCGGCGGGTAATAGACATGGCTTTTCCTGATGTTGTTGCAATGAATCAGCAGCCTCTGCGGGCTGTCTGAACCCACATTATAACAAATTGATTAATTGATGCCGTTAAATGATAACGGAATGTCAATTTGTTTTCTAAATTATTAATTTAATTGAACGGAATGGGCGCGAGGCGGCGCGGGGGAGAGGCTCAAGCCAGTTGCGGATGTAAAAAGACCCGGCGTGGCCGGGCCTCTGGGCGGGTTGGCAAAGCGCGCGCTCAGCGAGGCGCTTCGTACCAGCCCTTGCTCGCATTTACCGCCTTTACCACCAGCAGCATGGCCGGCACTTCCACCAGCACGCCGACCACGGTGGCGAGCGCCGCGCCGGAGTGGAAGCCGAACAGGCTGATGGCGGCGGCGACCGCCAATTCGAAGAAGTTGGACGCGCCTATCAGCGCCGACGGGCAGGCCACGCAGTGTTGTTCGCCGGCCTGCTTGTTCAGCCAGTAAGCCAGGGCCGAATTAAAGAACACCTGGATCAGGATGGGCACGGCCAAGAGCGCGATCACCAGCGGCTGGCGCAGGATGGCTTCGCCCTGGAAGGCGAACAGCAGCACCAGCGTCGCCAGCAGCGCCGTTATCGACCATGGGCCTATCCTGGCCATGGCGGCGTCGAAGGCGGCCTGGCCCCTGGCCAGCAGCGCCTTGCGCCACAGCTGCGCCAGGATGACGGGGATCAGGATGTAAAGGATGACCGAGGCCAGCAGCGTGTCCCACGGCACAGTGATGGCCGAGATGCCCAGCAGCAGGCCGACGATGGGCGCGAAGGCGAACAGCATGATGGCGTCGTTCAGCGCCACTTGCGACAGCGTGAACAGCGGATCGCCGTTGCTGAGCCGGCTCCAGACGAACACCATGGCGGTGCAGGGCGCGGCGGCCAGCAGGATCAGGCCGGCGATATAGCTGTCCAGCTGTTCGGCGGGCAGCCAGGGGGCGAACAGCTGGCGGATGAACAGCCAGCCCAGCAGCGCCATCGAAAACGGCTTGACCAGCCAGTTGATCAGCAGCGTGACGGCGATGCCGCGCACATGCTGCTTCACCTGATGCAGCGCGCCAAAGTCCACCTTCATCAGCATCGGGATGATCATCACCCAGATCAGCGCGCCGACCGGCAGGTTGACCTGGGCGATTTCCAGCCGGCCTATTGCTTGGAACAGGCCGGGCGCCCATTGGCCCAGGGCCACGCCGGCGGCGATGCAGAGCAGCACCCAGACTGTCAGGTAGCGTTCGAACCCACCCAGCGCCGAGTTTTGAGCGGCCGGCGCTGCGGCCGTGTTTTGACGGGTAGCCATGATGTCTCCTCAGAGGCCCAGCGCTTCGCGCACGGCCGGCACCAGCCGGGCGCGGATGTCGTCGCGCACGCGGATGAAGCTGTCCAGCGGCTCGCCGTGCGGGTCGTGAAAACCGACATGGATGCGTTTGACCGGCCGCGGGAAAATCGGGCAGCTTTCCCTGGCGTTGTCGCAGACGCTGACCACCAGGTCGATGTCTTCGCGCATCACCGCTTCCACTTGCTTGGGGTACAGATCGTCGGTGGGCAGGCCGGCCAGGCGCAGGGCCTCGATGGCGCCGTCGGCGACCTTGGGCTGCGGCGCGGTGCCGGCGGACAGCGCGCGCGCCAGGCCCGCCAGCTCATGGTTGAGGATGGCTTCGCCCATCTGCGAGCGGCAGGAATTGCCAGTGCACAGCACCAGCACGGTTTTCAGTCGGCTCATGATTGGGGTTCTCCTTTCGCGCTTGCCGCGTTTCGCGGCGAACAGGCGGACGCGCTCGGCAGGCAGGGCTGGCCCTGGCAGCAATTGCGGGTGAGGAAGCCGAGCAGGGCGTCCATGGTTTCGAATTCGGCGAAATAGCGGATGAAGCGGCTTTCCCGCTCGCTCCTGACCAGCTGGACGCGGCTCAGATGCGATAGGTGGAAAGACAGCGTGGCGGCGGGCAGGCCCAGCTTTTCAGCGATGGCGCTGGCTATCATGCCCTGATGGCCGGCTTCGACCAACAGGCGGTAGATGGACAGCCGGGACTCATGTCCCAGGGCGGCCAGGCGTTCGGCGGCGGTTAATGTTTCCATATTTCCATTATTATGGAAATGTTGATGAATGCCAAGCGCGAAACGCGAGACCGGCATTCCTGCCGGCTTCTTTCCGCAATGGCGGCTTAAAGCCTAAGCGGCGGGCGCGCTTGCCGTTTTCTCCAAAAAACCACAATGGCGCCCGGCTTTGCCGGGAGCGGGCCAGGCTGGCCGCTGGCGAACATGGCAATGACACGCCGCGCATCTGTATGTTTTGACTGCCCTTGTCATATTGACGAACTCAAGCATTCACTCTAAAGTGATTTTATAAAAATAATTGGTCTTACCAATTTACAAAGGAAGCCATGAAGACGCCTGCCGACGTTTACCTGTTCGGCACCTGTCTGCTCGACCTATTCCTGCCGGAGGCTGGCCTGGACGCCATCGCCCTGCTGGAAGGCCTGGGCGTGCGGGTGCATTTCCCCCAGGCCCAGAGTTGCTGCGGCCAGCCGGCCTATACCAGCGGCCATCCCAAGGAGGCGCTGGCGGTGGCGCGCGCGCAGCTGGCCTGTTTTGCCGAGGACTGGCCGGTGGTGGTGCCGTCCGGCTCCTGCGGCGGCATGATCAAGCATCACTGGCCCAAGCTGTTCGCCGGCGAGGCGGACGAAATGGAGGCCTGTTCCATCGCGGCGCGAGTGGTGGAATTTTCCGACTTCCTGCTCAATCACCTGGATTGGCGGCCGCAAGACCTGGGAGCGCCGCTCAAGGTGGCGGTGCACACCTCCTGTTCGGCGCGGCGCGAGATGGACGTCCACAAAAGCAGCTGGGCGCTGGTGGACAGGCTGCAGAACGTCGAGCGCGTGGTGCACGATCATGAGTCCGAGTGCTGCGGTTTCGGCGGCACGTTTTCCATCAAGCACCCCGACATCTCCGGCGCCATGGTGAGCGACAAGGCCCAATCCCTGCAGGACAGCGGCGCGATGGCGTTCGTCACCGCCGACGGCGGCTGCCTGCTCAACATTAACGGCAAGCTCGGCCAGTGCGGCAGCGCTTTCAAGGGCCAGCATCTGGCCAGCTTTCTGCTGCAGCGCACCGGAGGCAAGCGATGAGCGTGCGCGCCTCCATTCTGCAAAAGCTGCGCGCCGCGCCGCGCCAGGAACTCGCGCGGCCCGATCTGGCCGGCCACTTCCAGCGTTTTGGCGGCCGGGAAGATGAAATCGCCCGCCTGCGCCATTGGGCGGCGATGATGCGTTCGGTGAAAACCGACATCCTGTGGACGCGCGAGGCGGAGTGGGACGCGGCCTTGGCCGGCTGGCTGGCCGCGCATCCGCAAGACTCGCTGCTGTTGTCCGACACCGCGCATGGCCGGCGGCTGGCGCATAGCCTCGAGGGCGTAGACAAAGCGCCGCGCATAGTCTGCTTCGACCGCGAGGTGGATGGCTGGAAGGCGGAACTGTTCGATATGGCGGCCGGCTTCACCGCCGTTCGCTGCGGCATCGCCGCCACCGGCACGCTGGTTCTGTGGCCGGACGAGGCCGAGCCGCGCACCATGAGCCTGGTGCCGCCGCTGCACATCGCGCTGTTCGACGCCGCCACGTTGTACCCGGACTTCTATTCGGCGATGCAGGGCGAGAATTGGGCCGCCGGCATGCCCACCAACGCGCTGCTGATTTCCGGCCCATCCAAGACCGCGGACATCCAGCAAACGCTGGCCTACGGCGCGCATGGCCCGCGCGACCTGCTGGTGCTGGCGCTGCTGCCGCCGCATATCGCCATCCATGACGTGGAAGGAGAGGCGCGATGAGCGAGAGCAAGATCACCGTTTATCCATCGCGCGCCTTCAAGGACAACGCCAGGCTGGCGCTGACCGACGCCAAGCTGCGGCAAAGCCTGCGCGGCTCGATGGATTTCCTGATGGCCAAGCGGCTGGCGGCGTTTCCCGATGAAGCAGAGCTGTCCGCGCTGCGCACGCTGGGCGAAGGCATACGCCAGCGCTGCCTGTCGCGGCTGCCGGACTTGCTGGAGCAGCTGGAAGACAAGCTCACGGCTAACGGCGTGAAAGTGCACTGGGCCGAGACGGCAGAGGAGGCCAACCGCATTATCCACGGCATCGTCGCCGGCAGGCAGGGCAAGCTGATGGTCAAGGGCAAATCCATGGTCAGCGAGGAGGTGGAGCTCAACCATTACCTGGCCGAGCAGGGGGTGGAGGCGGTGGAGAGCGATATGGGCGAGTACATCGTCCAGCTGGCCGGCGAGAAGCCTACCCACATCATCATGCCGGCCATACACAAGACCAAGCAGGACATCGCCCAACTGTTTCACGAGCAACTGCCGGACACGCCCTACACCGAGGACGTGGACGCGCTGATCCAGATCGGCCGCCGCGTATTGCGGCGCAAGTTCCTGGACGCCGACGTCGGCTTGTCCGGCGTCAACTTCGCCGTGGCCGAAACCGGCACCTTGTGCCTGGTGGAGAACGAGGGCAACGGCCGCATGTGCACCACGGTGCCGGATGTGCACGTCGCCATCACCGGCATTGAGAAGGTGGTGGAAAAGCTGGAGGACGTGGTCCCGCTGTACAGCCTGCTCACCCGCTCCGCCATCGGCCAGCCCATCACCACTTATTTCAATATGATCAGCGGTCCGCGCAGGGCGGGCGAGAAGGACGGCCCGCGCGAAGTGCACCTGGTGCTGCTGGATAATGGCCGCAGCCAGGCCTACGCCGACGAACAGCTGCGCAAGACGCTGCAATGCATACGCTGCGGCGCTTGCATGAACCACTGCCCGGTCTACACCCGCATCGGCGGCCACGCTTACGGCACCACCTATCCGGGGCCGATAGGCGAGATCATCTCGCCGCATCTGATGGGACTGGAAAACACCAGCGACTTGCCCACCGCGTCCAGCCTGTGCGGCGCCTGCGGCGAGGTGTGTCCGGTGCGGATTCCGATTCCGGAGATGCTGATGCGGCTGCGCGAGGAGAGCCAACGCCCGGCCGGCGAGCGGGTGGCGCATCCGCTGCGCGGCCAGGGCGCGGCGGCCAGCGGCGCGGAACGCATGGCCTGGGCCGGATGGCGGCTGGTCAACGCCTCGCCCAATCTGTACCGGATGTTCGGCTGGGCGGCCACGCGCTTGCGCAAGCACGCGCCCAAGAACCAGCTGGGCTGGACGCAAAACCACCTGCCGCTGACGCCTGCGCCCAAAACGCTGCATGAACTGGTGCGCGAGCGTGAAGCGGGCAAGGGGAAATCCGCATGACGCCTGCCCACGCCGATTTTCTGCAGGATCTGCGCCAGACGATGCCGGCGACGCGCATTTTCACCGATCCGCTGTCCACGCTGGCCTACGGCACCGACGCCAGCTTCTATCGCTTGCGGCCGCAAATCGTCGCTCGGGTGGAGAGCGAAGGCGAGGTGGCGGAGCTGCTGCGTCTGGCCAGATTGCACCGTGTCGCCGTCACCTTCCGCGCCGCCGGCACCAGCTTGTCCGGCCAGGCGGTCAGCGATTCGGTGCTGGTTTTGCTGGGCGACGGCTTCAACCGCGGCGAGGTGCTGGACGGCGGCGCGCGCATCCGTCTCAAGCCCGGCATGATAGGCGCGCACGCCAACGCGATGCTGGCGCCGTTCGGCCGCAAGATCGGTCCCGATCCGGCGTCGATCAACACCGCCAAGATAGGCGGCATCGCCGCCAACAACTCCAGCGGCATGTGCTGCGGCACCCGCGACAACAGCTACCACACCATGCAGTCGATTCGGCTGCTGTTGCTGGACGGCGCGGCGCTGGATACCGCCGACGCGGCCAGCGTGGCGGCGTTTCGCGTATCTCATGCGGATCTGCTCGACGGCCTGGCGCAGCTGTCGCGCGAGCTGGCTGGCGATCCGGAACTGGCCGCACGCGTCAGACGCAAATACCGGCTGAAGAACACCACCGGCTACGGCATCAACGCCTTGCTGGACTTTGCCGACCCGGTGGACAAGCTGGCCCATTTGATGATCGGCTCGGAAGGCACCTTGGGCTTCATTTCCGAGATTACTTTCAATACGGTGGTGGAGCATCCGCAGCAGGCGTCGGCGCTGGTGTTGTTCGACGATCTGGAGCGCTGCTGCCGCGCGGTGTCGGCCTTGAGCGCCGAGCGCGACGCCTGCGGGGTGTCGGCGGTGGAGCTGATAGACAGCCGCAGCATCCGCGCGGTGCAGGGCAAGCCGGGGCTGCCGGATTTCCTGTATCAGCCGGTGGGGCCGGCCAGCGCCTGCCTGCTGATCGAGCTGCGCGCGGAAAGCGAGGCCAGGCTGGATGAAGGCTCGGCCCGGATCGAGACGCTGCTGGCCGGCTTTCATCCCAAAGTCTCCAGCGGCTTCAGCCGCGACGCGCGTGAATGCGCAAGCTACTGGGCCTTGCGCAAGGGGCTGTTTCCCGCGGTGGGCGCGGCGCGGCCGGTGGGCACCACGGTGGTGATAGAAGACGTGGCCTTTCCCATCCCGCAGTTGGCCGAAGGCGTGGCCAAGCTGACCGCCTTGTTTGATAGGCATGGCTACGAGGAGGCGCTGTTGTTCGGCCACGCGCTGGACGGCAATCTGCACTTCGTGTTCGCGCCCGGCTTTGAAAGCCCCGCCGAAGTGGCGCGCTACGACGCCTTCATGCAAGACGTCAGCAAGCTGGTGGCCGGAGAGTACGACGGTTCCTTGAAGGCGGAGCACGGCACCGGCCGCAATGTGGCGCCCTTCGTGCGCCAGGAGTGGGGCGATGCCGCCTGGAACATCATGCGCCGCATCAAGGCGCTGTTCGATCCGGAGGGCCTGCTCAACCCCGGCGTGATCATCACCGACAACGACAGGCTGCACCTGGAAAACCTCAAGCCGATGCCGGCGGCGGACGCGCTGGTGGACCGCTGCACCGAGTGCGGTTTTTGCGAGCCGGCCTGCCCCTCGCATGGCCTGACGCTGAGCCCGCGCCAGCGCATCGTCGCCTGGCGGCGTATCCGCCAGCTGGAGCGCGACGGCGAGGGGGCGAGGGAGCTGGCGGCGCTGAAGTCCGGCTACCGCTACCGCGCCATCGACACCTGCGCCGCCACCGGCATGTGCGCCACGCGCTGCCCGGTGGGCATCAACACCGGCCTGCTGATGAAGCAGCTGCAGGGCCCCAGCCGGCGTCCCGCCCTGGCCGGCTTCGCCGCGCGGCATATGGGCTGGATGACGGCGGCGGCGCGGACCGGCTTGCGGCTGGCGCATTTTGCCGGCGCGCGGCGCTTGAGCGCGCTGACGCGCCGCGCGCCGGGCGAGCGCAAGGTGATTCCGCTGATTCCAGCCAATCTGCCGCGCGCCGCCGCGCCGCTGCCCAGGCCGGGCGGCGAGGGCGAACCGGTGGTGCTGTTCGTCAGCTGCGTCAACCGGACCTTGGCCGAAGGCGAGGGCGGCGAGTCCGTCGCGGCGCACACCGTCAAGCTGCTGCGCCGCGCCGGCTTCGCGCCCGTCTATCCGCCAGGCCATGAGGGCTTGTGCTGCGGCCAGCCTTTCGCCTCGGCCAATGCGGCGGATGCGCTGGCCAGCAGCCAGGCGTCGCTGAATCAAGCCTTGCTGCAAGCGAGCGGGCAGGGCCGCCATCCGGTCTACCTCGACAACAGCCCGTGCGCGGCCCGCGTCAAGCAAGCGCAGGCCGAGGGCTTGCTGGACGCCCGGCTGCAGCTGTTCGACGCCGCCGGCTTCCTGGCGCAAAAGGTCTTGCCCAGGCTCGCCATCGCGCAAAAGCTTCCGCAGCTGGCGCTGCACATTCCCTGCAGCGCCACCGCCATGGGCGCGGCGGCCAGTCTGAAGCAGCTGGCGGCCAGTTGCTGCGACGAGTTGACGGTGCCGGACATCGCCTGCTGCGGCTTCGCCGGCGACAAGGGCTTCACCGTGCCGGAACTGAACGCCAACAGCCTGAGGAGACTGAAGCCGGCGCTGCCGGAAACTTGCCGCCATGGCGTGTCGATGAGCCGCACCTGCCAGATCGGCCTGAGCGAACACGGCGGCATTCCGTACCGCAGCATAGAAGCTCTGCTGGATTTTTGTACCACCCCCATCAACGGCCCGTCATGAAGGCCGCCTTTGCCACGATGAAGTCAACCTAAGAAACGCCTGCCAGCCCTGCCATGCCGCAACGATTCCGTTGAGCGGCAGGGGAGCGGCTGCGCCGGCGAAACCCGAATGAGGAGAAGCTGAACATGCATGAAATCTGGACCCAGCAGTATTTCCCGGCCGGCGGCCCCGCGCTGTCGGCGCTGATGGCCGCGCTGCCCATCGTCTTTTTCTTCATCGCGCTGGCGGTGTTGCGGCTGAAGGGCCATATCGCCGGCACCTTGACGGTGCTGATCGCGCTGGCGGTGGCCATGCTGTTTTACGGCATGCCGGCGCAGATGGCGCTGGCGGCCGCCGCCTTCGGCTTTGGCTACGGCCTGTGGCCCATCGCCTGGATCATCATCGCCGCGGTGTTCCTGTACAAGATCACGGTCAAGACCGGGCAGTTCGACATCATCCGCGCCTCGGTGCTGTCCGTGACCGAGGACCAGCGGCTGCAGATGCTGCTGGTGGGCTTTTCCTTCGGCGCCTTTCTGGAAGGAGCCGCCGGTTTCGGCGCGCCGGTGGCCATCACCGCCGCCTTGCTGGTGGGGCTGGGCTTCAAGCCGCTGTATGCGGCCGGGCTGTGCCTGATCGCCAATACCGCGCCGGTGGCCTTCGGCGCGATGGGCATCCCCATCATCGTGGCCGGGCAGGTGACCGGGCTGGACCCGTTCCTGATCGGTGCCAAGGCCGGCCATCAGCTGCCCATTCTGTCGGTGATCGTGCCGTTCTGGCTGGTGATGATGATGGACGGCCTCAAGGGCGTGCGCCAGACCTGGCCGGCCATTCTGGTGGCTGGGGTGTCGTTCGCGGTGACCCAGTTTTTCACCTCCAACTACATCGGGCCGGAACTGCCGGACATCACCTCGGCCCTGGTCAGCCTGGTGTGTCTGACGCTGTTCCTGAAAACATGGCAGCCCAGCGAGATCTTCACTTTCAACGGCCGCCGCGCGCCGTCGGCGCGCCAGGCCAGCGGTTTCAGCCTGGGGCAGATCGCCCGCGCCTGGAGCCCGTTCCTGATTCTGACCGCGCTGGTGACCGTGTGGAGCGTCAAGCCGTTCAAGGCCTTGTTCGCCAAGGGCGGTGCGCTGGAGGGCTGTATCTGGAAACTGCATGTGCCGGGGCTGGACAAGCTGGTGCTGAAAACCGCGCCGATTGTCGCGCATGACGCGCCGTACGAAGCCTTGTACAAATTCGACATCGTGTCCGCCGTCGGCAGCGCCATCTTTCTGTCTGCGCTGCTGTCCATGGCCTTGTTGAAGTTCCGCCCGGCCGACGGCGCGCGCGCCTTCGCCGAGACCCTGGCCGAGCTGCGCCGGCCGATTTTGTCTATCGGCATGGTGCTGGCCTTCGCCTTCGTCGCCAATTATTCCGGCATGTCCAGCACGCTGGCGCTGTGCCTGGCCAACACCGGCCAGGCTTTCCCGTTTTTCTCGCCCTTCCTGGGCTGGCTGGGCGTGTTCCTGACTGGCTCCGACACCTCGTCCAATGCCTTGTTCTCCGCTCTGCAGGCGGCCACCGCGCACCAGCTGGGCGTGTCGGACGTGCTGTTGGTGGCGGCCAACACCACCGGCGGCGTCACCGGCAAGATGATCTCGCCGCAGTCCATCGCCGTGGCCTGCGCGGCGGTGGGCTTGATAGGCAAAGAGGCGGATCTGTTCCGCTTCACCCTGAAGCACAGCCTGATCTTCTGCAGCTTCGTCGGCGCTCTGACCTGGCTGATGGCGCATATGGGGTAGGGCGGCCCCTCTCCCCAACCCCTCTCCCGCGAGGGGAGAGGGGCTTTCAGCCAGCCTGCGCGTCGAGGCGGGTTTCAGGCGGCAACTTAATTACAGCCTATCCCGCGATGCCCTTCCTCTTCTCTTGAGGGAGAGTATCGGGGAGAGGTGCGTGGTCAAACCATGGTCTCCGATGTCCTCACGCATGCCCTGGCTGCCCATTCGCATACCGATTACCGCCTATCCAGCGATGCCCTCCCTCTTCTCTTGAGGGAGAGTATCGGGGAGAGGTGCGTGGTCAAACCATGGTCTCCGATGTCCTCCGGCATGCCCTGGCTGCCCATTCGCATACCGATTACCGCCTATCCCGCGATGCCCTCCCTCTCCCCTAGCGGGAGAGGGCCGGGGAGAGGGGGCAAATCGCCATCAGAAGATTTGACGCCTAGCCTTACCGCCGGTTATTAGATTAGAAATAACGATTTCGCATCTGCTGATAGCCAATCGATATAATGGGGCCAGTTCAGGGAGAGTCTTTGTGTACAAACATCTGGAAGATTACGTCGGCGGCACGCCGCTGGTCCGGCTCAAGCGCCTGCCTTCGGGCAATGGCAATGTGGTGTTGCTGAAGCTGGAGGGCAATAATCCGGCAGGGTCGGTGAAAGACCGGCCGGCGCTGTCCATGATCCGCCGCGCCGAGCAGCGCGGCGACATCCAGCCCGGCGACACGCTGATCGAGCCCACCAGCGGCAACACCGGCATCGCGCTGGCGATGGCGGCGGCGATGATGGGCTACCGCATGGTGCTGATCATGCCGGAAAACTCCAGCGCCGAGCGGGTGCAGGCGATGCGCGCCTACGGCGCCGAAGTGATCCTGACCCCGGCGGCGGGCTCGATGCCGGCCGCCATCGACCTGGCGCGCAGCATGGAAGCGGCCGGCCAAGGCCGCATCCTCGACCAGTTTTCCAACCCGGACAATCCGCTGGCGCATTATGAAACCACCGGCCCGGAAATCTGGGAACAGACTGGCGGCAAGATCACCCATTTCGTCTCCAGCATGGGCACCACCGGCACCATCATGGGCACCAGCCGTTTTCTGAAGGAAAAAAATCCGGCCATCCGCATCGTCGGCGTCCATCCGGAGCCGGGCAGCCAGATCGCCGGCATCCGCAAGTGGGAAGAGCCGTATGTGCCCAAGATCTGCGATTTCGAGCGCATAGACGAGATTCAACATGTCAGCCAGCAGGATGCGGAAGACACCGCCCGCCTGCTGGCGCGGCGCGAAGGCATCCTGGCCGGGCCGTCGTCCGGCGGCGCGCTGGCGGTGGCGCTGCGTCTGGATGCGCTGCTCAGCGAGGCGGTGATCGTGTCGGTGGTGTGCGACCGCGGCGACCGCTACCTGTCCACTGGCCTGTTCGGCTGAGGCTGTCCGCGGGTATCGCCGCTGGCGAACCCGCGCTACAGGCTGGTCATAGGGGGAAGACTGTTGTCTTCCTTTTTTCTTGGGTAAGCGGCAGCAGATCGAACCGGTCGGCAGGCAAGCGTTGAGGCTTGCTCATCTTACCCGTTAAATGGTGTTTTATTTCCATTTGTCATGAATGGCCAAGCCTGCTACTTTCCTGTTTTTTCGCCAAGAAAGGGCAGACCATGTTTTTGCTGATGTTCGACATCGACGGTACGCTGACAAGCTCCTACCAATACGATCAGCAGGTTTTCGCCGAGGCGGTTTCCGAAGTGGCCGGCGCGCCATTCCATGACACCAACTGGCATAACTATGCCCGTATCACCTCGGATGGGGTGACCGAGGAAGTCTTGCTGCGCATGGGGGCGGATGCTTCGCGGGCAGCCATGGTGAAGCAAGCCATGATGCGACGCTTGCATGAGCGGAGGCGGACCCAACCAGACGATTTTGCCGCCATACCCGGCGCGGCGGCTTTCCTGCGTAGTCTGGTCGGGCGGAGCGATATCGCCGTGGCCATCGCTACTGGCTGCTGGCGCGAAGAGGCGATGTTCAAATTGGAAGCCAGCGACATCGACGCGTCCGCCATCTCCATGAGCTGCAGCGAGGATGGCGAACACCGCACCGACATCATGCGCCATGCCTGCTCGCAAGCGCTGGCGGCGACCGGGCGGGATCGTTTCGAGCGGGTGGTCTACCTGGGAGACGGCTTGTGGGACTGGCGGGCGTCCGGCGAGCTGGGTTTCGAGTTTGTCGGCATAGGCGACCGCATCGCGGCGCTGAAAGATGCGGGCGCGGCGCATTGCCATGCTGATTTTTCCGATGCCGCCGCCGTGCGAGCTTCGTTGCGCATCGCTTGACAGTCCGTTCGCCGCGGCACGCTTGCCCGGACGGCATATTGCCCCTAGCATGGCGTTTTTCATCGGGAACTTAACCGTCATGCTGAAGCTTTATGTCGACCATACTTTTCTGAGCCCCTACGCGCTGGCGGCCTTCGTATCCCTGACCGAAAAAGGCCTGCCTTTCGAGCTGCTTACCCGCGATCTGGACGGCGGCGAGCAGTTCGAGCCGGCCTACCGCCGGCAATCGCTGACCGCTCGCGTGCCCATGCTGGCGGACGGCGATTTCTATCTAAGCGAATCGACGGCCATCATCGAATACCTGGAAGAAGCCTATCCCGATACCGCGCGCGTCTTGCCGGGCAATGTGCAGCAACGCGCCCGCGCGCGCCAGCTGCAAGCCTGGCTGCGCAGCGATTTGATGCCGCTGCGCAATGAGCGCAGCACCGAGGTGGTGTATGGCTTGCAGCCTGCCCAGCCCTTGGGCGAGGCGGCAAGAAAGGCGGCTGACAAGCTGATCGCGGTGGCCGAGGCGGTGGTGCCCGCCGATGGCGGCCATCTGTTTGGCGAATGGAGCGTGATCGACACCGAGCTGGCCTTGCTGCTCAAGCGGCTGACGCGGGAGGAGTTGCCGGCCCGCCTGGCCGATTACGCCGAGCGCCAGTGGCAGCGCCCCTCGTTCGCCGCCTGGCGCGCGCATCAGCTCCGGTAGGGCGGATGCCCCGCTGGCGGGGCGATCCGCCGTGCGGCCGTGCTCGCTGTTCGATCTTCGGCGCGATATCCGAATGAATCCCCGCTTGGGCGGGCAGGCCTAGGCCTTGCCCGCGCGTTGGGAGCATCCATCTAGCTCAATGGGGAACGCCCCGCAGGGGCTTCCGCCCTACGTCTTGGTTTCGACGGGGCGCTACCGGAGGCAAGGGCTTGGGTGGGGCTTTATTTTGACATTGTCATAAATTATGATTAATGTTGGGTTTTGCCATGAATGTCGCACCCTCAGGCTCATAAAGTTGATTTCTCTTGCGGAGAACAGACTGAGCCCATGGTCTGCCTGAGTATGCAGGCTGATTTCCCATGCCGTTTCTCCGCGGCAAAGCAGAATGCCGAATGCCATGAATACCGAAACCATCTTTGAGTTGATCTCCCAGTTGCGGCATGAAATCGCGACGCGTTATGTTTTTCCCGAAGTCGCTGAATCGATCTCTTCTTTTTTGAAGTCGAAGTTGAGAGATGGGGGCTATGCCGCCTGCGACGCGCCTGAGGATTTAGCCGCCGCGATCACCGACGATTTGCGGCGGCTCTCCAATGATGAGCATTTGCGTGTCCGCTATTTTGCCGAGCCGCATAGACCCGAGACAGAAGGCGATGAGGTTAGGGAACAAAACGACAGGCAGAAGCACGTTGAGGGTATGGGTTTCGGGATAGCGAGAATCGAATTTCTTGACGGTAATATCGGTTATCTGGATATACGTGAACTGGTGGAGCTCCAGCGGTCGGCCGAGTCCATCAGCGCCGCGATGACTCTGCTGGCCAAGTGCGAGGCGCTGATCATCGATTTGCGCAAATGCTGCGGCGGGGATCCAGCTACCGTCGCCTGGCTGTGCAGCTATTTGTTCAAGGCACGGACCAATCTCAGCGCCTTGCACTTGCGCGAAGCCAAGGCGCTGGTGCAGTTTCATACCCATGACTGGGTGCCGGGCCAGCGTTTCGGCGAGGATAAGCCAGTTTATCTTTTGCAGGCGCACTATACGTTTTCTGGCGCGGAGATGTTGGCTTACGATTTACAAGCCCTGGGCCGCGCGGTGGTGGTGGGCGAAACCTCGGGCGGCGGCGCCCACGCGTGCCAGTTTGTTTGGCTGACGCCGCATTTCAGCTTGTTGTTGCCCGAGGCGCGGTCCATCAATCCAATTACCCAGACCAATTGGGAAAAAGTGGGGGTG
Source organism: Chromobacterium sp. IIBBL 290-4 (assembly GCF_024207115.1). Lineage (NCBI taxonomy): Bacteria > Pseudomonadati > Pseudomonadota > Betaproteobacteria > Neisseriales > Chromobacteriaceae > Chromobacterium > Chromobacterium sp. IIBBL 290-4. Next base: position 3,432,418 of record NZ_CP100128.1, read on the forward strand.
AAGCCAGATGTCGATGTCGGCGCGGAAGATGCGCTGGCGGTCGCCGCGAAATTGGCGCGAGACGGGATGGCGCAGGCGTAGGGCGAGCAGGCCTAGGCCTTGCCCGCGCGTCGGGAGCATTCCTCTAGCTCAAAAGCGGAACGCCCCGCCCGCGCGCGTCTATCGAGGTCAATGGCGGAACGCCCCGCAGGGGCTTCCGCCCTACGCTTCGGTTTCGACGGGGCGGCTGCTGATGCCCAGCCGCTGCATCCGCGACAGCAGGGTGGTGCGCTTCAGCCCCAGCTTGGCGGCCGCGCCGCGCGGGCCGGCGACGATGCCGTTGCACTCCTGCAGCACCCTGAGGATGCGCTCTTTTTCCGGCTCGCTGGCGTCGAACAGCGGTGTTTCCCGCCGCGCCGGCGCGGCGGGGGGCGGACAGGGCGGCGCTTGGCGGCAGGCGAGGTCGGCTTGCGGCAAATTGAGCAGCGGGCCGCGGGTGAGGATGACCGCGCGCTCGATCACGTTTTGCAGCTCGCGCACATTGCCCGGCCAGTCGTGGGCTTGCAGTCGCTGCAGCGTGTCGGCCGGTATGCTTTCGATGCCGCGGTTCATCCGGCGCGAGAATTTCTGGGTGAAGAACTGAGCCAGCAGCGGGATGTCGTCCGGCCGCGCCCTGAGCGGCGGCAGCAGGATGGGGAAGACATTGAGCCGGTAGTAGAGGTCGCTGCGGTAGCGCTTGTCGGCGATCATGCCCATCAGGTCGCAGCTGGTGGCCGAGATCACGCGCACGTCCACCGGAATGATTTTCTGCCCGCCCAGCCGTTCCACCTCGCGCTCCTGCAGCACGCGCAGCAGCTTGGGCTGCAGCTCCAGCGGAATATCGCCTACCTCGTCCAAAAACAGCGTGCCCTGGTCGGCCTGTTCGAAGCGGCCCAGCCTTTGCGCCGCCGCGCCGGTGAAAGCGCCTTTTTCATGGCCGAACAGCTCGCTCTCCAGCAGGCCGGCGGGAATGGCGGCGCAGTTCATATTGACCATGCGCTTGCCAGCGCGCGGGCTGTGGGCGTGGATGGCGCGGGCGATCAGCTCCTTGCCGGTGCCGGTTTCGCCCAATAACAGCACCGAGCAATCGCTGGCGGCGACGATTTCCACCTGCTCCAGCACGGCCGATATGGCCGCGCTGTGGCCGATGATTTCGTCGAAATTCTGGTAGTGCTGGATCTCGCTGGTCAGCTGCAGGTTTTCCGTCGCCAGCTGATCCTTGAGGCGGGATATCTCCTGGTAGGCCTGGGCATTGGCCAGTCCCAGCGTCAGCCGGGCGGCCACCTGCTGCAGCAAGGGCAGGACGGCGCGGAAATAGCCGCTGTCGCCGGGGTAGGCCAGCAGCAGCGCGCCCACGGTGCCGGCCGTGCCGCACAGCGGCAGCACGCACAGCGAGCGGCAGCCGGCGCGCATCACTTCGGCGAAGCGCGGGTGGACGGCGGCCATCTGCTCCAGCGTCGGCTCGCTGGCCAGCAATAGCTGATGGCCCAGCATGGCTTCGCGGGCCGGCAGCCGGTCGCGCGGATAGCGCGTGTGGCGGCAGCGCTCGCGGCCTTCGCGCTCCAGGTAGATATCATGGACTTGCAGCTCGCCGTCGTCTTCGCCATGCAGATTGAGGCCGACGAAGCTGACGCCGAAAGCCAGCTGCAAGGCTTGGGCCGCTTTTTCCGCCAATTCTTCCAGCTGCAGCGTGGACAGCACCGCGTTGGTGACGTCCACCAGGATTTGCAGCTGGTCGCGGTCGGCGCGCAGCGCGGCGGCGGCGTCGAGTGGCGGCGCGTCGGGGCCGCAGGAATGGGGCGCGGTTATCGGCATGGTCGGGCTCGGTGGCGGCGGGAACTTGCAGGATAAATTTTACCGGCCGGCCGCGCCTGCTCATAGCATGGATGCCGTCTAATCGCAGCGGGTTTAATCTGCGTCAGACAGCCAGGGCAAACTGTCCAGCGCCGGGTCGTCGCGCAGCGCGGCGTAGAGCCGGTCCACCGCCTGGCGCACCCGTTCGGTCATCGGGCAATAAAAGGCCACCAGATCGGGCTGGATGCCGATGAACTCCACTTGCGGCACTGTTTCGGCCAGCCTTTCCATCAAGAAGCTCAAAGGCAGGTCGTGGGTGCTCATGATGAACATCTCGGCCAGCGCTTGCGGCGGCACGCGGCGGATTTCGCCGGGCGCCAGGCCCATGTCGGCGGCGTCCACCAGCACCACGCGGCGCGGCGCGCGCGCGGCGACGCGGTGGGCGGCGTTTTCCGGCGCGCTGCCGCCGTCTTCAACCTCCCAGCCGGGAATGGCTTGTTGTTTCATCAGTTCGGCCAGCAGAGGGCCGGCGCCGTCGTCGCCCATCATGCTGTTGCCCACGGCCAGGATCAGATCGGGCGCATCAGTTTTCATGTCGTTTCACCATCAGGTAAAGCGCGGGTTCGGCGGCCATCGCCGCCAGCTCGCGCATCAGCGCGTCGCTCCAGCCGCGCTGTTCTTCGCTCATCGCCGGGCGGCCCTGATCGAGCGCGCGCGCCAGCAGGGCGGCGTGGCCGGCGTCTATCATGATTTCGCCAAAGCGCAGCGCGCCGGCCAGCTTGCGCCGCGCCTCGCCTTCGGGCAGCGCGGCCAGCCAGGCCGCGTAGCCGTCTTCCGGGCAGCTGAGCCGCGCTTGCAGGCAGTCGATCACGCCGATGTGGTGGCCCAGCGCCAGCGTCTGGTAGATCACCTGGCGCGCGCCGTCGTCGGCAGGCATGTCCTCTTCGCGCTGCAGGAATTTGCGGCCCAGCGCGTGAAACACGATGCGGTTCATCGCGCGCCTCTCGCCATGCCGACATCCCACAGCCGGGTGAAGATTTCGTTCTCGCGCGGATCGTCTATCGCCGAGAGATGGCGTTTGACGCGCTCGTCCAGGCTCAGGCCGTCGGCCTGGCTGGCCAGGTCCATGAATTGCTCGGCCAGGATGCGGCCGCTGCGGTATCCGGCCAGCCGCCGCGCCTCGCGCTCGATGCGCACCCGCGTATCCAGCGGAATGAAAGGGTGGGGCAGCAAGGCGCGGTCTCCATCGCCTTCTTCCTGATGGCTGGCATGCAGCTTTTGTTCCAATAGGCCCAGCGCCATGGCGAAGCCGTAAATCGTGGCGGCCGGCGTGGGCGGGCAGCCGGGAATGTAAACGTCCACCGGCACGATTTTGTCGCTGCCGCCCCAGACGCAGTAAAGGTCGTGAAAGATGCCGCCGCTGCAGCCGCACGCGCCGTAGGACACCGAGATTTTCGGGTCCGGCGCGGCCTGCCAGGCGCGCAGCGCCGGCATGCGCATGGCGCGGGTGACGGCGCCGGTGAACAGCAGGATGTCGGCGTGGCGCGGCGAGGCCACCACCTTGATGCCGAAGCGCTCGGCGTCGAACACCGGGGTGATGGCGGCGAAGATCTCGATCTCGCAGCCGTTGCAGCCGCCGCAGTCCACGCGGTAGACATAGGCCGAGCGCTGAATGTCCTTGAGCAGCTTCTGTTTCAGCTGGGTTATGCCTTCGCTTTCGGTCAGCGGCTTGGGCATGCCGTATTCGTCGCGCGGAATGATCAGGCCGGCGTCGGATTGGATCGGAATCATGCTCGCTCCTCCTCGCGGCGGCTGCGGGTCAGCGCGTCGCGTTCTATGGTCTGCTTGCGTTTGCATTCGGGGCAGGCGGCGTACAGCTTGCGCTGCGCCTCATCCAGGATCAGGCCGCTCTGGCGCAGCAGGTCCATGACGTGGTGGACCTCTTTCAGCGGCGCGAAGGGTTTGCCGCAACAGGCGCAGTTCTCCAGCCGGAAGCTGGCGCGCTGGACCAGGTCCGCCTTGCAGGCCACCGCCAGCTCGAACTCCTGGCTCAGTTGGATGGCGCGGGTGGGGCAGACTTCCTCGCAGCGGCCGCAAAAAATGCAGCGGCCCAGGTTCAGCGCCCACTCGCGCCGGCCGGCGCGGCTGTCGGTCTGCATGGTCAGCGCACCGGCCGGGCAGGCCTGGGTGCAGGCGGCGCAGGCGATGCACTGGCCGGCGTTCAACTCCGGCTTGCCGCGAAAGCCGGGGCTGACCGGGAACGGGGCGAACGGGTATTTCGTGGTCGGCTCGCCCGCCTTGGCTATGATCTTGAATAGCTTGAACATGGCGTTTTCCTATTTCAGCGGCGAATGGGTGCGCTCGCGGCCGTAGCGCTCGATTTCCTGGTAGGGCACGGTGGTGGATTTTTTCTTCTTGACGTCCACCAGCGTCACGCGGTCGGTGCAGGAATAACAGGGGTCGATGCTGGCCACGATCAGCGGCGCGTCGGACACGGTATTGCCGCGCAGCATGTAGCGCAGCGGCGGCCAGTTGGCGTAGGTGGGCGCGCGGCAGCGCCAGCGGTACAGCTTCTGGTTGTCGCCGGTCATCGCCCAGTGGATGTCCTCGCCGCGCGGCGCTTCGGCGAAGCCCAGCGCGAATTTGTGCGGCTGATAGGCGAAACCCTCCAGCAGCACCGGGCCCGGCGGCAGGTTGTCCAGCGCGAACTGTATGATGTCCAGCGAGTTGAAGAACTCGCGGGCGCGGATCAGCACCCGGCCCAGCACGTCGCAGCTGTTTTCGCTGTGCAGCTCGAAAGGCAGCTCGGCATAAGCGCCGTAGGGGTGGTCGGCGCGGATGTCGCGGCGGTAGCCGCTGGCGCGCAGCAAGGGGCCCACCGGGCTGAAGTCGCGCGCCACCTTGCGGTCCAGCACGCCCACGCCGCTGGTGCGCTGGCGCAGATTGGGCGTGGACAGCAGCATGTCGACCAGGCGGGTGGTTTCCTCGCGCAATTCGATTACCAGCTTCAGCGTGCGCCGACGCTCTTCTTTCAGGATGTCGCGGCGCACGCCGCCTATCAGGTTCATGCCGTAGGTTTTGCGCGCGCCGGTCAATAGCTCGGCCATGGTCATGGCTTTTTCGCGGACGCGGAAAAACTGCATGAAGCCGGTGTCGAAGCCGACGAAGTGGCTGGCCAGCCCCAGGTTGAGCAAGTGGCTGTGCAGCCGCTCCACCTCTAGGAACACGCTGCGTATCATCTGCGCGCGCGGCGGCACCGCCAGGCCCAGCGCGTTTTCCACCGCGCTGGCGTAAGCCACGCTGTGGGTGAAGCCGCAGATGCCGCAGACGCGGTCGGACAGGAAGGTGACTTCGTCGTAGCCCATCCGCGTTTCGGCCAGCTTTTCCATGCCGCGGTGCACGTAGAACATGCGGTAGTCGGCGTCGACTATGGTTTCGCCGTCGACGAACAATCTGAAGTGGCCCGGCTCGTCCGAGGTGATGTGCAGCGGCCCCAGCGGCACGTCGCGGGTGACGCCGGCGGCGTCGTTGACGAAGGTGTAGGTTTCGGTGTCGGTGGTGGGCGCGGGGCGCTGGTTGTAAGCCATCGCGTCCTTGCGCAAGGGGTAGAGGTCGCCCGGCCAGTCGTCCGGCAGCACCAGCCGGCGCTCGTCGGGCAGGCCGACCGGCGTCAGGCCGTACATGTCGCGCACTTCGCGCTCGCCCCACACCGCAGCCGGCACCCGCGGCGTGACGGAGGGGAACTCCGGCCGCTCCGGGTCTATCAGCGCGCGCACCACCAGCCAGCATTTGACCGGCCCTTCCATCGACAGCACGTAGTAGACGGCGAAGTGGCCGTTCAGCGGCCGCTCGTCGTTGCCGAACAGCACCGACAGCCAGCCCTCGTTCTGGTAATACAGCCACTCCACCACTTCGGGCAGGCTGGACAGCTTCACCGTGACGGTGAGCTGGTCGGCGGTTTGCCATTCCTCCTCCAGCACCGTGTGCGGGAAGCGTTGCTTCAGGCCATCCAGATAATTGCGGCCCAGTTTGTCGTCATTCATGTTTTTCTCCCAGGCCTCAGCGGATCGCGACGGGGTGGTTGGCGGCGGCCAGCACCAGCTGGCTGGCCTCGCGCAGCAGGGTTTGCAGGCTGTCCGGCATGAACAGGCCTATCGCCAGCATGGCCAGCATCAGCAGGATCAGCGGCAGCAGCGTCAGCCAGCCGGCTTCGCCCGGCTCCACTTGGTCAGGCGCGGGACCGAACAAGGTGGCCGCCAGCATCCGCGCCAGCCCGGCCAGCACGATGGTCAACAGCAGCAGCACGACGACAGTCAGCGCGACATGGCCCTGGCTGAAGCCGGCGGCCACGATCAGGAATTCGCTGTAGAACACGTTGAACGGCGGGATGCCGCCCAGCGCCAGCGCGCCGGCGCCGAACAGCATCGCCGTCAGCGGCGCGGCGCGCAGCAGGCCTTTCACCGAGCCCATGTCCGGCGTGCCGTACTTGAGCAGCACATTGCCGGATCCGCAGAACAGCAGCGCCTTGGCCAGGCTGTGGTTGACGGTGTGGAACAGCGCCGCCATCACGCCCAGCGGGCCGCCCAGGCCCAGGGCGATGGCGATCAGGCCCATGTTCTCCACGCTGGAATAAGCCAGCAGCCGCTTGATGTGGCGCTGCGACAGGATGAACAGCGCGGCCACCGCCACCGACATCAGGCCGAAAACCAGCAGCAGCGTTTCCGAGAAGCCCGGCCCCAGCGCGCGCGAGGCCAGCATGTGGAAGCGGATCACGATCAGCAGCGCGCAGTTGAGCAGCACGGCGGACAGCAGCGCGCTGACCGGGCTGGGCGCCTCGCTGTGCGCGTCCGGCAGCCAGGCGTGCATGGGGAAGAAGCCGGCCTTGGTGCCGAAGCCGATCAGCACGAAGACGAAGGCGATGCGCGTCAGCGCCGGGTCCAGTTGCTGGGCCATGGCCAGCAGCGTGGTCCATTGCGCCGCGCCGCCGTGGTCGCCCAGCAGGCTGGCGGCGTTGGAATAGACCAGCAGCACGCCGTACAGGCCGAAGGCCACGCCCACGGTGCAGATCACCATGTATTTCCAGGCCGCCTCCAGCGAGGAGCGCTGGCCGTAAAAGCCCACCAGGAAGGCCGAGCCCAGCGTGGTGGCTTCCACCGCCACCCACATCATGATGACGTTGTTGGCGGTGACGGCCAGCAGCATGGTGAACAAAAACAGCTGGAAGATGGCGTAGAAGCCGGCCAGCCGCTCCGGCCCCACCTCGCCGTGCCGCAGCTCGTGGCGCATATAGCCCACCGCGTACAGTCCGGTGGCGAAACCGAGCACGCCTATCAGCGCCAGGAACAACGCGCCCAGCGCGTCGACGCGCAGCCAGCCGTCCAGCGCGGCCAGCGGTCCGCCGCTTATTATCCCGGCGCAGGCGGCTAGAGACAGAACCAGCAGCAGCGAGACGCTGGCCAGGTGCAGCGCAGACGCCAGCCACGCGCAAGCCTCGCCGGCCAGCCGGCAGCCCGCGCACAGCAGCGACGCCGCCAGCGGAATCAACAACAGCAGAACAAGCCAATGCGTAGCAGTCATGGCCTCAACCCTTCAAAGCGGTCAGTTGCCGCACGTCCAGCGTTTGCAGCGTGCGATGAATGCGGCGCGCCAGCAGCGCCATGATCAGCACCGCGCACACCGCGTCGGTGGCGATGCCTATTTCCACCAATTCCGGCGCCTTGCCGGCCATCAAGGCCAGCGTCAGGTGGGCGCCGTTCTCCATCAGGCAGTAGCCGAAAATCTGCTTGAGGATGTTGCGCGAGGTGACGATGCAGGCCAGACCCAGCAGGAAATGGCCCAGCGACACCGCCAGCGCCGGCTTCAGCGGCGCCACCACGGCCAGCCGCACCGCATCCACCGCATACCAGCTGACCAGCACGATCAGCGCCGCCAGCACGGCCATCCAGGCCGGGCCGAGCAGGCCCTTCAGCGCCGGGTCTTCCGGCAGCGGGCCCAGCAGCTTGATCAGGATCAGCGGCGCCAGCACCACCTTGGTGACAAAGGCCGAGGCCGCCCACAGCGTCAGCTCGTGCGAGCCCTGGGTAAGCGCCAGCGCCAGGAACACGCCCACCAGCGTCAGCGATTGCAAGACGTAGAAGCAGGCGGCCGTCGCCACGCGATTGGCGCAAATCACCAATAGCGAAGTGACGATCAACAGCCCGGCCAGATTATTGACGATCAGCATGCCGTCCATCCTCGTCTCCTCAGGCCAGCCATGCCGAAGCGATGAAGCTGGAAGCCAGGCTCATCGCCAGCAGCGCGGCCAGCACGGTTTTCATTTGCCAAGGCAGCGGCTGGGCCGCGGCCACCACGGGGGACATCTCGCCCGGCACCGTCTTGCCGAACCAGCGCAGGAACCACGCGAAGCTGGCCACCGATTCCGCCATCGCCAGCAACATCAGCGGCAGCAGCCACGGCTCGTCGGTCGAAAGCTGGAAGCCGGCGGCGAAGATGGCGAACTTGCTGAAGAAGCCGTTGAACGGCGGCACGCCGGTAATGGCCAGCGCGGCCACGCAGAAACTCACGCCCAATAGCGGCGCGCCGCGCAACAGGCCGCGCAAGGACGGCAGCATCCGGGTGCCGCAGCTGTAGCTGAGCGCGCCGGCCACCAGGAAGAACAGGCTCTTGGCGAAGGCGTGGTTGAAAATGTGGGCGATGGCGCCGTTGAAGGCCAGGCGCGAGCCGAAGACCGACAGCGACAGCGCCAGGAAGATGTAAGACAGCTGGGTGATGGTGGAGTAGGCCAAGAGACGCTTCATGTCTTTTTGCGGCAGATACATCCAGAAGCCGTACAGCAGCGTAAGCGTGGCCATCACTGCGCCCACCCAGCCCACCAGATGCGGCACGTTGCCGGCGGCGTCCAGCGCGCGGGCGAAGATGTAGACGCCCACCTTCACCATGGAGGCCGCGTGCAGATAGGCGGACACCGGCGTCGGCGCTTCCATCGCGTCCGGCAGCCACATATGCAGCGGCAGTTGGGCCGATTTGCCCCAGGCCGCCCACAGCACGGCCAGCAGCACCACCACCTTGGCGGAGTCCGGCAGCGCGGCGATGGCGGACAGGCTGAAGCTGCCGCTGTGGGCGAACAGCCAGCCGGCGGCCAGATACAGGCCCAGCGAGCCGATATGGGTGATCAGCAAAGCTTTCAAGGCCGACTGCAGCGCCTTGGGCTTCTGGTAATAGCCGATCAGCCCCCAGGAGCAGGCGCCGGTGATCTCAAAGCAGACCAGCTGGCCCAAGAGCGTGGACGACAACACCAGGCCGGCCATCGCGCCGATGAACACCAATAAGTAGGCGTAGTAGCGCGGCGCGGCCTGGTGCGGATGCTCGCGGTTGGCCGGGGTCATGTAGGCGGTGGAGTAGAGCGCCACCAAGAAGCCCAGGCCTACCACGGCCATGCCGATCAGCGTGCTGAGCCGGTCCACGGCGAGGCCCAAGAGCTCGATGCCATTGAAACTGAGCAAGGGATAGTGCGCGGCCATGCCGCCGGCTGTTTTGAATGCCGCGGCCAGCCAGACGGCGCCGACGGTCGCCAGCAGCGCGAACAGCGGCGCCAGGAAGCGGCCGGCTGGACGCGGGCTGGCCAATACCAGGGCCGCGCCGAGGAAGGGCAGCAAGATGGTCGCCAGAGCGAGGTGTTCCATGAATGCTCCTTAAAGACCGGTGAGATAGAAGACGAAAGACAGCGCGGCCAGGCCGAAGCCCACCCAGGTGACGCGCGCGGTCAACAGGAACCGTCCGCGCGCCATGCTGTTTTCAATGACGGCGGCGATGAGGAACACCGCCAGCAGCTTGAGCGGCAGCCAGGCCGCTGCGGCCAGCAGCGCGCCGGGTTCCAGGCTGTCCGCCGCGCCCAGCGGCAGGAACACGCCCAGCATGAACTGCGCGAGCACCACCTTCTTCAGCGCCAGGCCCAGCTTGAGCAGCGCCAGCGAGGGGCCGGAGTATTCGGTCAGCGGGCCTTCCTGCAGCTCCTGCTCGGCCTCGGCCAAGTCGAAGGGCAACTTGCCCATCTCGATGAACACGGCGAAGGCGAAGGCGGCCAGCGCCAGGCCGATGGCGGCCGGCGACTGCAGATAGCTGCCGGACATGCCGGTGGCGATGGCGCCCAGATTGGTGCTGCCCTCGATCAAGGCCACCACCAGCAGCGAGAGCATCATCGTCGGCTCCACCAGGATGCCCAGCGTCAGCTCGCGGCCGGCGCCTATGCCGGCGAAGGAACTGCCGGAGTCCACGCCGGACAGCGAGAGGAAAAAGCGCGCAAGGCCGAACAGGTAGACGAAGCTGATCAGATCGGCCAGCGGGCCGGCCGGCGAGTGGCGGGTGAGGGCAGGCAGCGCCATCGCCAGCATCAGCATGATGGACAGCTGCGCCGCCGGCGCCAGGCGAAAGGCGAGGCCGGCCTGGCCCGGCGCCACGTCCTGGCGGCGGAACAGCTTGAAAATATCGCGGTAGTCCTGCAGCACGCCGGGGCCGCGCCGCGAATGCATGCGGGCGCGGATCATCCGCGACACGCCGGTGAACAGCGGCGCCAGCGCCAGCAGCAGCGCGGCTTGCGCGATGGCCAGGGGGAGGGATTGCAATGCTTGCATGGTGGTTCTCCTAGCGCGCGGCGATCAAGAGCAGCGCCAATAGCGCGATCACCACGTACAGGCAGTACAGGCGGAAGTCGCCGTGCTGCAGCCAGCGGACGCGGGCCGCCAACCGGTCAACCCAGCGTGCGACAGGCAGGGTCAGCATCCGGTCCCACAGCGGCTCGGCGCGCGCGGCGCCGGCTATGGTCTTCTCCAGCGCGGCGTCCAGCCTGGCGGCCGGCGACAACTGGCCGCGCAGGCGGTAAAGCGGGGCGAACATATGCGTCACCGGCTGGCTCAAGCCTTGTGGGCCGACCGACATCGACGCTTCCTGCGCGTAGCCGCAGGCCCAGGCGTCGCCCTGCTGGCGACGGGCCAGCCGCGCGCCGCGCAGCATGGACAAGGCCAACAGCAGAATCAGCGGCAGCGAGATCAGCAGCAGCGCCAGCAGCGGCATGGACACCATGGTTTGAGCGTGCAGGCCGGGGTGGATGGACAGGCCGTCGGTCACCGATTGCGGCGAGGTGTGCGTCAAAGATCCAGCCACATTGGCCATCAGCGGCGACACCGCGTTCGCGCCTACGCCCAGCAACAACAGCGCCAGCGCGGCCAGCAGCATGGCGGCGCGCATGCTTGGCGGCGTTTCGGTCGCCTCGGCGGCATGGTGGCTGCGCGGCGCGCCGGAGAAACACATGCCGTAAGCCTTGACGAAGGCCATCGCCGCCAGCGCGCCGGTCAAGGCCAGCATCACCATGGCCAGCGGGCCAGCCAGCCGCAGCGCGAAGCCGGCATCCTGGCTGACGGCGAACAGCGCCTGGTAGGTGAACCACTCGGAGACAAAGCCGTTGAAAGGCGGCAGCGCGCAGATGGCCAGGCTGCCGGCCAGAAAGCTCAGCGCCGTCCACGGCATGCGCGCGGCCAGACCGCCCAGCTGCTCCATATCCTTGCTGTGGGCTCGGTAGAGAATGGAGCCCGCGCCCATGAACAGCAGGCCCTTGAACAAGGCGTGGTTGAGCAGGTGGTAGCCGGCGGCGACAAAACCCAGCGCGGCCAGCAAGGGCTGGTGCGTCGCCAGGCCCAGCATGCCGGCGCCCACGCCCAGCAGGATGATGCCCACGTTCTCCACGGTGGAGTAGGCCAGCAGCCGCTTCAGATCCCGCTCGGCCAGCGCGTACAGCACGCCCAGCACGGCGGACACGCCGCCTATGGCCAGCACCAACAGGCCCCACCAGGCGGTGTGCGCGCCCAGTATGTCCACGGCCACCTTGACGATGCCGAACACGCCTATCTTCACCATCACGCCGGACATCAGCGCCGAAGCGTGCGAGGGCGCTGCCGGGTGGGCGCGCGGCAGCCAGCCATGCAGCGGCACCATGCCGGCCTTGGCGCCGAAGCCGAACAGCGAGAGCAGGAACACGACGGAAGCGAGCGGGCCATCGAGACGCAGCGCGCGGAAGCTGTCGAAATCCAGGCTGCCGCTTTGCGCGTACATGAGGAAGAAGGCGATCAGGATCAGCACCGAGCCGGCGTGGGCGATCAGGAAGTACAGAAAGCCCGCGTTCACTGCCTCTTCATCCTGCTCGAAAATCACCAGGAAGTAAGACGCCAGCGACATCGCCTCGAACAGGATCAGAAAGTAAAAGGCGTTGTCCATCGCCGCCAGCGCCGTCATCGCCGCGATGAAGGCATTGGCGAAGAAGCCCATCGCGCCGACGCCGCGGCCGCGATATTCCTGAACATAAGACCAGCCGAACAGCGAGGTCAGCAGGGTCAAGGCCGAAATGGCCAGCAGCAGCAGCGCCGAGAATGGGTCCAGCCGCACCGCGAAATGGGCGAACTCAAACGGCCCGGCAGCTGCGAAGCGCTCCACCGAGCCGTTTTGCAGCACCGGCCAGGCGGCGGCCAGACCGCAGGCCGCGCCGGCCATGCCGAACAGCGAAGAAGCGGCGATGGCGAGACACTCCATTCTGGCGAGCAGCAGGCTGAGCAGCGCGCCCGCGCCGTATAGGCAGACGGCCAGCAACAGCCATTGCAAGGGAGCGAGGCTCATGATCTTTCCTCCGGCAGGTTCACATCCTCGCCCAGCGAGTGCAGCGCCGCCTGTCGGCGGGGGCTGGCGGCGCGGGCCAGCGCATCGTTGTCTTCCAGCCGCAGCGCCTGCGTCGGGCAGACGCGCATGCATTCGGGGCCATCGGCCAGGCCCTGGCACAGATCGCATTTGATGGCGATGGCCTTGACGCCCGGCTCCCAAGCCAGTAACGGCGACAGCGTCGCGTTGCTGTTATGCGGCGCGGCGGAAGGCCCGGCCTCAGCTTGCGGCGCTTGCCAGGCCGGACTGACGGCGGCTACGCCGTCGCAAGGCGTGCCGGAGAGCTGGATGGCGCCGAAAGGACAGGCGATGGCGCATAGCTTGCAGCCTATGCACAGCGTTTCATTGAGATCGACGCTGCGGCCGGACAGCGAGATCGCCGCCACCGGACAGACGCGCGCGCAAGGCGCGTCGTCGCAATGGCGGCACAGCACCGGCGCGGTGACGGAGGCCGTGCGGGTGACGGCCAGCCGTGGATGCGCCTGCAGGCCGGCCGCGCGATGCAGCGCGGAACAGGCGGCCATGCAGGTATTGCATCCATTGCAAAGCTCGGGCTCTGCAATGACGAAGCGGTTCATGATTCCCCCAAGTAAAGCCAGGCGGGGCCCGGGATGGCTTATTACTTGCAGGAGGCGTGCCAGCTTAGGTAGGTAAGGAGATCTTCCTTTTATTTCATGGGTTTACTGGTATTTTTAGGAAGGGTCGGGTGTGCCGATGGGGTGTCGGAGTGCTACGCGTATCGACAGAAGTGACGAGTCATGTCGAATTTTTGCATGTTGGGCTGCTGTATTTGAGAGGCTTTGTTGCATAAATAGGCTTCGGCATGCAAAGCCCCTTTCCCCGGACGGATTTATGGCATGCGCACCGTCATCGGCGTCCCGAGCCGCGTGAAGCGGTTCAAGATCGCCGCTCGCACTTGGAGCTCTGCGACTTGACGGTCGAAGTCCCTTGCCATTACCCGCTCGCCCAGCAGCTTGAAACAGCGCATCTTGGTTTCCACCAGGCTGCGGCGATGGTAACCGCTCCATTTCCTCCAGATCGCTCGACCCAGGAGCCGGGTAGCACGCAGTATCTCGTTTCGGACATGGGCGCCCAACCGATTTTCCTTCCACGGCTTGGCATTCTTTCGGGTAGGAATCACCGCCTCGGCTTTTCGCTTGGCAATCGCTTCATGGCAGCCTTTGGTGTCGTAGGCACCATCGCCACTTACTGCAGCAATCCTTTCCCCCGCGGAAATCTGGTCCAGCAACTCCGGCAACATTGGCGCATCGCCCACCGCGTTGTCGGTCACTTCAATCGCCCGGATTTCCAGCGTCTGCGCATCAATGCCCAAATGCACCTTGCGCCACTGACGGCGGTACTCCGCGCCGTGTTTCTTCGTTTTCCATTCGCCTTCACCCAGCATCTTGATGCCGGTGCTGTCGATCAACAGGTGCAGCCCGGTCGTGGTTGGACGGCAAGGAATGGCCACCTGCAAATGCTTTTGCCGCCGGCACACGGTGCTGTAGTCCGGCGTCAGCCAGTCCAGCCCCGCCAGTTTGAGCAGGCTTTGCACCATACCCACGGCCTGTCGGAGCGCAAGATTGAACAGGCATTTGATCGTCAGGCAGAACTGAATGGCGGCATCGCTGAAAGTCGGTGTCCGTCCACGTTTGCCGACTGCAGAGCCATGCCAGCGCATGTCACGGTCCAACCAGATCATCAGCGACCCACGCGCCTTGAGCGCAGCATTGTAGGTCTTCCAGTTGGTGGTCTTGTACTTGGGCGGGGCGGGCTTGCTCATGCCGTCATTCTACCCCGCCTGCTGGGAGGGTGATTTGTGCAACAAAGCCCCTGCCCGCCCTACTTGTCTACTTGTTTGTATTAATCGTCTTCGCCAACCCCGTAGGGCGGGCAGGCCGCAGGCCTTGCCCGCGCATTGTCTACGTTTATGCCTGATGAAGAATGCCCCATGAATTTAGGCCAGTTTCCGGTGTAGCGCAGAGGCCGGCATGCTGATCGCTTTTTTGGGGAGATGGCCGGTGCCCTATTACTGCAGGGAGCATGTGGCAGGCGCGTGCTATTTCTTCACCGTGGTGACGGAGCGCCGTCAGCCGATACTGACCGAGCCCTTGCTGCGGCAGGCTTTGCGCGCGGCGGTGATCGCGGTGCGGCGGGAGCGTCCGTTCGCGATAGATGGCTGGGTCTTGCTGCCGGATCACTTGCATGCGATATGGACCTTGCCGCCGGGCGACGGCGATTTTTCGGTGCGTTGGAGCGCGATCAAAAGTCGAGTGACGAGGGCGGTGGGTGGACATTATTTCCGTGCGGATTGGCAATCGGCGCGCCGGGCGGCAAAACGCCATGGAACGCTGTGGCAGCACCGGTTTTGGGAGCATCGCATCCGCGACGAGGCCGATTTCGCCGCGCATCTGGATTATCTGCATTTCAACCCGGTGAAGCATGGCTGGGCGGCGAGGGTGGGCGATTGGCCGTATTCGACCTTCCATCGCTATGTGGCGCAGGGGCAATATCCCGGCGATTGGTCGGGGGATGGTGTGATGGCCGCTATTCGACGCCGGTGAGGCGCGGGCAAGGCCTGCGGCCTGCCCGCCCTACCAGAATGTCCGCTCCGCCGTTGTCCGCGCATCGAGCCACGTAGGGCGGGCAGGCCAGGGGCCTTGCCCGCCTTATCGTTGTCCTCCCCGCGCTCAACAAATCCTCGGCAACTGCTCGCCATTGATCCAATCCACCATTCTCCTGCCGCCGAAGGCGGTTTCCATCTGCACAAACTGATTGGCGTCGGCGATGGCTTCGCCTATTACGGCGGCGTCTCGCCCTTGCGGGTGGGCGCGCATCGCGGCCAGCAGCGCGTCGGCGTCTTCCGGCGCGCAGATGGCCACCAGCTTGCCCTCGTTGGCCACATAGAGCGGGTCCAGGCCTAGGAGCTCGCAGGCAGCGGCCACTTCCTGCCGTATCGGCAGCGTGGACTCGCGGATCAACATGCCGCAGCCGGCCTGCTGGGCGAATTCATTGAGCACCGCCGCCAGGCCGCCGCGTGTTGGGTCGCGCAGGCAGCGCAGGTCCGGCGCGGCGCGCAGCATGTCGGCCACCAAGGTGTGCAAGGAAGCGCTATCGGATTGCAAGGCGGTTTCAAAGCCCAGGTTTTCCCGCAGCGACATGATGGTCACCCCGTGGTCTCCCAAGTGGCCGGAAAGCAGTATCTTGTCGCCGGGGCGGATGCGGCGCGGCGAGATGGCTATGCCGGCCGGCGCGTAGCCGACGCCGGTGGTGGAGATGAACACGCCATCGCCCTTGCCTTGCTGCACCACTTTGGTGTCGCCGGTGACGATGGCCACGCCGGCCTCGCGCGCCGCGGCGGCCATGGATTGCACGATGCGGTGCAGGTCAGCCAGCGGGAAGCCTTCTTCCAGGATGAAGCCGGCAGTCAAATACAAGGGCGTGCCGCCGCACATCGCCACATCGTTGACGGTGCCGTGCACCGCCAGGCTGCCGATATCGCCGCCGGGAAAGAATAGGGGCGATACCACGTGGCTGTCGGTGGCCAGGATCAGCCGGCTGCCAGCGGGCAGCGGGGGTAGGGCTGCGCCGTCGTGCTGCGCCCCCAGATAGCCGTTGTCGAACTCGGCCACGAACAGCTGTTCGATCAACTGGGCCATGGCGTGGCCGCCGCTGCCGTGGCTGAGGTCGACGCGGCCATGCTTGAAATCGATGCGGGTCATGCCGCGTCTCCGTTTTTATCGGCCGCGCGGAAGCGGTCATAGGTGAAATGGGCGGCGCAAGCGCCTTCGGACGACACCATGCAAGCGCCCAGCGGCCGCTCCGGCGTGCAGGCGGTGCCGAAGGCGCGGCAGTCGGCCGGCTGTTTTTGGCCACGCAGGATGGCGGCGCACTCGCAGGCCTTGTGGTCCGGCACTGCGCGGTAGGGCAGGGCGAAGCGGCGTTCGGCGTCGAAGGCGGCGTATTCCGCGCGGATGCGCAGCGCGCTTAGCGGCACCGTGCCCAGGCCGCGCCAGTCGTACTCGTCGCGTAGTTCGAACACCTTCTCGCACATCGCCTGCGCCTTGAGGTTGCCTTCGCGGCTGACCACGCGGCTGAACTGGTTCTCCACTTCGGCGCGGCCATCGTTGAGCTGGCGCACCAGCATCAGGATGGACTGCATCACGTCCAGCGGCTCGAAGCCGGAAATGACCACCGGCCGGCAATACTGCGCGGCGAATCCCTCATAGGCGCCATAGCCTATCACCGTGCTGACATGGGCCGGGCCGATGAAGCCGTCCAGCGCCACCGCGTCCGGATCAGCCTGCGATTCCATGATGTGAACCATGGCGGCAGGCGTGAGCACGTGGTTGCAGAACACGCTGAAATTGGCCAAGCCCAGCGTCTGCGCGCGCAGGATGACGGCGGCGGTGGGCGGGGTGGTGGTTTCGAAGCCGATGGCGAAGAACACCACTTGCCGGTCTGGATGGGCCTGGGCGATGGTCAGCGCATCGTCGCAGCTATAGACCATGCGCACGTCGGCGCCGGCGGCTCGCGCCTTGAGCAAGGACACGCCGCCGCTGGCAGGCACGCGCAGGGTGTCGGCGTAAGTGCAGAGGATGAGGCCGGGTTCGCGCGCCAGCTCAATGGCGCTGTCTATGCGGCCGGCCGGGAGCACGCACACCGGGCAGCCGGGACCGTGGATCAGGCGGATATTGGCCGGCAGCAGGTCAGGCAGGCCGTAGCGGGCGATGGCATGGGTGTGGCCGCCGCAAAACTCCATCAGCCGATATTGTCTGGCAGGGTCGGCTTCGGCGGCGATGGCGGCGGCAAGCCGTCGCGCCAGCTCGCCGTCACGGAACGCATCTATGTATTTCACTTTTGTTTCCTAGCGATAGGCGGCCGGGTTGTCCAGCGTCGTGCCCATTTCCGACAGCAGCGCCAGCGTGCGTTCGGCCTCGGCCGGGTCCAGCTTGCCGATGGCGAAACCGACGTGGACGATCAGGTAGTCGCCGGTTTTGACGTCATCCACCAGCGCGGTGGAAATGGTTTTTTGAATGCCGCCCAGCGCCACCCTGGCCTGGTCGGGTTCCAGGGTTTCGATGACGCGGGCGGGGATGGCCAAGCACATGGGGTGTTCCTTATCGATGGAAATGTCTTTGCGCCACCCAGGCCTGGCCCAAGGCCAAGCCGCCATCGCCGGCGGGCGCTTGCCGCGCTTGCAGCATGGTGAGGCCGCGCTTGCCCAGGGCCAGGTGCAGGCCGCGGGCCAGGATGGCGTTTTGCAGGCAGCCGCCGCCGCAGGCGACCAGGCGCAGGCTGTGGCGGCGCGCGTTGACGGCGGCCCAGTCGGCCAGCGCTTCGATCAGGCAGGCGTGGAACAGCGCCGCGCCCTCCGAAGGACAGAAGCCTTCGGCCAGCCTATGCAATAAGGGCGAGAGATCTAGCACATTGGAGGCGTCTAGCTTGTGCAGCTTGGGCGGCCGGCGCGGCAGGCCGCGGCGCTCTGCCAGCCCTTCCAGCCGCATCGCGGCCTGGGCCTCGAAGCTGGAGCGCGCGGCGATGCCCAATAACGCGGCGGCGGCGTCGAAGTGCCGCCCCAGGCTGCTGGTGCGGTTCAGCGCCTTGCCTTGGTTCAGCCAGCGCAGCAGCTGGGCGGCGGCGGGTTCGTCGGGGAAACGGTCGAGAATGGCCTGCTCCTCGCCCCAGCTGTGCAGCGCGGCGGCGGCCATGCGCCAGGGTTCGCGCGCGGCGCGGTCGCCGCCGGGCAAGGCCAGCGTGGCCAGATGGCCCAGGCGTTGAAAGTGCGCGCCGTCCACCAGCAGCAATTCGCCGCCCCAGGCGCCGCCATCGTCTCCCAGGCCGACGCCGTCCAGCGCCAGGCCCAATACCGGCTCTTCGCACTGATGCTCGGCCAGAATGGCGGCGATATGGGCGTGGTGGTGCTGCACCGCCAGAGCGAGGATATCCAAGCGTCGGGCCCAACGTTTGGCCAGATGCGTGCTGAAGTAGTCGGGATGCAGGTCGTGGGCGATATAGGCAGGCTGGCTGGCCAACAGCTTTTGCAGATGTTCGGCGGCGGCTTCCAGCGCCTGGCAATTGGCCACGCGGTCCAGGTCGCCGATGTGCTGCGACAAAAACGCCTCGTTGCCGCGGGTCAGGCACAGGGTGTTTTTCAGGTGCGCGCCCAAGGCCAGCACCGAAGGCCCGCCGCGCGACAGGGCGATGGCGTTAGGCGTGTAGCCGCGGCCGCGGCGCAGCAATTGGGCGCGCCCCTGGCTGCCCACGCGCAGCACGCTGTCGTCGCAACGGGTGACAATGTCGCGGTCATGCTCCAGCACCGCGTCCGCCAGGTCCGGCAGCAGGGCGCGGGCGGCATCGTTGTCTGTAATCAGCGGCTCGCCGTGGAGATTGGCGCTGGTCATCACCAGCAGCAGCGGCTGGGGCTGGTTCAGCCAGTCCAGTCCGGTTGGCCGGCCGGCGGCTTCGTGGAACAGCAGGTAATGCAGCGGGGTGTAAGGCAGCATGACCCCCAGCCAGGCGCTGTCCGGCGCGACGCCGCGCAGGGCGTGTTCGCAAACGGCGGTTTGGGGCAGCAGCACGATGGGGCGCTGCGGCGAATTCAGCATCCGGATGGATAGCTCGTCCGGCGCGGCCATTCCGTGCAAAGAGGCGGCGTTGGCGGCCATCACCGCCAGCGGTTTTTCCTCGCGCGCTTTTCGTTGACGCAGCCGGGCTACGGCTGCGGCGTTGCGGGCGTCGCAGGCCAGGTGGAAGCCGCCTAAGCCCTTGATGGCGACGATGCCGCCGGCCAGCAGCCGCCGCAGGGTTTCCCGCAGCGGATCTCCCCGCACCGGGCCGTCTACGTCGCGCAGCGTCAGCCGCGGGCCGCAGTCCGGGCAGGCATTGGGCTCGGCGTGGAAGCGGCGATGCCGCGGATCGCTGTACTCCTGCAGGCAGGCCGGGCATTGCCCAAAGGCCGCCATGCTGGTTTGGGCGCGGTCGTAAGGCAGGCTGCTCACCAGGGTGTAGCGCGGGCCGCAGTCGGTGCAATTGATGAAGGGGTAGCGGTAGCGGCGGTTGGCCGGGTCGAACAATTCGGCCAGGCAGGCGTCGCAAACGCAGCTGTCGGCGCCGATGGCGGCGCGGCTGCCGCCTTGGGCGCTTTGGCGGATGGCAAAGCCGCTGCTGCCAGTTTGATCCGGCAGCGGACGGCGCTGGATGCGGTCTATGCGCGCCAGCGGCGGTTTTTCCGCCAGCAGCCGTGCGGCGAAACCATCCAGCTCGGCGCGGCCGCCTTGTAGTTCCAGCGTGACGCCGTCGCCGTCGTTGCGTATCCAGCCGGCCAAGTCCAGCTCGCCGGCCAGCCGGTAGGCGAAGGGGCGAAAGCCCACGCCCTGGACGATGCCGGTCACAGTCAGTTGTTCGCGCGCCATGTCGCGCCCTCCAGGCCGCAGCCGGCGGCCAGCCAGTCCAGCCATTCGCCGCAGCCTTCGCCGGTTTTGACCGACAGCTGGATCACCGGCAGGCCGGGGCGCACCTGGCGCGCCATGCGGATGGCGGCGGCGACGTCGAAATCGAGGTGCGGCAGCAGGTCTATCTTGCTGATGATCAACAGGTCCGCCGCGCGGAACATGTCCGGGTATTTGAGCGGCTTGTCTTCGCCTTCTGTCACAGACAGGATGGCCACCTTGTGCGCTTCGCCTAGATCGAAGGCGGCGGGGCAGACCAGATTGCCTACGTTTTCGATCAGCAGCAGGCCGCCGTCCGGCATGGCCTGGTCTTGCCGCAATTGCGCCAGCGCCTCGGCCACCATGCGGGCGTCCAGATGGCAGCCCTTGCCGGTGTTGATCTGCACCGCCGGCGCGCCGGCGGCGCGGATGCGTTCGGCGTCGTTGGCGGTTTGCTGGTCGCCTTCCACTACCGCCAGCGGCGCGCGTCCGGCCCAGCGGACTATGGTGTCGGCCAGCAGGCTGGTTTTGCCGGAGCCGGGGCTGGACACCAGATTGAGCGCGAAGATGCCGCGCTCCGCCAACAGGCGGCGGTTGCGCGCGGCGCGGGCATTGTTGTCGGAGAGGATGTCCTGCTCGATGGCGATGATGCGTTCAGTTGGCGTGTCGGGCGCATGGACCGCGTCCAGCGGGCCGGATGCCGGGCCGGACACGCGGTAGCCGTTCCGCGGCGCGGCATGCGAGTGTTCGTGGCGGCGTTTGCCGTTGATGCGTAGTTGTCCGTGGCCGCAGCCGCAAGTGGTGCACATGATGCTTGCCTCCTAGCTGATTCCGATATCGATCACCCGCATTTCATCGCCGCCTTCCAAACTGAGGTTTTCGCCGTCGCAGCGCGGGCAGCAGGCCGGCAGCGCGCTTAGCTCGGCCTCGCAGCCGCAATCTCCGCAATGGGCCAGGGCGGGGCGGCGCTCGGCCTGGAACTCGGCGTCCTCGGCCAGGCTGCCGCGCGCCGCCAGCTGGCAGCAATACAGCAGGGTGTCTGTCTCTACATGGGCTAGCAAACCCAATGCCAGGCGGACGCGGGTGACGCGGCGGGCGCCGGCGCGGCGCGCGGCGGCCTCGGCGATGTGGACCACGTTTTCCGCAAGTGTCAGTTCATGCACGGTTTTTTCTCCTGGATGCGCTATGCGGGGCGCGGCTGCAGGCTTGCTCTCGCGAGGCCGTCGCGGTGTCGAGGCGTCGACACTTTTGTCGATGGCGTCGCGGCGCGTCTGGCGTCGACACCGGGCGCGACAGCTGGGCGATGCCGCTTTCTCTTTCCGAATCAGCCGCTTGCTGCGCGGCATCCGGGCTGGCACGGCTTATGCAATATCGAAGCGAGTCCTGCTATCGACATTCGGGCGGCCGCCGCCGCTTGAGGAGGTTGAAATGAATCGGTTCATCATCGCTGAACCCCAAAACTGCATAGGCTGCCGCACCTGCGAAGTGGCGTGCGCCCTGGCCCATGCGCCCCATCCCGGCGAACCATTGTCGCCGGATACCTTTCACCCCCGGCTGACGGTGATCAAGAGCGCGCGCATCAGCACGCCGGTGCTGTGCCGGCAGTGCGACGACGCGCCCTGTCTGAACGCCTGTCCAAGCGGGGCGATTGTTTACGCCGGCAATAGCGTGCAAGTGCTGCAAGAGCGCTGCGTGGGCTGCAAGACCTGCATGGTGGCCTGTCCTTACGGCGCGATGCAGGTGGTG
Source organism: Chromobacterium sp. IIBBL 290-4 (assembly GCF_024207115.1). NCBI lineage: Bacteria > Pseudomonadati > Pseudomonadota > Betaproteobacteria > Neisseriales > Chromobacteriaceae > Chromobacterium > Chromobacterium sp. IIBBL 290-4. The sequence continues at coordinate 3,454,107 of NZ_CP100128.1, forward strand.
ACCGAGCCGCAACGGCCGCAGCCGGGCAGCTTCTCCACGCGCCAGCTCAAGGCCAAGGCGCTGAAGTGCGATCTGTGCGCGGGCAAGCCGGCCGGACCGGCCTGCATCGCCACCTGTCCCACCAAGGCCTTGCGCATGGTGGAGCCGCAGGCGCTGGAGGCCGCCATGAAAAAACGCCGGCAGCAAGCCGCGCTGGACACGCCGGCGCTGCCGCTCTGATCGAACGCATCGCGCAAAAGGACAGGAAAAATGGAGAAGGTAATTTCGGTTTGCCCGTACTGCGGTTCGGGCTGCAAGCTCAATCTCTTGGTGGAAAACGGCAAGATCGTCGGCGCGGAAGGCGCGGACGGCGTCACCAATCAGGGCGAGCTGTGTTTGAAGGGCTATTACGGCTGGGACTTCCTGAACGACACCAAGCTGCTGACGCCGCGCTTGCGTCATCCGATGATACGCCGCCAGCGCGGCGGCCAATTCGAGCGCGTCAGCTGGGACGAGGCGGTGGCCTTCGTGGCAGGCAAGCTGGGCCAGATCAAGCGCGAGCACGGCCCGGACGCCATCATGCTGACCGGCTCTTCGCGCGGCACCGGCAACGAATCCAACTACATCGCGCAGAAGTTCGCCCGCGCGGTGATCGGCACCAATAATATCGACTGCTGCGCCCGCGTCTGCCACGGGCCGTCGGTGGCCGGCCTGATGGCCACCTTGGGCAATGGCGCGATGAGCAATTCGATCTGCGAGATCGAGGACAGCGACTGCATCCTGGTGTTCGGCTACAACGCGGCCGATTCCCACCCCATCGTCGCCCGCCGCATTCTCAAGGCCAAGCAGAAGGGCGCCAAGATCATCGTTTGCGACCCGCGCTACATAGAAACCGCGCGCGTCGCCGATCTGCATTTGCAGCTGAACAACGGCTCCAATATGGCGCTGGTCAATGCCTTCGCCAATGTGCTGATCAGCGAAGGTCTGTATAAGCCGGACTTTATCGCCGAGCACGCCGAGGGTTTCGAGGAGTACAAGGCCGCCGTCGCCAAGTACACGCCGGAATACGCGGCCGAGATCACCGGGCTGCGGCCTGAGCTGATCCGCCAGGCCATCCGCATGTATGCCGCCGCGCCCAGCGCCACCATTTTGTGGGGCATGGGCGTGACCCAGTGGGGCCAGGCGGTGGACGTGGTCAAGGGCTTGTCCAGCCTCGCCACGCTGACCGGCAATCTGGGGCGGCCGAATGTCGGCGTCGGCCCGGTGCGCGGCCAGAACAATGTGCAGGGCGCTTGCGATATGGGCGCGCTGCCCAACACGCTGCCGGGTTATTACGACGTCAGCGACGCCGATGCGCGCGCGCGCTTCGCCCAGGCCTGGGGCGTGGACAGCCTGCCGGCCGAGAAGGGCTGCAGCATCACCGAGGCGGCGCACCGCATCGAAGCCGGCACGCTGAAGGCGTATTACATCTTCGGCGAAGACCCGCTGCAAACCGAGCCCGACCTGGGCATGATGCGCCGCGCCTTTGAAAAGCTGGACCTGATCGTGGTGCAGGACATTTTCATGACCAAGACGGCGATGGCGGCCGACGTGATCCTGCCCGCCACCTCTTGGGGCGAGCATGAAAACGTGTTCTCCAGCGCCGATCGCGGCTTCCAGCGTTGCTACAAGGCGATAGAGGCGCCGGCCGACGTCAAGGATGACTGGGAAATCTACAGCCTGATCGCCACGGCCATGGGCTACCCCATGCATTACGACAACGCCCAGCAGATTTGGGATGAGCTGCGCGGCCTGTGCCATCTGTATGCCGGCGCCAGCTATGACAAGATGGCCGGCCTCGGCTATGTGCAGTGGCCCTGCCCCAGCGAAGGCCACCCCGGCACGCCGTGGCTGTACGCGGGCTATCAGTTCGACACGCCCAGCGGCAAGGCCAAGCTGTTCGCCGCCGAGTGGCGGCCGCCGCTGGAGAAAGTGGACGCTGAATATCCCTTGGGCCTATGCACGGTGCGCGAGGTGGGGCATTACTCCTGCCGCTCGATGACCGGCAACTGCACGGCGCTGCAAACCTTGGCCGACGAACCGGGCTTTGTGCAGATCCACCCGGACGACGCGCAAAAATACGGCATCGCCGACCAGGCGCTGGTGTGGGTGGCCTCGCGGCGCGGCAAGGTGATCACCCGCGCCAACCACAACCCGCGCGTCAACGCCGGGGCGGTGTACATGACCTACCAATGGTGGATAGGCGCTTGCAACGAGCTGACGGTGGATCACCTTGACCCGATCTCCAAGACCCCGGAGCTGAAATACTGCACGGTGCGGCTGGAAACCATCGCCGACCAGGCCTGGGCGGAAAACCACGCGCGCGGCGTCTACGCGCGGCTGAAGGCGGACCTGCGCAAGGCCGCGCTGGCGGAGTAGGGCGATGGCGCGGGAGACGCTGATCGACAGCCACGGCAGGCGCATCGCCTACCTGCGGCTGTCGGTGACCGACCGCTGCGACCTGCGCTGCCGCTATTGCCGTCTGGCCGACGACAAGTCTTACGCCAAACGGGCCGACTGGCTGAGCTTCGCGGAGATCCGCCGCCTGGTCGGCCTGTTCGCCGCGATGGGCGTGGGGCGGGTGCGGCTGACCGGCGGCGAGCCGCTGCTGCGCGCCGGCATCGTCGATCTGGTGGGCGAGCTGGCCGCCGCGCCCGGCGTGAGCGATCTGTCCTTGTCCACCAACGCCACCCAGCTGGCGCGATACGCGGCGCGGCTCAAGGCGGCTGGGCTGAGCCGGGTCAATGTCAGCCTGGATTCGCTGAAGCGGGAGTGCGTCAGTGAGCTGTGCGGGCGCGACAGCCTGGACGCCACGCTGGCCGGCTTGATGGCGGCCAAGGCGGCGGGGCTCGCGCCGATCAAGCTGAATATGGTGGCGCTGCAAGGCGTCAACGACGGCGAGATCGAGTCCATGGCGGCGTTTTGCTTCGAGCATTGCTTCATTCTGCGCCTGATCGAAGCGATGCCTATGGGCGAGGCGGGCCGCGCCGCAGCCTATCTGCCTTTGGACGAGGCGAGGGCGCGGCTGATCCGGCGTTTCGCGCTTCAGCCCTGCGCTGTGGAGCTGGGCGGCGGGCCGGCTCGTTACTGGCAAACCGCGGATGGCCGCGGACAGGTGGGCTTCATCACGCCCATTTCCCAGCACTTCTGCGCCAGTTGCAACCGGGTGCGGCTGACCGTGGACGGCACGCTCTACCTGTGCCTGGGCCAGGAGCACAAGCTGGAGTTGCGCCAGCTGCTGCGCGGCGGCGCCAGCGACGATGAGCTGGCGGCCGCCATACGACTAGCGGTGGAGCGCAAGCCGCTTAGCCATGATTTTGATGCGCCGGGGCTGAACCGAGTCCGTTTCATGTCGAAAACCGGCGGTTGAGTTTTGCTTCAATGAGGATGACACAATGAAAAACCGTATCTGGCTTTCTCTACCTTTGATGGCGCTATTGCCTGGGCTGGCCTTGGCACACATCGGCAACGATGCCGGCATCCATCACGGCACCGCCTTCTTCATGGGCTTTGTCCACCCTTTCACCGGCCTGGATCACTTCGCCGCCATGCTGGCGGTGGGCGTGTGGAGCGTGATGGCCACTCGCCAGGTGTGGGCGATGCCTTTCGCTTTCGCCGGCTTGCTGCTGGTGGGTGGCATGATAGGCTTCACCGGCGTGGCGGTGCCGGTGGTGGAGCCGATGATCGCGTCTTCGCTGCTGGTGTTGGGCCTCTTGGTTTGCGCCCGCGTGCGGCTGGCCTTGCCCTGGGGATTGGCGGTGGTGGGGCTGTTCGCCTTGTTCCACGGCATCGCCCACGGCAGCGAACTGCCGGCGGCCAAGGCCATGGCCGTGCTGTGCGGCATGGCGCTGGGCACCATGATTCTGCACATCGCCGGCATGGGCATCGGCGCTTTCTTCAAGAACCGCAGCGCTTGGTATCCGCGCGTGCTGGGCGGCGGCATCGCCTTGCTGGGGGCCGGCTATCTGGCGGGAGTGCTGTAAGCATCTCCTGACGCTGCGATGTCCGCGCCTATACTGGAACATCAGCGGCGGGAGCGGACATGCGCAAGATACTCTGGCTGGCGTTGAGCTTGGTGCTGGCGCAAGCGTATGCCGATGGCGAAAAAAAGATGGTGTTTGTCAGCCAGCCTTTTCCGCCCTTCGTCATTGAAGGGGCGGATGGCCGGGTGAGCGGCGCGCTGGTCGATATCCTGCATGAAGTCTGCCGTCGGCTGAGCTGGCGCTGCGATATGCAGATGATGGTGTGGAAGCGGGCCTTGCTGATGATGGAGCAAGGCAGCGCCGACGGCATGTTGCTGGCGCAGAACGTGCCGGAACGGCGGGCCGTCATGGCGCTCAGCCGGCCGGTGGTGGCAAGCGGCTATGCCTTGTATGGCTTGGCGGACAACGCCCAGCCGTATCATGGTCCGGCGGATTTGAGCGGCAGAACCCTGGCCGTGTATGGCCCTTCCTTGTCGCAAACCAATTGCGAGCGGCTGGCGCAAGGGGTTCCCGGCGTCACCGTAGTGGTGGAGCGCGACTCCGAAACAGTGATGCGCAAACTCTCCGCCGGCCGTTACGGCCGGAACGCCTTGGCGTTTTCCAATCAAGACGTCGCGCGCGCCATCATCCAGGCCGAGCGTCTGCCTGGCCTGCGGCTTGTCGCCCAGGTTGTGCCCCTGACCTACCACTTCGGCTTGTCGCGCAAACGTTTGCAGCCCGGCATGGCGGAGGCGATGGAGAAGACGCTGCAAGCCATGTGCGCCGATCACAGTTTGCAGCGGCTGGCCGCGCCTTATGGCGTGACGCCCGCCGAATGCGGCAAGGATGCGTCAAAGCGGTTATCATGATTCCATTCCGGCCGCAGCGGCGGCGCAGCGCAGAACAAGCATAACCATGTCGCAACACACATTCTCTCCGGACGAGAACGTCCATTGCAGCCCCAAGGGCTGGTATCAGATGGCCAGCGAAAAGCCCGGCTTCATCCATGACGAGGCCCAGGCTGCCGCCATCGAGCAACTGGATAGGCTGTGGAATCAGCTGATGGATTTCAAGACCAAGCGCAACCGTTTCCTGGGCCGCAGCCTGCGCAGCCCGGAAGTGCCGCGCGGCCTGTATTTCTGGGGTGGAGTGGGGCGCGGCAAAAGTTTTTTGATGGATGCTTTCTACGCCTGCGTGCCGTACCGCCGCAAGCGCCGCATCCACTTTCACCATTTCATGGCCGAAACCCACCGCGAGCTGCGCCGCTTCGCCGGCAGCAAAGACCCCTTGCTGGCCTATGCGGACGAAATCGCCAAAGCTACCCGCTTGTTGTGCTTCGATGAATTCCACGTGTCCGACATCGCCGACGCGATGATTCTGGGCCGGCTGCTGTCGGCGCTGATCGAACGCGGCGTGGTGGTGGTGACCACGTCCAACTACGCGCCGGACAATCTTTATCCCAACGGCCTGCAGCGGCAGAACTTCCTGCCGACCATCGAGCTGATCAAACGCGAGCTGGACGTATTGAACGTGGATGGCGGCCACGACTACCGGCTGCGCGAATTGACGCGCGAACCGCTATTCATGGTGCCGGCTGACGAGGCCAGCGAACGGCGGATGGAGCAGTTGTTCCACAAGGTGGGCACCGGCGCCGAGCTGCCGCAGAAAAGCATTATCGTGCTGGACCGCGAAATCGAGGTGAAACGGATGTCGCCGGGAGTGATCTGGTTCGATTTCATGGCCTTGTGCGACGGCCCGCGCGCGCAGACCGACTACCTGGAAATCGCCAGCGAATACCATACGGTGTTTCTGTCCGGCATTCCCAGGCTCACCGCTAAGCAGGCCTCCATCGCCCGCCGTTTCACCTGGCTGGTGGACGTGTTCTACGATAACCGCGTCAAACTGATCGCCTCGGCGGCGGCCGAGCCGGAAGCGCTTTATACCGAAGGCTTGCAAGCCGGCGAATTCTTCCGCACCGCCAGCCGCCTGACCGAGATGCAGTCCAAGAGCTATCTGGAGCTGCCGCACCAGTCTATGGCGCAAAGCCACGACCAGCCGCCGCCTGGCGTGGCTTTATAAGCCTGATTCCTGAGGGCCTCGCTCTGGATGCGAGGCCGATGGCGCCAGCTGTTTCGCGGCTGGAATCAATTGCGCGCCGGCTGCAGATCCAGCTCCAGAATATGATCGGCGGCCATGATGTCGCGCGCCAGATCCACCACGCTGATGAAGGTGCGGCGGTTCTGGGCCGAGATCATGAAGCTCCAGCGCGTGCCGCTGGCATCCGCCTGGATGCTGATGCTTTCCTCGTGCAGCCTTAAGCCGAAGGGATTGAGACGGCCGGCCAGTGTTTCCACCGTCCAATTGTGTTCCGGGCTGAGCTTGACGTTGACGAACAGGCTCACCCGGCGCGGCAGGATGCTTTCAATGCGGTTCACCACGGTGACGAAGACCATGCATAGCAAGGTCAGCGCGATGGCCGCGCCATAAAAGCCCACGCCTATCAGGATGCCGATCACCGACGACATCCACACCGAGGCGGCCGAAGTCAGGCCGCTGATGCTCAAGCCTTCCTTCATGATCATGCCGGCGCCCAGAAAGCCTATGCCGGTCAACACGCCTTGCGCGACCCGCGTCATGTCCGGCGGCGTCGCAACCGGCGCGTCACCGCCGTACCAATATCCGACATAACCGATGATGCTGACCGCCGCCGCCGAAGCCATGCAGACCAGGCCGTAAGTGCGCATGCCGGCGGCGCGGCCGTTATACCAGCGCTCATAGCCCAGCAAGCTGCCCAGACATAAGCCGCCTAGCAAGTTGGCGATCACCAATAAATTGATCTGCCATTTGGCGCCGCCCCAATACTGAGCCAGCAAATCCTGCCATGTGTAAATCATGAAGCACCCATCGCGAAAATTAAGACTGAATGACAAGCATCTTAAATCAGTGCGGGCAGCTTGCCCAAGAGGCGCATTGCGGACTGTTGGAATGGCAAGTAGCGGCTCAAGGTTACCAACTCTTGATAGCGACCAGCGATGAGGATCCCGAGCGTGAGGCGGTTAGCATCGCCCAGCTTGCCGCGCGGCAAGTGGATGGTTTGATCGTCATGCCTTGCGGCCGCGAGCCTGAGCGCTATGTGCCGTGGACTGAGCGCTTGCCATTCGTGTTTATCGACCGCCATGTTCCTGGAAGCGGCATTCCATCGGTAGTGACGGATGCGAAGGCGAGCGTGGTGGGATTGCTTGGACCCGTATTGGCCGAAGGGGTTAAGGAGTTGGTGCTCTTTGGCGGAACGCCAGGCTTGTCGCCCAGCCGCGAGCGGCTGGACGGTTATCGGCAGGCGCTATCCGAGGGGGGGCTCGTGGAGCAAGAAGGGTGGGTGACGGAGAGGGATTTTCGGCTTGAGACGGGCTATGCCTTGATGCAGGAGTGGTATCAGCGGCATGGCCGTTATCCGCAAGCGCTTTTCACCACTGCGCTCATATTGCTGGAGGGTGCGCTTGCCTTTATCCGCGAACAACATCAGATGCGCGATGGGCCACAGTATCTTTTGACCTTTGACGATCACCCCTTGTTGGACTGTCTGCCTGTGCCAATCGATGCGATCGACCAGGATTGCCGCGCATTGGTCTCAACCAGTTTGGAGTTGGTGCTGGCGTTGATGCATGGAGACAGCTTGCCGGAGCGGGACTTGCGCGTTCCGGCTAAGCTCAATCAGCGGCGTCTTGCCGTTTAGGCGGATTGCGCGGCCTGCCGGGCGGCAGGTTCGCGTTTTTCGCGCAATAGTAGCGACCCTATCAAAAAGGTAGAAGATGCCAGGGTGGCGAAAGCCATGGCCAGCGAGTAGTCGCCGCCTTGGGCATCCACCAGCAGGCCGAAAATATAAGGCGCGATGGTGGCGGCCAGATAGCTCAGAAACCAGAACAGGCTGAAGGTGACCGATACCTTGTCCGGCGTCATGCCTGGTTGCTCTTGCGCCAGCGTGATCAAGCTTGGCATGGGGAGGTAAATAAAGAAGCCTGCCGCCAAGGCGGCTGCCGTGATGAGATTTCCATTTTCGGTCCAGTGCCATGCTTGGGCGTGCAGCCCGATAATGGCTAATAGCTGGAATAAGCCGGAAACTCTAAGGACGATCAGGCGGCGCTGCGTTCTTTTTGTCAGCCAGGTTCCCGCGATTGTGCCCCCCAGCCCGCCCAGGGTGATGAACTTGGCTTCCGCGATGCCGGCATTTGCATAAAACGTGAACATCATCACATAGAAAGACAAGGTCCCGCAGTAGGTGAAGGCAAGCAGCCAGTTAAAAGGCTCAGCCAATCCCTGGCGCAAGGTCTGGCGCGGCCCGGCATGCTGTTGCGCCACAACGCCTTCCGCCCCGAACGCCAGCCATAAGACGAAGCAAAGCACGCTGCCCAGCGAAATCGCCAGCAGGGTGTTTTGCCAGCCGCCAAACCAATGCTGCATGATCGGCAAGCCAAACAAGACGATGGCCGTGCCGATGTTGAATGCGCCGGAGTTGATGCCATTGACTAGTGCCAGCTCTCTTGGCTTGAACCACAGCATGACGATGGGAGCGAAATAGACAACCAGCAGCGCGCCGCCCAGCCCCATCAAGAAGCGGACCAGCAGTAGCAATGGATAATTGTGGATGAATGGCGTCAGTATCCCGATCGCCATCAAACCCATTGCCAAAGCGATGGATTTGCGCGCCAGCAGCCGGGACAAGATTGCCGCGGCGATGAAGGAGCCCAGTAGTTTGGCTGCGGCGACGGCATTGCTGATATGCGAGCCGGCTGCGAGGTCGTGGATGCCCATCTCGCGCATGATTTGCGGAATGAAGGCGCTGCCGCCGGCCCAGCACATGGCGAACAAAACATAGCTGACGAACAACTGACCTTCTACGGCGTATTTATTAGTCTTCATGGCGTTCTCTAGACAGAAGCGAAGGCGCGGCCTGCGGATTGCGGGCCTGGCCTGGGATGCGCCAGCGGCTCAAGTGCAAGCCGGCCGGCGAGCCGTCCAGTGTAGCGGCTCGCCTGGGCGGCTTTTGCCTGTACTAATTGTCAGCCCAGCTGGCCGGATGGCTGCCTAGCGGCGTGGAAGGCCGCTCCCAGCGGGCCGGCGTCGTCGACAGCTGCGCCGCATGGCGCACCGCGAGCAAGCGGCCATAGCCGGAAGCGCTTTCCTCCAAGAAGGGGTGGACATCGTCCAGGGAGGGCAGCGGGAGGCTCATCGCGCCATCCACGCGGCCGAGATGGCGCAGCCAGTGGCCGGTTTGCGCCAGCGACACTTCCACATGCCAGCTGCCGCCTTCGGTCTGCTGGCGATGCAAGGCGGCGAGGATGCCCAAAGCCAGCAGGTAGCCGCCGATGTGATCCAGCGCCTGGGCCGGGAAGGGGCGAGGGGTGTCGCTGCCGGCGGCTTCGGCCTCGGCGGTATTGAAGCCGCTGGCGGTCTGAGTCAATGAATCGAATCCGCGCCGGGAAGACCAGGGACCGTCGTTGCCATAGGCGCTGAGCGAGGCGTATACGATGCCGGGGCGGATCCGCGCGGCCTGCTCCGGCGAAAAACCCAGTTCCGCCAGCCCGCCGGGGCGGTAGCCCTGGAGGAAGACGTGGGCTTCGGCGAGCAAGGCTTGCAAGGACTGCCGGTCAGCCGGCTGAGTCAGATCCAGGTGGGCGTTGCGTTTGCCGCGGCAAGTATCGATGTCCAGAGTGGCGACGGTGGGAAGTTTGGGCGAGGTGATGTGCAGCACGTCCGCGCCGTGCGCCGCCAGGGTGCGGGCGCCGACCGGACCGGAGATGATGCGGGTGAGATCCAGCGCGCGTATCCCGGAGAGCGGGCGGTCCGCGGCCGGCAAGGCCAAGGGTTCGGCATCGCCGATGCGGGTGAGGGAAAACAGCGGCAGGCTTGCCGCCGCCTGCCCTTGAGGATGGGCATCCCATTCTTCGAAGCTGCGCAAGGCGGTGGCGACGAGTCCGCGTTCGGCCGCCGCGTTTTCGAAATCAAAGGCATTCCAGCGCAACAGGGCCTCCTGCACGGCGGACTTGTCATATTCGCAAGCCAGCAGTTCAAGCACGCCCCGGCAGTGATGCGGAAAGTTGGTATGGATGCGCACCCAGCCGCCATCGCCGGTGCGGTACAGTCCTGCGATCTTGTCCCAGGGGTCGGTCGGCTGCTCGCCGTTTACCCGGATATAGTGTTCGGACCTCAGCTCCGCCGCCGCGTGGCGGATGTCCACGCTGACTTGTTGCTTGCCGCCGCCGCGTTGATGCAACAAGGCCGCGGCGGCCAGTCCGCAGGCCGCGAGGCTGGCCTGCGCAGCGCTGGCCAAAGGGAAAGAAGAGGGCAGGACGGGCTCCGCGCCGGTCAGGCGCAAGGCGTCCAGCCAGGATGGATCAAATTCGCAATGCCGCCATAGTTGGGCGACAGCGCTTTGGGCGATGGACATGGCTATTCTCCATGGTGGGATAGCCATTAATAACCGGGCAATGTGATCCGGTCAATCCGTTTGTCATTTTCGGCCGCGCCGGCGTTTCGCCCTAGAAAGGCTTTCAACATGGCCTGCGCGACGGCGGGTTGATCCCTGGCGACTCGTTGTCCGGCATTCTGAATGATGACATGGGTGAGGCTCTGATATTCGCGGATCAATCCCGCCGAAAGGCCGTAAGGGCGCCAAGCTTCGCGTTTTTGATTGCGGAATGCTTCGGCTTGTCTCCATTGCAAGGTGTTGAGCCAGGCGTCAATGCCCAGGTAATTGCCCTCCAGGCTGTATTCCCCTTGGTAAAGCAAGATTTTCAGCTCATTCAGCAGCCGCGGAAACAAATGCGATGAAGTCTCAAGCCGGAAGGCGTCTTGCAGGGGAGGCTGCTGGGCGATGGCCTGGTTTTCTGTTCGCGGGTCGATGTGCAGAGCCTGCCGGACGGCTGGTTTGGCCAGATACTCTTTCAGATGCGCATTGTCAGCCTGTTGCGGAGGCAGGCGGATATCCCCAGCGCTTCTGCCGCTGCACTGCAGGATGAATTGTTCGATTTCCGCCACCAGCCGGCAGGCCTGTTTGCGTTGCAGGGGAATGTCGGAAGCGGCCAAGTCGTCAAAGTGGCGCAGCATGTCGCGCGCTTGCTCCAGTTCGCGCAGATTGATCAGCCTGTGTTGGTAGGCGTATTCGACATCGCTCTCCAGCTGGATTTCCGGCGCGATGCGGGCATTGCCCAAGCCTATGCCGCGCAGCGCGATAGGGGGCTGGCCATTGCCGTTGCCGTCGAGAATGCAGTTGGCCAGCCGTGTCAGCGTGTGGCCGGCCCATCCGCTGCCGAACAGATAGCAATCCAGCTGGCGGTAAGCCGGCCATCTGAGCAAGAACTCCTGCAGCGCGTGATAAAGCTGTTGGCAGGCTTCGTCATGGCTTTCCGGCAGATAACGCTCATGCGAGGCGAAAGACAGGCCGTGCCCTAGCGGCTGGTCGATGATGAGGTAGTTGACATTTTGCAGCCAGCTGAAGGGATTGCCGCGAATCCGACCGCTGCCGTCTATCTGATAGGGCCCGTGCTCGCCGAACAGATAGCTCAAAGCGTTGGATTCCGGATTGCTGTTGATCCAAACCAGCAAGGGCGCGGACTCCGGCTGATCGGTCGCTTCGCCGAACCAGAAGTACAGCCAGCCGCCGGCGGCGTCGCCGACGGAAAGGTAACCGGCCTTCTGCAGGCTGCGGATATTGCCCAGGCCGGGCAGATAGGTGAGCGCGGCGCTTTCGAACAGGAAGGGATTGACTTTCGCATTCATGTGAAGCCTCCCGGCGCAGGGAAACCTACTGGTTCGGTAAGTCTTTATAGCTTATAGACGCATCCGAACTGAACGCGGATTTTGTTTGATATACCCACTGTGATTATTCACGATTTGTTGTGATTTAAGTTGCGCGCGCCTGGCGCCGCCTTGTGTGGGTAACGGCAGCCGATGCCGGTTTCGACCAACCCTAGACGGAGCATTTCCATGCTGAGCCTGCACACCAATATCGCGGCACTGAACACCAAGTCCAATATGAACAGCACCCAAGGCGCGCTGTCCACCTCCATGACCCGCCTGGGCACCGGCCTGCGAATCAACTCGGCCATGGACGATGCTGCCGGCCTGCAGATCGCTACCCGTCTGGACGCGCAAAGCCGCGGCATGACCGTCGCCATGAAGAATGCCCAGAACGGCATCTCCATGCTGCAAACCGCCGAAGGCGCGCTGAACGAAGTGACCAACATCCTGCAACGGATGAAGGATCTGGGCACCGAAGGCGCCAACGCCACCGCGACTGATGCGGACAAGAAGGCCATGCAGTCTGAGTTCGATCAGTTGGGCAAGGAACTGACCAATATCATGAAGAACACCTCCTTCGGCGGCGAAAAGCTGTTGCAAGGCGGCAAGCTTACCAAGGCAATCAGCTTCCAGATCGGCGCGGCCTCGACCGAGTCCATGGGTGTGGACTTGTCTGGCGATCTGGGCGTGCTGGATACAGCTTTAGGCAATGTTTCCAAAAAGTATGAAAAAGATGTTTCTACCCCGAGCGGTCCTGCTCCGGCGGCTTCGGATGCGGATAAAGTTGCTGCTAAGAAGCTGGCGGTAGATGCCGCGGCTGCCGAGCTGAAGCTGGATCCCACAACTGCGGCCAAGCAAACGGCATTGACCACCGCAATTACTGCGATGACGGACATTACTAAAACGAGCACCAATAAGGATGTCAAGGACGCTACTGATGCGGTCACTGCGGCATCTACTGCATGGACGGCAGCTGTAGCGGGCACTGACCCTGCGGCCACCGCAAAAGCCAAAGACGCGCTGGATCGTTCCGTCGCGGCTTACGCTTCTGTAGTTGCCGCCGGCAGCTCGGATGAAATTGGCAAGAGTTCGACGATCGACACTATTAGCAAGGCATTGGATGCTGTGGGCACCGTTCGCTCCTCGCTGGGCGCCAACGCCAACCGTCTGGATCACGTGATCAACAACCTGTCCAACATCAACAACAACACCCTGGCTGCCAAGGGTCGCGTCATGGACACCGATTACGCCAACGAAAGCGCCAACATGACCGCCAAGCAGATGCTGATGCAAGCCAGCACCTCCATGCTGAAGCAAAGCGGCAGCATGAACAGCCTGGCCATGTCCCTGCTGCAATAATTCGCAAACGATGGCTTAGGCCATCCACGCTTCAAGCCAGCGGTTTTCCGCTGGCTTTTTGCATTCTGTCCATTTGGCCGGACGCGATGCCGCCGGTTTGAATATAATGGGGCGGTTTCGAATGAAATGGGGATGGGAATGGCGGCATTGAGGCTTTTTTGCCTGCTCATGAGCCTGTTCTGCTGCGCCTGGGCGCAGGCGGAGAGCGATCCTGTCGTGTTGACGATTTCGGGCAAGATTGCCCGCTTTACCGATGCCAAGCGAGGGATTTACCAATTCCGCGACAGCGACCTGGCCGGGATGCGGCAAATTCCGATCCGGACGGCAACCAGCTGGACGCCGGTTGTCACTTTCAGCGGTCCGCTGGTCCGGGACATCCTGGCGCGGGTGGAGGCGCGCGGCAAGACCGTGCGCATTTTGGCCATCAATTACTATCGTTACGACATCCCGGTCACGGAGCTGGTTCGCCGCAATGTCGTGCTGGCCAGGCGCATAGACAACAAGCCTTTCGATGTTTCTCATTATGGGCCGCTGTGGCTGATGTATCCGCTGCCTTTTATGGCCGAGGATGATAAAGGGCCGCCGCTGGACGCCAAGCTGGTATGGCAGGTGGATGCCATGGAGGTGATGTGAAAAAGACAGATTGGCTGGGCAAGGGCAAAGCGATCTGGCTGCTGGGGGCGGCCTTGCTGATCTTGGTATTGGCGGCGAGCTGGAATTTTTACCGGATGGATAGGACCAGCGAGGCTTTGATCGATAGCGGCAAGAGCGAAGAGCTGTATTGGACGGTCGCGCAATTGCATGTCGAACTGGAGCGCACGCGCGCGGAGTTGATCCATTTTTCGCTCAGCCCGGAGGGACGGCAGCCGGATCTGGACCGGCAGCGCCAGTTGCTGCAGAGCCGCTATCTGGTGTTCGAGGCGCCTGACAGCGTGCTGGTCCACCGTCTGCTGAGCCAGGTGTCGGGTTTTTACGAGCTGACCGCCACGCTGAAGCCGCTGATTCATGATGGACAGTGGCCGGCAATGACGGCCGCCAGGGCGCTGGCGATGGTGAACCGGATCGATGAGGCCCGCCCGGTGCTGGCCAGTTTTTCGGTGCAGACGCGGCGGGCGGAATTGGCGGCCCGGGTGGCGCGCAGCAAGGCTTTGGCCAACCAGCGCTCGCAAATGATGGTCTGGCAGATCGTGCTGTGCTTCGGCATCGCCGGCGTGCTGCTGATGTTGTTCCGCTATCGGGAGATGAAGTCCTTGGCCGAGGCCAGGCAGTCCTTGCTGGAGCAGGAAAGGGCCGCGCATAAGGCGACGGTGGATCTGGAGTTGGAGCGGATCACCTTTCTGGGCGCGCTGGGGCATGAAATCCGTTCGCCCATGCAGTCCATGCAAATGTGCCTGGAGTTGATCGAGCCGGCCATCGCGCGCCAAGGGCCGGCGGCGATGGCGATGCAGCGCTTGCGGGTCGGCATGGATCAGCTGGCTTCCCAGCTGAGGGACATCATGGATATCTCGGCGATCAAAAACATGCAGTTGCGCCTGAATCCAGGTCTGGTCGGGCTGGACAAGATTTTCCGCTCCTTGCTGGATACGATGAAGCCGCTGGCGGAAGCGCGCGGCCTGTATCTGGCCTATGAGGGGGGCGAACTGCCGGAACAGGCTTGGCTGGATGAGATCCGTTTGCGGCAAATCGTCGGCAACCTGCTGTCCAACGCCATCCGTTACACCGACCACGGCGGCGTGACGCTGAGCACGGGCCTGGCGGAGAGGGATGGCGCGCGATGCCTGCTGATCGAGGTCCGCGATACTGGCATTGGCATCGCGGAAGAGGATAGATACCGGTTGTTTCAACCCTATAGCCGCTGCAAGCATAGGCGGCCCGGCAGCAATGGCCTGGGGCTGTCCATTGTCAAAGAGCTGGTCGGCTTGTTCAGCGGCGTCATCGAGCTTGAATCCGAAGTGGACGCTGGATCGGCTTTCAGGGTTTGGATTCCTTTGCGCGAATCCGGCGCCGGCAATGAGGCTGCGCCGATCGCTGAGGAGCAAAGCCGGCCTGCCGAGTGACAGGCCGGATGCGGGCGGGGCGGGCTTAGCTTGAGGCCGATGGCTCCTCTCGCAGCTTGTCCGGGTGGAGATGGCAGTCGACGACATGGTCGTTGACGACGCCGCAGGCTTGGAGGAAGGCGTATATCACGGTACTGCCGACAAAGTTCATGCCGGCCTTTTTCAAGTGGCGGCTGATGCGGTCGGACAGCTCGGTCGATGCTGGGCAGTCCCGGTAATCTTGCCAATGGCTGATTCCGGCCTGCCCATCGGCTTGAGCCCATAGCCACGAGGCGAAGCTGCCATGCTGGCGCTGCATTTGCAAAAAGACCCGGGCGTTGCGGATGGCGCTGTTGATTTTCAGCCGGTTGCGGACAATGGACGCGTCGGACATCAGCCTTTCGACATCGCTGTCATTCATTTCCGCTACCTTGACCGGATCGAAGCCGTGGAACGCGGCTCGATATCCTTCGCGTTTTCGCAATATCGTGATCCAGGACAGCCCGGCCTGGGCGCCTTCCAAGATCAACATTTCGAACAGCTTTCTGTCGTCGTGGACGGGACGGCCCCATTCCTGGTCATGGTAGGCCATGTACAAGGGATCGGTCCCGCACCAAGGGCATCGTTTCAGGTTCATATTTCCGGAGAGTGGAGGAGGACATCGAGTTGAAGTCCTGTTTTCTGGATGCCTCGTTGCGACGACAGGCCGATGACCAGGGGGTTGGCCAGGTTGGCTTGCAGCTGTCCGAGGGCGGGATGGGATTCGCGCTCCAGTTGCAATGGGCGATACAGCATCAGCAGGATCGCGGCGTCTTCCGGACCTTTCAATTGCAGATGCTCGACCTCATCGTCGTTCAGCTGGATCTGGTAACGGACGCCCAGCTGCTCCGGCAGCGTCAGGCTGAAGGTGATGCCGGGCGCGTCCAACGATTGCAGCCAGAACATATGCGGATTGGGGTGGGTGGCGTCGTGGAACAGCTTGAAGCGAGTGCAGCTTTCCAGCGCGGGAATGCCCTGGGGAAAGGTGATGATGGTGGTTTCATCGACTTCCACATTGCCAAGCTGGTCTGAAGTGAAATGCATGATGCTCTCCTGGTGAGGGGCGCCGGAGGGGCGGTCTATCCCATCGTTTTGACGCTTGCCGGCCGCGCGCATGGGCGCGCTGTCTTGTGCTGGCAAATTTGTCAGCCTATACATGGTATTACGTTAAGTCGCGGTACGCGAATGTCTTAGTGTCTGCCCAAGGCCCCGTGATGGCGGACATATAGAGGAAGCTGCTCAATAGGTTCTGCTCGGATGCGACGGCGCATGCCGCCTGTCGCTGCCAGAGAGGAGCCGGTGTTGCTCCGCCTTGGGAGGGGCGTGCGCGCTATGGAGCTGAAGCCGAAGCGGTTCTTGATTCTGGATGACCAGCTGGTATTGCGTAAATTGATTTCTAGGCAAGCCAGTTTCTTCAGCCGTTATGCGGTGCAGATCGATGAGTTCAGCGATCCTGCCGAGGCGCTGCGCAGCATAGCCGAAGGCGGCTATCAACTGGTGATCACCGACATCGGCATGCCGGGAATGAACGGCATCGATTTCATCAAAAATGTCTCGCGTTTGGGCTATCAATCCGCCTTGCTGATCATTTCCGGCTATGACGGGAAAACGCTGCAAACCATCGCGGACATGTCCGTCAGCCTGGGCATCTCCTGTACCCGTTTTTTGTCCAAGCCCTATTCCGCGGAGGCCTTCCTCGCCTCGCTGAACGCCTTGTTCAATGAGATGGAGCGCGAGGACATGCAGGGTCCGTCCGACATCGAGAGGGTGATGGGAGATCTTTGCGCGGACAATTATTCCCTGGAGTTCGAACCGGTCCATCGCTTGGCCGATCATGGCTTGATCGCGCTGAGATTGAGCGCCGCCTTGTTCGACAACGCCCATCGCTATGATGTGGAATTTCTGTTCCAACTGCTTGCCGGCCGGCAGATGGCATCGGCCATCGCCCTGGAGACGATGGTTGAGCGAGTGGCCAGGCTGCTGCAGGAGAAAGGGGGCGTTTTCCCCGAGGGGCAGATGAATATCCAGATCGATGAGGCCTGCCTGCGGGCGGACAATGTGTTTGATCATTGTTTCGTGATCTTGCAGCAATATGGCGTTTCCGCGCGGCGGATCGGTTTCGAGCTGGCCGATGGCCTGACGCGCAAGGCCGACGCGCTTTGCTTCGAGAATATCGCCAAGATCAAGTATCTGGGCTTCAGGCTGTTGGCCGATTCTTTCGGCTCCGGCTCGCTTACGGCGGGCAATTTGCTGAAGCTGCCGTTCGATCATGTGAACGTTCCTATCGACACCTTAAGCTGGATGCGGACTGCTCTGGGGGAAGATGCCAACGCGTTCCGCATGCTGCGCTATTTTGGACTGTCGCCGGCCGGGGTGTGCGCGACGGGGCTGGACGACCCGGAAAGCCTGGCCTTGGCGATCGCCATGGGGTGTCCGGAGGGGAGGGGCGGCGCTGTGTCGCCCAAGGTATTGGAAAACGAGCTGCAAGGCTTGGCGGTGGTGACGGCAGGCGGAGCCGAGTGAGAAAGGAGGCGACATGATTTCAGTGGATCTGGCAAGGCTGCGCATTTTGATCGTCGATGACCAAACCCTGGTTCGCACGCTGATTTCCCAGTCTTTGCTCAGCATGGGCATTCGACAAGAGCATGTTTTCCAGGCCGCTGACGGCACGGCGGCGATGCGGCTGCTGGATTTGCGCATGGTGGATATCATCTTGTGCGATGTGCAGATGCAGCCGATGAACGGCATGGACTTGCTGAAGGAGCTGCGTTGCGGCCATACCGCCAACGCGTCCAATCTGCCTTTCGTGTTTTTATCCGGCCATGCCGACCGCGCCAATGTGGTGCTGGCCAGCCAATTGCACGCCGATGGCTTCGTGGTGAAGCCGCCCAAGCCGGCGGATGTCGAAAAGGCGATCCAGAATGCGCTGCAGCGCATCCGTCCCGAGGTCGATCCCTTCAGTTATTACAGCATCGCCACCGGCACTGAGTACGATAAAAAAGTGTTTGGCCGCTTGTTCGAGAAATACACTCCCGCGGAAGAGGAGGAGGCGCAGGAGCAGTGCCTGCCCTTGGAGAAAATCAAGCCAGGCTCGACTTTGACGCGCGATCTGCGCAGCAAGTCGGGTCATTTGCTGCTGCCCAGGGGCGCCGAAATTTCAGCCAATCAGCTTGCGGTTCTGCAGAACCACAGCGAGCGTTATGGCGTGAGCCAGATTTTTGTCATTGACGGGCCCGAGGCGGTGACGCCCGTAGCGAGGCACTGACTATGCTCTTGTCCAAACCGCAGCACAGCCAGGCCATGGCGATAGGCAGAGCCGTGCTGGCCATCGTGCTGCTGTTGGCCTTGTTGCAAGCCGGCGTGATGCTGCAGTTGCAGTGGGCGGCTTGGGACCAGTATCGGCAGGCGGAGCAATTGGTGGATCTGAACCAGGAGTCCACGCTGCTGTTCCGTTTCGCCGACGCCAAGCAGCTGGAAGCTGGCAGGATAAGCGAGTTGCTGCTGTCGGCCAAACAGCCCAGCGCGCAGGAGCGGCAAGAATTGCGGCAATTGGCCGAGCAGAGCCGGCAGACTGCGCAGCAATTGCTGCAAACGCTGTCCGCCCGCAGCGACGCCAAGAGCAAGGATCAGGCCTCGCGCCTGCAGCAGGCTTTGCATCAGTTCGACCAGCTCAAATTGCAGGCGGAGGCTTTTTGGCAAGACGGCGCAGGCCCCAACGAGGCCCTGACCACGGGTTTGTACGAACAGACCCGCGATGTGCTGGAGCTGGCTCAGCATCAGCTGGACGACGATGTGGTGCAGATGTCGGCCAGCGGCGACCCGCGCCTGAACAGCCTGGCCTGGCTGAAGCAGGATGTCTGGATGCTGGACTACTGGCTGCGCTCCAATGCGCAGAGCCTGCTGCTCAGGGCGGCGCTGGATCATAGGCTGGACCGGCTGGTGGAGCAGGATCTGGCGCGCCGCATGGGCGCCAGCATGCTGACGCAGTCCAAGTTGCAGCCCAAGGTGGCGAGCATCCACGACCCCGGCCTGGCCAAGCAGTTCGCCCAGCTGTCCTTGCAGGCCAGCCGCCTGCAGCTTCTGGTCCAGCTGCAGCTCGATCAGATGGACGGCCGGCTCAAGTTCGATCAGGCGACCGATTATCGACAGAATCTGCGCGAGTTGATCGAATCGCTGCGGCAGACCCAGGCCCTGGTGTCGCAACGCTCGGAACAGGTCGCCCAGGAGAACCGGCAGTATTACTTGCACATCCTGCTGCGCGAAGGCTTGTTCGGCCTTGCCACGATAGGTTTGCTGGCCTTTCTGGTGTTCGTCATGGTGCGCAAGGTGCTGCGGCCGCTGGACTTTCTGCAGCGCATGCTGGATGTGTCGGGCGACGCGATGCTGGTGGTGGGCCAGAACGGCGTGATCGCCACCGCCAACGAGGGCGCCGGCAGAATGTTCGGCTATGCGATGGCTGACTTGATCGGCATGCCGGTGCGCCAGCTGTTCGATATGGACGACGATCTGCATGCGGTGCTGGCGGCGCTGGACATTCAAGTGGGGCGGACGCTGCCGGTGTCGGCGGTGGGCAGCGGCGGCGAACGCTTTCATGCCATGCTCAGCGTCAGCCGCTTTCTGGAAGATGCGACGCCGCCGCTCAATATCTTGATCGTCCGCGACGAGCATAAGCGCAGATTGGCGGAAACCTCGCTGGAGCGCAGCGTGGCATTGCTGTCGGTGATTTCGGAAATCGAGGCGATGCTGTTGTCCCACTCGGCGCGCGACGCGGTTTTCCAGCGGCTGCAGAATACTTTTCTGGACTTCACCAGCTCCGAGCAATGCATTCTGGTGGCCTGCGCCGGACCGGACGACGTGGACAACGCGCTGCAGCTGCAGGCCGGCGCCTGGCCGGAGTTCCTGCCGCAAATCCAGCAGCTCTCGCTTTCCCAGGCGCCGCTGGCGACCTTGTTCCGCAATCTGTCCGCGCAGCCGTCCTGGGTGTCTTTGCCGGTGATGCTGGGCGGCGAGGCTGCAGCCGGCGTGTGCCTGCTGCGGCCCACGCTGTCGCAACTGGGCATCAGCATCCTGCCCTTGCTGGGCGCCTACGCCAATATCCTGGGCTTTTACGCCGAGGAGGACAGGCGCAAGCTGTCCGAGGCCCAGCTGCGCGCGGTGTTGCAGGAAGAGGAGGCGGTGTATTCGGCCTCGCCGGTCGGCCTGTTGCGCCTGAACGAGCATTTCCAGATCACCCGCGCCAATTTGACGGCGGAAAGCATATTCGACGTCGGCGACGAATACGGCCTGTCCGGCATGCACCTGATGGAGCTATTGGCCTCCGAGCACGGCTGGTACGAGCTGGCCGAGCAGATGTCCAAAATGCAGCACGACAACGCCCGCATTCATTGCGAACTGGAATGCCTGACCGGCACCGGCCGGCCGATCTGGGTGTTGTTCGAGGGGCAGCTGCTGTTCCCCGACGCGGCGGAGTCGGTGATCATTCTGGCCTGCCTGGACATCACCGAGCGCAAGATGGCCGAATTCGAGCTGAGGATGGCGCGCGACCAGGCCAATGCGGCCAACCGCGCCAAGAGCGCCTTCCTCGCCACCATGAGCCACGAGATCCGCACGCCGATGAACGGCGTGCTCGGCATGCTGGAACTGCTGGCCATGACCAAGCTGGACGCCGAGCAGCACGACACCGTGGCGACGATACAGGATTCGGCCAATACCTTGCTCAGGCTGATCGACGATATCCTGGATTTCTCCAAGATCGAGGCCGACAGGCTGGAGATCATTCCGACGCGCACCGCGGTGCGGCCATTCATGGAGAGCGTGCGCAGCCTGTACCACGAGAACGCCAGCAAAAAGGGGCTGGAGCTGAAGCTGGTCCTGGACGAGAAACTGGCGCCGACCCTGGTGATGGATCCGTTGCGGGTCAGGCAAATCTTGCAGAACTTCATCAGCAACGCGATCAAGTTCACCTCGCGCGGCCAGGTGGACATCCGCGTCAAGGTGATGGATACCGTGGCCAATTACCAGGTGTTGAGCTTCGAGGTGACCGACACCGGCATCGGCATGTCGCAGGAGCAATTGAGCAAGCTGTTCCAGCCCTTTACCCAGGCGGATTCGGAAACCACGCGCCGTTTCGGCGGCACCGGGCTGGGGCTGGCCATCTGCCGCCGCCTGGCCGGGCTGATGGGCGGCCATGTCGAGATGGAGAGCGAGCAGGGCAAGGGCAGTTGCGCCCGCCTGCTGCTGGAGGTGGAGTGGCTGGCGGAATTGGTCGAGCCGGTGGTGCTGCCCGAGCAGCGGGTGCCGCAGGAGGCCGCTCCGGCGCCGCTGCCGGATCAGCCCAAAGGCGCGGCGCCGGGACTCTATCCGATACTGTTTGCGGAGGACAATCCCACCAATCGCAAGCTGACGCTGCGGCAGTTGGAGAAGCTGGGCTACCCGGCGGACTGGGCCGAGGATGGGGATCGAGCGTTCAGCAAGTGGCTGGCCGGGCGCTACTCCCTGATCCTGACCGATTGCCACATGCCGGGCATCGATGGCTACCAGCTGGCCAGGCTGGTGCGCGCGCATGAGGAATCGCACCCTGAGCGCGGGCGGGTGCCGATTGTCGCCTGCACCGCCAATGCGGCGAAGGAGGAGGTGGACAAGACGCGAGAAGCCGGCATGGATGATTTCCTGACCAAGCCTTTGTCTATCCTGTCGCTGGAAAATGTGTTGATCAAGTGGCTGTCGCCGGCGCGCGAAGCTGGCGATGCGCCGCAGGCCGAGCCGCTCCCGGCCGACACGGTATTCGAGCCTGCGCTTGAAACGGCGGAGACGGTTCAGGACGCCGCGTCTGCGGCCGAAGTCTGCCCGGTGGACCGCAGCGTGCTGGAGGTGTACAGCAATGGCGAACTGAGCGTGGAGCTGGAAATCTTGCGTGAATTCCAGACCGGCAACCAGGAAGATGTCGCCGAATTGCGCTCGGCCTTGCAGGCGGCGGACGCGGATAGGGTGGGCTTCGCGGCTCACCGTATCAAGGGCGCCAGCCGCATGGTGGGGTGCAATGAAATGGGTGACGCGGCCGAAAAGGTGGAGAAGGCCGGCAAAGGCAAGGATCTGGCCGCCGCGGGTCAAGCGATGGGCCATTTCGAAGAAACCTTGGCGGTATTCGAGACCTGGCTGGCCGGACAGGATGAAACCGTGAATTGAGCGCGGGCTTTGCCTGATCTGGGCAGGCGGATTAGAATCCGCCTTCATGGAGCAAAGCATACCCCTTTACCCATTGCTGGAAAGCGCCTTGCTGTGCCGCGAGGTCGACGCCAAGATGGCGCAGACCGAGGCTGTCCATGCCGGATGGCGAGCGGGCAGGCTGGTCCGGCAGGCCGACGCGCCGCTCTATGATGTGGCGGATGCCGGCAGGCCGGATCGGCCGGAGTTGGTCCATCCCGCCAAAGTGCCGCGTCGCAGCCTGTCTACGCCTGAAGGCCATGGCGCCATGCTGCACGCCATCGCCCATATCGAGTTCAACGCGGTGAATCTGGCTTTGGACGCCGCCTGGCGCTTCCGCGATATGCCGGACGCTTTTGTCGACGACTGGCTGCGCGTGGCTGCCGAAGAGGCGTATCATTTCAGCCTGCTGTGCGAACGTCTGCGCAGCCTGGGCTATGAATACGGCGACTTTCCCGCCCATGACGGCTTGTGGGCGATGTGCCGCAAGACCGACTACGACCCGATGGTGAGAATGGCCCTGGTGCCCAGAGTGCTGGAGGCCCGCGGTCTGGATGCCACGCCGGGTATCCAGCGCCGCCTGATCGGCATCGGCGATGATGCCAGCGCCGCGGTGCTGGACATCATCCTGCGCGATGAGATCGGCCATGTGGCCATCGGCAACCGCTGGTTTGGCGAGTTGTGCCGCCAGCGCGGCCTGGAGCCGTTGGCGACATTCCGCGAGTTGATGACGCTGCACGCCATGCAGCTCTATCCCGGCGAGTACAATTTCGCCGCCCGCGCGGCGGCGGGCTTTTCCGCCGAAGAACTGGAAGCGCTGGCCAATCTGGCCGCGCCGGTTTCCCATTAAGAAAGATCCAATCTGATGATGAAGTTGATCGGGCGCATGCAGCGCAGCCGAAAGTTGACGCTGGCCATTCTCGTCGTCTCCACCGCCTTGTTCATGGCGCTGTCGGCCCTGTGGCAGGGCGGCGCAGTGGGGAATGTGGCGCTGAAACTGTTGTGTCCGGTGTTGCTGGTGGTCGCTTTGGCCGGGCAGTTGAGCGCTTTATGCATTCTCTTGCAAAAACCACGAAAATAAAACGGCTTTTAAAAACAGCGGCTTAAAGTTGCGTATCCGCGTCACTTGGACTTGACGATGCCATCCGGGCCGCGCATAATCGCGCCGGAATTTAATATAAACAGGCTCCCCAGTCGGGCGAGCCTGTCGCTTTTTGCAATTGCGGAGTGTCTGCATCATGGAGCACCAGGTATTCCTGCGTCAGCTGGAAACCCATACGCTGCCTGCATCGGAGTTCAACCATCAAGCCCACTTGTACGCGGCCTGGGGCTATCGCCGAGAGTACCCGGCGCCGGAGGCGGCGGCGCGTTGCGCTCACGCTTTGTCCCGATTCGCCATGGCGCATGGCGTGGCGACCAAGTACAACCACACGCTGACGATGGCCTTGCTGGCCATCGCCTATAGCCGGGTGGAGTCCAATCCTGCTTTGACGGAAGACTGGCAGGCCTTCCTGACAAGCTGCAACGACCTGGCGCAGGACGCCAAGGCGGTGCTGGAGCAGCACTACTCGTCCGAACGGCTGTCCGCCGACGCGGCCCGCAAGGCCTTCGTCAAGCCGGACCGCATGCCGTTGCCGGTGTCCTGTCTGCTCAACTGATTACCGAGAAGTTTGCACACAATGATCAAAGCCCCCGAACTCTTGCTGCCGGCCGGCACGCTGGAAAAAATGCGCGCCGCCTATGATTTCGGCGCCGACGCCGTCTACGCCGGCCAGCCGCGCTACAGCCTGCGCGCCCGCAACAACGACTTCAAGCTGGAAGAGCTGAATCAGGGCATAGACGAGGCCCACGCGCGCGGCAAGCTGTTCTTTGTCGCCAGCAACATCCTGCCGCACAACAGCAAGATCAAGACCTATATGGCCGACATGGAGCCGGTGATCGAGATGAAGCCGGACGCGCTGATCATGGCCGATCCGGGCTTGATCATGATGGTGCGCGAAAAGTGGCCGGAAGTGCCGGTCCACTTGTCGGTGCAGGCCAACACCGTCAACTATATGGGCGTGAAGTTCTGGCAGAAGCTGGGCGTGTCGCGCATCATCCTGTCGCGCGAGCTGAGCCTGGACGAAATCGCCGAGATCCGCCAGGAATGCCCGGATATCGAGCTGGAAGTGTTCGTGCACGGCGCGCTGTGCATCGCCTATTCCGGCCGCTGCCTGCTGTCCGGCTACTTCAACCATCGTGACCCAAATCAGGGCACTTGCACCAATGCCTGCCGTTGGGACTACAAGGTGCATGACACCCAGGGCGACGACGCCGGCGACGTGCAAGTCATCAACTTCGACTTCAACAAGGCGCTGGAAGAGGCGAATCAGAACTTCTCGTCCTGTGGCAGCCAGCAACGCCATCCGCTGGCCGACAAGACTTATCTGATCGAAGAGGGCAGCCGTCCGGGCGAGCTGATGCCCATCATCGAGGACGAGCACGGCACCTACATCATGAACTCCAAGGACCTGCGCGCCGTGGAGCAAGTGGAAAAGCTGGCCAAGATCGGCGTCGATTCTCTGAAGATCGAAGGCCGCACCAAGAGCCTGTACTACGTGGCCCGCGCCGCCCAGGTTTACCGCAAGGCCATCGACGACGCCGTCGCCGGCCGCCCCTTCGACCTGAGCCTGCTGTCCGATCTGGACGGCTTGGCCAATCGCGGCTACACGCCGGGTTTCCTGGAGCGCCACCAGAGCCAGGACTACCAGAACTACCTCACCGGCCATTCCAAGGCCAAGCAAAGCCACTATGTCGGCGACGTGATCGAGGTGGATGCCGAGGGTTGGGCGCTGGTTGAGGTGAAGAACCGCTTCGGCGTCGGCGACAAGCTGGAAGTGATCCACCCGTCCGGCAACCGCATCATCGAGCTGGCCGAAATGACCCGCAACGGCGAGGCCGTGCAGGTGGCGCCGGGCAATGGCATGCAGGTGCGCATTCCGGGCTTGGCCGGTTACGACAACAAGGCGCTGATTACCCGCCTGCTGTGATCCAAGTTTTTTTCCGATAAAAGGCTGCCGCTGGCAGCCTTTTTGCTTTGCAGCATCGGCATGCGCGAAGACCTGCGCGAAGACCTGTGTTGCGGCCGCCCCACTGGGATGACGGCCTTGCGGAAAATAATGCCAAAAGCTTATCTCGATGTTTGGCGAGGGTTACAGCAGAGGGTGCTGTCATGCCGGATGGCCGATGCGCGGGAAGACAGAGGAAACGCGAATCCTTCGACCTAGCCGGCGATTGCAAGTTTAAGTAATTATGGTTAAAAAGTAGTTACATAAGTCCAGATGTGTTGATTATTTTAAACAATCAATCCATCGGAAAACCATTAGCGCCGCAAATAACAATGACAGGCATCCCGCCTCGCTTCCGTGAACCAGTTCTTTGAAGGTTCCTGCCGAATGGATTTCGACTGGATCCATTCACATTACAAGCTGTAACGCGTAAAAACATGGCGGCTGGCCATCCAGGGTATATGGTGGCATTAGCGGCAGTTTATTCCGGCTTGGCGCTTGCGCTCGGTCGAAGATGTGCAGAAGCGCGGTATTCGGGAAACCCCTGCCCAGGGGCATTGATGGTTGTGCTACTTATGGAAGCCTGTCATGAACAAGAAACTGGTTCGCAAAGTTCTGTGCTCGCTGTTGCTGGCCTTGCCCGCTGTCGGCGCGGGGGCCGCCGACAAGGTGCTCAATGTTTACAATTGGTCGGACTACATCGCCAAAACCACCATCCCCGGCTTTGAAAAGCAGAGCGGCGTGAAGGTGAAGTACGATGTCTACGACAGCGATGACACCTTGCAAGCCAAGATGCTGACCGGCCGCGCCGGCTACGACATCGTGGTGCCGACCTCCAACTTCATGGCCAAGCAGATCGAGGCCGGCATTTACCAGAAGCTGGACAAGTCCAAGCTGCCCAATCTGGCCAATCTGGATAAATCGCTGATGGCCAAGATCGTCGACGCCGATCCCGGCAACGCGCATGGCGTGCCTTGGGCTTACGGCACGGATGGCCTGGGCTACAACTTCACCAAGGTCAAGGCCATACTCGGCAATAACGTTCCGCTCGACAACTGGGACATTCTGTTCGATCCCAAATATGTTTCCAAGTTGAAGGATTGCGGCGTGTCGGTGCTGGATCAGGCCAATGATGTGTTCGCCGTCACCTTGCACCACCTGGGCAAGGACCCCAACAGCAAGAACCCCGCCGATTACCAGGCCGCATTCGAAGCGCTGAAGAAGATCCGGCCCTACATCACCCAGTTCAACTCTTCCGGCTACATCAACGACCTGGCCAATGGCGACATCTGTCTGGCGCTGGGCTGGTCGGGCGACGTCAATATCGCCAAGCACCGCGCCGCCGAAGCCAAGCGCTCCTATCAGCTGGGCTATGTGATTCCCAAGTCCGGCGCGCCGATCTGGTTCGATGTGATGGTGATCCCCAAGGATGCGCCGCATCCGGAAGAGGCGCACAAGTGGATCAACTACATCGAAACCCCGGAAGTGAACGCCGAAATCACCAACGAGGTGTTCTATCCGACGGTGAACGCGGCGGCGCGCAAGTTCGTCAAGCCGGAAATCGCCAGCGATCCGACCATCTACCCGCCGGAGTCGGTCATGAAGACGCTGTTCCTGCTCAAGCCGCTGCCGCCTGACATCATGCGCCTGCAGAACCGCCTGTGGACGCAGCTGAAAACCGGCCGCTAAGCCCACCCTGAGCCGAATGTTTCCATCCGGCTTCGCCTGAATCGCACAACAATAGTCCGCCGCCCGGCTTGGCCGGGACGGCCGGACAGCCGTGGGACATTGTCCGCTCCTTGGGGCGGATGGGGTCGGCGATGGGGAGTCGCCGATGGGACGCAATGTTCGGACGCTTCGCGCGTCGTGGTGCCGCCATGAAACTACCGGTTCTGAAAGGTTTGCCGTCGGGCAGGACGACGGCGATCGCCGTGCCCTTCTTATTCTTGTTTGTTTTCTTTCTGCTGCCTTTCCTGCTGGTGGTCGGCATCAGCTTTTCGCAGCAGCAACTGGGCATTCCGCCCTACACCCCGCTGAGCAAGCTGGAAAACGATGTCTTTTCCATCGCGCTGAATATCGGCCATTACAAGTTCATGCTGCACGACGACTTGTATTTCGCCACCTATATCAGTTCGGTGGAGATGGCCTTTGTTTCCACGGTGTTGTGCCTGGTGATCGGCTACCCGATGGCGTATTACATCGCCCGCGCCGAAGGCACGACGCGCAACACGCTGATGATGATGGTGATGCTGCCGTTCTGGACCTCCTATCTGATCCGGGTTTACGCCTGGATAGGCATTCTGAAGAACGATGGTTTTCTCAACCAGTTCCTGCTGTGGCTGGGCGTGATCAGCAAACCCTTGCATCTGTATCACACCAATTGGGGCGTTTATATCGGCATGGTGTTTTCCTACCTGCCTTTCATGATCATGCCCTTGTACGCCCACTTGGTGAAAATGGACCTGACGCTGCTGGAGGCGGCCTATGACCTGGGCGCCAAACCGTGGCGCGCGTTCTGGCAGGTGACCTTGCCCTTGTCCAAGAACGGCATCATCGCCGGCAGCCTGCTGGTGTTCATCCCCGCGGTGGGGGAGTACGTGATACCGGAGTTATTGGGCGGTTCGGACACGCTGATGATAGGCCGGGTGATGTGGGATGAATTCTTCAACAATATGGACTGGCCGATGGCCGCCACCGTGACTTGCTGCATGGTGCTGCTGCTGCTGGTGCCCATGGCCTTGTTCCAGCACTACCAGGTGAAGACGATGGAGGAATCGCGATGATCAAGCCGAGCAAACCGCTGGCCTTCCTGGTATTGGGATTCGGCTATGCCTTCCTGTATCTGCCCATCGTGCTGTTGGTGCTGTATTCCTTCAACGAGTCCAAGCTGGTGACGGTGTGGTCGGGTTTTTCCACCAAATGGTATGCGGCGCTGCTGGAGGATGACGAGCTGATCACCGCCGCCTGGCTCAGCCTGAAGATCGCGCTGATGACCGCCACGGCGTCGGTGGTGATCGGCACCTGGGCCGGTTTCGTGCTGGGGCGCTTCGGCCGTTTCCGCCTGTTCACCTTGTTTACCGGCATGGTCAATGCGCCCTTGGTGATCCCCGAAGTGATCCAGGGCATCTCCCTATTGCTGTTGTTCGTGGCGATGGAGCAGAGCTTTGGCTGGCCGGAGGGGAGGGGCGTGTTCACCATCTGGATCGGCCACGTGATGCTGTGCGTCTCCTACGTCACCATCGTGGTGCAATCTCGAGTGCGCGAACTGAATCTGTCGCTGGAGGAGGCTGCGATGGATCTGGGCGCGCGGCCCTTGAAGGTGTTCTTTGTCATCACCCTGCCTTTGATTTCGCAGGCCTTGGTGTCGGGCTGGCTGCTGTCCTTCACCTTGTCGCTGGATGACCTGGTATTGACGGCCTTTCTGTCCGGCCCCGGCTCCACCACCTTGCCGATGGTGATTTTCTCGCGGGTGCGGCTGGGTTTGAATCCGGAGATGAACGCGCTGGCCACGCTGTTCATCGTATTGGTGACGGTGGGCGTGGTGGCGGCCAATCTTTACATGGGAGCGCGCACCCGCAAGCGCGAAAAGGAAATGCGTCTGGCTTTCGCCAATGGCTGAGCCGGGGCTTCGCAGTGCGGCACAAGGAGAATCTTACGATGAAGAAAGTTCTGATCAGTGCGTTGATCGCTGCGCTGCCCGGCGCGGCCTGGGCAGACGCCAAGGCGGACGAAATCGCCCGGCTCAAGGCGCAATTGCAGCAATTGCAGCAACAGGTGCAGCAATTGCAAAAGGCGATGGAGGCGGTCTCCGCCTCCGAAACCGCCAAGACTGCGGCGACTGCCGCCGAGGAGGAATCCAAGGCGGACTTGAAGGAGCGGGTAGCTGGGATGGAACTGAAGGTGGACCGGCTCAATACTGCCGCGAATGAGGGGCCTATCGCGGGTTTGAGCATTACCGGCTATCTGGACCCTACTTATATCTATAACCGCGGCATGAACAGTTCGGGTTTTCAGTTTCTGAACCATCAGAACGTCTATGCCTACAGCAACAGCACTTTCGGCGACGTGTATCTGGACATCAAGAAAACCTTTGGCGTTGGCCCGACCGCGCCCAGCGCCGAAATCACCATCATGCCCAACCGCGGCTCCGGCAATACGCTGCTGGATGGCGGGGCTGGCAACAATATCATCAATACGGCGGTGATCAATTTCCCGCTGTCCGATACCTGGAGCGTGAACGCGGGCTTGCAGAACAGCTTTGGCGGCTATGAGGTGCAGCAATCCAACCAGATGCTGACGCTGACCCACGGCTTGCTGTATGACTTCAGCGATCCAGGCAGCTATGTCGGCGCCGGCTTCGCCTGGAGCCACGATGTCTGGTCCTGGAAGTTCATGCTGGCGAACGAGCAATATCGCACGCATGCCAATATCGCAAGCAACAGCAATAACCAGACCACGGGCTTGCCGGTGTCCAAGAGCAACAACACGCCAAGCATTACCGCGCGGGTGGATTACAACTGGAGCAGCGCGCTGGATTTGGGCTGGTCTTTCAATGCCGGCAAGCAGACTTTGTTGACAAGCGCTGCGCAGAATCCACAGGTTCCGCCGGCTAATGGATGTCAGGCCGGCAATGTCGGTTATGGCTATCAGTGCACCTCGGCCAACCCGTACTCCAATTATTTCTTTACCGAAGCCGATGCCAGCTACACCTTGGGCGACATCCAGTACAACGCCGAAGTGGATTATGGCCAGCAGCAAAACGCAGCCTGGAGCGGCGGCTCTGCGGAATGGTATGGCTTGTCCTTGCTGGGACATCGCAAGTGGATGACGGAGAGCTTGGGCAAAATGGGCGCCACCGTTCGTTACGACTACCTGAACAATAGCAAGAATGGCGGCGGCGGCGGCGGCGTGGCCTTGAACGGCAATGGCTTCGATGGCGTCAACGCTTTCGGCATCTCTCAGGACTGCGTGGCTGCCGGCTCCAGCGATTGCAAAGGCGCCAACCGCCAGGCTTTGACCTTCGACTGGCTGTTGTTCCCGACCGACCAGCTGACGCTGAAGTTTGAATACCGCCATGACTGGGCTAGCCAGAATGTGTTCCTGCGCAACGATGGCAGCTATCGCAAGAGCAACGACTTGATCGGCGCGCAAGCGGTTTATACCTTCTGATCCGATGCGCGGCCTTATGCGGCGGCGGGCGAGTCCCGCCGCTTTTTAATTGGATGTTGTTGCGGCACAATGCCCTCATCATTTTCGAGGCGCTTCTTCACTCATGTTGCTTGATCTATTGCGTTGGCCGCTGCCAAGTTATCGCCCTGACTCCTCTCAAGACCACCATGGTCCAGACGGTTATCGGAATCTCTATCCTTTCAAACAGCCGCGTTTCGTCGATCTGGCGCGTTGGAATTGGCAGCGAAGACGGCTGCGGGTGGAGCACCGCCTGCAGGATATCCGCCGCGCCCAGCCCGATGTCGCCGCCTTGGAGGCCAATCGCAGCCGGCCATCCTATACCTGGATTGGCCACGCGAGCGGGCTGATCCAGCTTGCCGGTATGAATTTGCTATTGGATCCAGTGTGGTCGCAGCGAGCCTCTCCGCTGCAATGGATGGGGCCGAAGCGCTTGACGCCGCCGGCCATGCGTTTGGATGATTTGCCGCGCATCGACGCGGTGATGGTGACGCACAACCATTACGACCATCTGGATTTCCACACCTTGCGCCGCTTGGCGGCGCAGCCGGGTGGCTCACCGATGTTCTTCGCGCCGCTGGGCGTGGGAAGAACCTTGCGGCGGGCGGGCGCGCCGGCGGAACGCATCGTTGAGCTGGACTGGTGGCAGCGCCATAGGCTGGGCGATCTGGAAGTGACGCTGACGCCGGCCCAGCATTGGAGCAAGCGCTGGGCCTGGGGCGACCGCAACCGCGTCTTATGGGGCGGGTTTGCCGTAAAGGGCGATGGCGTGCAGCTTTGGTATCCGGGCGATACCGGTTATCATCCAGAGCTTTTCGCGCGCATCGCCGAACATTTGGGCGAAGTCAGCCTGGCGCTGTTGCCCATAGGCGCGTATCAGCCGCGCTGGTTCCTGTCCCCGCAGCATATCGATCCGAACGAGGCGGTGGAGATTTTCCGCATTCTGCGGCCCAAGCGAGCCCTGGCGGTGCATTGGGGCACGTTTGTCCTGACTGACGAACCGCTGCATCAGCCGCCCTTGGACTTGGCGGATGCGCTGCGCCGTAAGGGCATCGATGCCGCCGATTTCAGCGTGCCAGCCCTGGGTGAAACGGTCTGGCTGGATGAGCCAGGCCATCCGATAAAAGCCGTACCGGATCAAATGCCAGGCAAATGAGCAGCCTGCCGCGTGGATCAAGCATTGCCCCATGCGGGCTAGACGCATACAATCAAACACAACAATTTTTCAGAAGCGAAGACACGTTTTCGTTTTCGCGGCATTTCGTGGGGCTATCAATGACGATTCATCAACTGATCAATGAACGGGTACAGGCGGCGCTGGCGGCAGCTGGCGCGCCTGACGCGCCTGCCGTGGTCCAGCCGGCTTCCAAGCCGGAATTCGGCGACTACCAGGCCAACGGTGTAATGGGCGCCGCCAAAGCGCTGAAAACCAATCCGCGCGCGCTGGCCGAAAAAGTCATCGCCGCGCTGGATCTTGCCGGCATCGCCGACAAGGTGGAAATCGCCGGTCCGGGTTTCATCAATATTCATCTAGCCCCTGAATATCTGGCCCGACGAAGCGAAGCCGCCCTGAAAGACGACAAGCTGGGCATCGCGCCTGTCCAAGCGCAGCGCGTGATGGTGGAGTATTCCTCGCCCAATCTGGCCAAGGAAATGCACGTCGGCCATCTGCGTTCGTCCATCATCGGCGACGCGCTGGCGCGGGTGATGGAATACGTCGGCCACGACGTGGTCCGCGCCAACCACGTCGGCGACTGGGGCACCCAGTTCGGCATGCTGGTGGCCTATCTGGTGGAAACCAGCCACGCCGGCGACGCCGATCTGCAGCTGTCCGATCTGGAAACCTTCTATCGCAACGCCAAGGTCCGCTTCGACGAAAGCGAAGACTTCGCCAACACCGCGCGCGATTACGTGGTGAAGCTGCAAGGCGGCGACCAGGAAGTGCTGAAGCTGTGGCGCCAGTTCGTCGACGTGTCGTTGAAGCATTGCGAAGAAGTGTACGAGACGCTGAACGTCGGCCTGAAGCGCGAGCACGTGCGCGGCGAATCGTCTTACAACGATGACCTGCCGGTGATCGTCAACGAACTGCGCGCGGCCGGCCTGCTCACCGAGAGTGACGGCGCCCAAGTGGTGTTCCTGGAAGAATTCCGCACCCAAGAAGACAAGCCGATGGGCGTGATCGTCCAGAAGAAGGACGGCGGCTTCATCTACACCACCACCGACATCGGCGCGGTGCGCTACCGCCACCGCGAGCTGAAGCTGGACCGCGTGATCTACGTGGTGGACGCGCGCCAGAGCCAGCACTTCGCCCAGATGTTCACCATCTGCCGCAAGGCCGGCTTCGCGCCGGAAGCGATGAAGCTGGAGCACGTCGGTTTCGGCGTGATGATGGGCGACGACGGCAAGCCGTTCAAGACCCGTTCCGGCGGCACGGTCAAGCTGATCGAGCTGCTGCACGAGGCGCAAGAGCGCGCTTACGCGCTGGTGTCGGAAAAGAACCCGGATCTGGCCGAAGAGCAGAAGCGTGAAATCGCCAACGCGGTCGGCATCGGCGCGGTGAAGTACGCCGACCTGTCCAAGAACCGGATGAGCGACTACATCTTCAACTGGGACACCATGCTGGCCTTCGAAGGCAACACCGCTCCGTATCTGCAGTACGCGTACACCCGCGTGCAGAGCGTGTTCCGCAAGGCCGAGGACTACGACGCCAACGCCAAGATCGTCATCACCGAGCCGGCCGAGAAGCAACTGGCCGCCGCGCTGGCGCAGTTCGAAGATACGCTGAACGCCGTGGTGGAAGGCTGCTACCCGCACTATCTGTCGCAATACCTGTACCAGATCGCCACGTTGTTCTCGCGCTTCTACGAAGCCTGCCCTATCCTCAAGAGCGAGGGCGAAGTCCGCGCCAGCCGTCTGCAACTGGCCGCGCTGACCGCCAAGACGCTGCGTGCCGGCCTGGACCTGCTGGGCATCAAGGTGCTGGAGTCGATGTAAGCGCCGAGGCCATGGCCATCGCAAGAAACCCCGCCGGATTCGGCGGGGTTTTTTTATCGATGGATGGAAATGACGAATACGGGCCGGCATTGGCTGAACGGACCGGCCTGGCCGCTGTCCATGGTTGGCGGCTTAGTGCATTCGCTCTTCCCCGTGAATAACAAAAATCCATTCTCCTGACAATAAATAGGAATGCCATCCTGATGAATGTCTCGCTATCCGTCTTTGCGCGCCGCGCCGGCGTCGCGCTTTGCCTGTTGTTTTCTACTCTCTCGCAGGCGGGGCTGGCCCTGGAGCCAGGCGATCCGCAAACTGTGCAGCAGTATCTGCGGCAGGCCAAAGCCAGCCAGCAAGCGGCCAATTTGCTCGGCGAAAGCGAGGAAGACGGCGTAAAGGTGCTCAGCTATGGCTTCGTGTCGCAGCGCTGGCCTGGCCAGGGCAGCACGCTGAGCAGCGATGCGCCGCAGTGGGAGCATGAATTGAAGCTGGCGCTGCCGTCGGGCCGCAAGCCGGGTTCGCCGGTATTGCTCTATATCAGCGGCGGCATCAACCATGCCGAGAAGGGGCCGCAGCCGCCGCGGGACGCGCTGCCGCTGGCGGAGTTGGCCCGCGGACTGGGCATCGCGGTGGCGGAACTGTATTACACGCCCAACCAGAATCTGCAGCTGGACGGGCGGGCCGCCGGCCGCGAGGATGCGCTGGTCGCCTATAGCTGGCGCAAGAGCGTGGACCAGCCGGAGGCCGACCGCTTCAGCTCGCTGCACCTGCCGATGACCCAGGCCACCGTGGCTGCGATGGATGTGATCCAGGCCGGCCTGCCGGATGCGCGCGCCTTCGTGTTGTCAGGCAGCTCCAAACGCGGCTGGACCAGCTGGCTGGCGGGGCTGAACGACCAGCGGGTGCAGGCCATCGTGCCGGTGGTCGCGGATTTCTGGAACGTGCGCGCCAACTTCGCCCACGTGTACAACAGCTACGGCAAGCAATGGCCGCTGGCGCTGCGCGATTACGCCAAGAACCGCCTCACCGACGATGTGCTCAAGGGGGGCCCAGGCCTCGATGCCTTGCTGCGTTTTGAAGATGTGGTCAACTATCCGGATAGCATGTCGCGCTTGCAAAAGTATATGGTTTCGGCTGCCGGCGACGATTTCGCGGTGCCGGATTCCGGCTGGAGTTATTTGCCGGCGATGAAGGGCCCGATGCAACTGCGTTATCTGCCCAATCAGTCGCATTATGTGGGCCGCGCGCAAGTGAGCGAGGCGCTGCGCCAGTTCATGGGGCGTTGGCTGGCGGGCAAGCCTTTGCCAGAGGCCAGCGTGCAAGGGGATGAGGGCAACGGCCGGATCAGCGTCAGCACCCGGGAGCCGGTGGTCCGCGCCAAGCTGTGGCTGGCGCGCAATCCGGATAGCCGCGATTTCCGCTTCCGTTCCGGCATCCGCTACCAGGAGCAGCCGATCGAGGGTCAGTGCCAGCAGGGCGAGTGCCGCTTCGAATTCACGCCGGACGCGTCGCAGCCGGGCTGGCAGGCTTATTTCATCGAGTTCGAGGGCAAGGACTTCACCTGGACTACGCCGCCATTGATATGGCCCAAGCGTTACCCGGACGGCTCAAGCGTGCCTTTCGGCGCGCCTCGCTTGCAACTGGGTGGCTAAGACCGCATCAGGCAAGCCGCAGCAAGCATTCTCGGATTTGGGCGTGATCGCTTGCCGCTTCCTCCCAGTCCGCGCGGCGGTAATGGCCTTTGTCCAGCAGGTCGGCGCCGAAATAGTCGCAGCCCAGCAGTCGGATGGATGCCGGCAATGCAGGCTGCGCCTCTTCTAGCAGCGCCGATTCCCTATCCAGCGCTAGCGCAGGCAATTCCATCCAGGCGCCTTCGTCTATCCAGCCCATCTTGCCCAAGCCGGCGATCAAGCGCAGCCGTTTGGGCTGCAGGCGGAAGAACATGAAATCCAGCGCCAGCCATTCCTCGGCTTCCGGGATATAACGCAGCAAGCGTTCTCGCAGCGAGGCCGAGGCATCAAAGCGTTCGACCTCGCCTAGAATCGTCATCCGCTCGGCTGATTGGGCTGCCTCGTCTCCTGGCGCGAGAAAAGACAAGCTGATGTGCGGATCGGCCTGCAGATTCTTGCTGTGCTCGGCCAGGGCGCTGGCCACGAAAATCGGGCGCTGGCGCTCGTCGCAGATATATTGAATGGCGCTGGCGTAAGGATAGCCGGGATATTGCTGCGACTGCGTGGCGAGGGTGGCGTGTCGGCATTGATGTAGCAGGCGGATGGCGAGGTCGGGTTTCATGGCGTCATTTATAAAATGATCAATGCCGCTATTCTAGGCGCTGACCATTGCAAAGCAAACGCCCCGCATCGGCGGGGCGCGTCGGTTTGGGCCGCGTGACGGCTTTAGAAGCCCGCAGTTTTGGCGACGAAGGCGTTGAGATTGGCCACGTTCAGGCTGCCCCAGCCAGTGGTGTAGTCCCAGCCGGAGGCGGCCTTGAAGGCGCCGTTGTTGCCGCTGCTGACATCGTGGTACAGCGAGGCGTTCGCCTTGAAGTACTTGTAGATGGCGGGATTGGGTGAAACCAGCTTGTTGGCGTTGGCCGATTGGATGCGGCTCCAGAAGCCGGTAAACAAGGGAGCGGCCAGGCTGGTGCCGCCCACTTGATAAGTGCTGCCTTGCACCAGCACCAGCTCGCCGCTGTTCGGGTCGGCATCGAAGGCGATATCCGGCACGCCGCGTTTGGTTTTAGAGGTGGTCAGCACGCCGGCGCTTGTTTGCCAGGAGGGAGCCGCCTCGGTGTAGCTCGGCCCGCCGCCGCCGCCGCTCCAGGTTTTCTCGCTGCTGTAGACAGTGGTGCCGCTGGTGGTGAGCGTGGTGCCGCCCACGGCTACGACATAAGGCGAAACCGCCGGATAACTTTGATAAGCGGTGCCGCCGCCGCACTCATAAGAGCCCGAGTCGCCGCTGGAGACCGAAAAGGTCTGGCCGTGGGCGATGGCGGCTTGCAGCATCTGGTCCACGCTGGCTGTCATGCCCGAATACTGCGCGCTCAGTTCGCACTCGCCGAGCGAAACATTGATCACCTTGGCGCTGTTGGCCGAAACGGCCGCGTTGATGGCGGCGGCGATATCGCTATTGTTCATCGAGGGCGCGACGTAAAACTGCAGTTGTTTGAGCGCGCCGCCGCTGGCCGCCAGAATGGTCTGGCTGTCCAGATTCCACTCGACGATGCCCGAAGTGTCCGAGGTCGGCGTGCCGGCGTTGACGATGGCGACGCTGGGCGCGGCGAAGCCGGCGCTCTTGGCGAAACTGTTCAGATCCGCCACCGTCTGGTTCAGGCTGCCTTCGGCGATGATGCCGGCCACGCTGTTCTTGGCGGCCGCCAGGCTGGAGGCGTTATAGATGGCTGGGAAATCGGTGGGCTTGTGCGCGACGATGCCGGTGGTGGCTTTGGCCACGGCTTGTGCGTGGAAGGCGGCATGGAATTGGTGCGCGGTCTGCAAACCATGCACCGCCAGCACAATGCCGGCAAGGCTGGAGGGCACCTGGGCATTCGATACATTGGCATAGGCCAGCCGCCCATTGACGTTGTAGCGGCGCAGTTTGGTCTGGAAGGCGCTGTTGACGGTGGCTGCGCTGCCGTCCGCGGTCACCATCATATTATTGGGCGAGACGACGATATTGCGGAAACCGTTCTGTTGCAGATGGCTGACCACTTGTTGGACTTGCGCTGCAGTGGGCGCGTATTGCGCCATGAACTGCGCGTCGGTGATCGGCTGGCTCAATCCCGCTTGAATGCCGTCGGTGAGGCTATCTAGTTGAGGCTTGTTGCGCAGGGCCAGGCTGATGGCTACATGAACCAGCTCGCCGCCAGCTAGCTCGCCGTTATCCAACGCTCCGGAGATCAATTGCTGGACCGGATGCGCCAGGGTATTGGTGGGCGTCCAGTTGCCTGCGGCGTGCGCGTGAAGGCCAATCGCGCTGCCGATCAGCAGCAGAATGGGTGAATATTTTGCCTGCATGCCATCTCTCCCTGTGGAAACCTCGCTCCGTCCTTTGAGAATAGACCGGACGGTACGTGTTACTACTGGATACTGGCTGGGTTTTGCTTTGTAAAGTAATTACTCTTAAATTACCCGGTTTATTTGTAAATGTTTACTCAAAATTCTTCCGGCATGATGGCGATGTCGCTTGCAGACGACAGCCAAGATAAAAAAGCCCCGGCGATCGCCGGGGCTTTTCACACCGAGGACCTGGATCAGAAACCGGAGTGGCTGCCGATGAAGGTGTTCAGGTTGGCGACGTTCAAGCTGCCCCAGCCGGTAGCGTAATCCCAGCTGGCGGTGGCTTTGTAGCTGCCGTTATTGCCGCTGGTCACGTCGTGGTACAGCGACGGGTTGGCCTTGAAGTACTGATAGATGGCCGGGTTCGGCGATACCAGGCTATTGCCGTGCGCGGACTGGATACGCGCCCAGAAGCCGGTGAACAGCGGAGCGGCCAAGCTGGTGCCGCCGATTTGCTGCTGAGCGCCTTGAACGATAACCAGGGCGCCGCTGTTCGGGTCGGCGTCGAAGGACACGTCCGGCACGCCGCGCTTGGTCTTGGAAGTGGTCAGCACGCCGGCCTTGGTTTGCCAAGACGGAGCAGCCTCGATGACGCTCGGGCCGCCGCCGGTGCCGTTCCACACGCTTTCCGACGAGTACTTGGTGGTGCCGCTGGTACTCAACGTGGTGCCGCCGATGGCGATCACGTAGGGCGAAGTCGCCGGGTAGCTCTGGCCTGAGGTGCTGCCGCACTCGGCGGAGCCGGAGTCGCCAGTGGAGATGGAGAAGGTTTGGCCTTGCGCGACGGCAGTCTGGAATATCTGGTCGTCGGAAGCGATGGTGCCATCGCTTTGCGCATCGCGCTCGCACTCGCCCAGCGAGACGTTGATCACCTTGGCCGAACCGTCGCTGACTGCCGAATTGTAGGCGGCGGTGATGTCGGCGTTGGTCATCGAGGTGGCGACATAGAAGTTCAGCTGTTGCAATGCGCCGCCTGCGGCAGCCAGGATGTCCTGGCTATCCAGGTTCCATTCGCCGATGCCGTCGGTGTCGGACGAAGCGTCGCCCGCATTGATCACATTGGTTTGCACGTAGCTGTAGCCGGCCGCATCTTCGAACTGCTGCAGGTCTTGCAGCGTCTGGGTCAGATCGCCCTCGGAAATGATGCCGACGGTGGTGTTGCTGGCCGGGGGCAGGCTGCTGGCGTTATAGATCAGCGGGAAGTCAGTCGGGTTGTGTCCCACCGCGCTATTGGTCTTGGCCGAGGCCAAGGTCTTCAAGCCGCTCTTTTGCAGAGTGGTGTGGAAGGTATGCACGGTTTGCAGGCCATGGACGGCCAACACAATGTCGCCCAGCGATTGCGGCACTTGAGCGGCGCTGGCGTTGGCGATGGCTGCGCGACCGCTTACGTTGACATGGCGCAGCGAAGTATTGAACGCAGTCTTGGCGGTGGCGGCGCTGCCGTCGGCGCTAATCAGCAAGCGGTTGGGCGCGACCTTGATATTGCGGAAGCCGGCCTTTTGCAGGTGGGCGACAACCTTTTGCACTTGCGCTTCGGTCGGCGCGAACTGGGCGACGAACTCGGCCGGGGTCAAGGTCTTGTGGCTGGTGCCGGCCAGCAGGCTGTTGGTGAGGGCGTCCAGCTTGTTCTTGTTGCGTACTTTCAGCGTCACGGCTACATGCACGGATTGACCGGCGGCAACTTGAGCGCTGGCGCTGTTGGAGCTGGCGAAGGCGCTGACCAGCGGGTGCGCTTGAGTGGCGGTGTTTACCCACGGCTCAGCGGCATGGGCGGCCAGACCGAACAGGCTGGCGATGGTCAATGCGATAGCGTGCTGTTTAACGAACATCCTGATTTCTCCTCTTGCAGATGTAGAGTCGAGTCGAGCCTATGCTCTTCTCATTAAATGTCTGGTCCTGATCATTCTGTTAGAGACTGTTTGTGATCATGTGTGCCAGTTTGCCGCCTGTCGCAAGATGTGCCGTTTTGCGCATTTGGTGGTTAATGGATAATTGAAATGAATTTAAAATGCCAAGTGAATTAACATAAATTCACATCTGATGACTCATGTAAATGAATTGGAAACAAAGTTGCTTGTTTTAGGTCAAGGAATCTTATTTAAAGATAGGGTTTGGGAAGCGATCAGGATGGCTGCGCAGGATATTACTTAGCGGCACTTATGAGGGAAATTCATATTTTTTTTGAGCAAAATTCATGCATGCGCACGACCCAGGTGGATTGGAAGTGAAGTGTTTATGCAACAGCCTCTCTGTTTTGTATGCATAAATACAACAGGCTGGTAGTCGGAAATGCATGGATGCAAAGAACTCTATGGGTAGGGTGGTAAATACTGCAGAAGGGTTAATGCAATCTTGATTTGTTAAGTTAATGAATTGTAAAGGTAAAAAAACTCATGGGCTGTCGGTTTACTTGGGATGTGAGTGATTTCTATACATGTTTTTACATGTGATTTGGTAAATGAGCATTGACGGTACTCATTACAAACTTTCACACTCAGAGAGCCACTTGCCACAAGACGTCTGCATGAGTTCCTCTGCAAAAAGACTCGGAGAGTAAAGAGGCCTTCTACAAAAGGGATTTGGAGAAAATATGAATTACAAGAGAAAGACGCTGGTAGTCGCGTTGTCGCTGATTGGCGGCATGACCTACGCTCAGCTTGCGCATGCAGATGATTCGGACGGCAGCTCGCTGCAACGGGTGGATGTGATTGGTTCACACATCAAGCGTATGAAGGATGAAGGCGCCAATCCGGTGACGTCGGTAAAGGTGGATGACCTGACCAAGCAAGGGTTGACTTCGGTTGAGCAGGTTGTGAACGCGCTGGCGGGCAATCAGAGCAATGTCGGCTCTAGCAATAGCGTTGGCTCCGGCACTGCTGGCGCCGCCTATGCAAACCTGCGCGGCATGGGCCAGCAATATACCTTGGTGCTGCTGGATGGCCGTCGCATCGCCTACCATCCTTTCGATGGCACCGCACCCGACTTGAACTCCATCCCGTTGACCGCGATTGAGCGTGTCGATGTGCTGCGCGGCGGCGCTGCGGCCATTTATGGCTCAGATGCGGTCGGCGGCGTAATCAACTTCGTCACCAAAAAGACGATGGAAGGCCTGAGTGTCGGCGGCGATTTCACCAAGCCGCAGCGCAAGGATGGCAAAGAGCATAGTTTTGATGTGTCTTATGGCTATGGCAACCTGAACAAAGACGGCTTCAATGTCTTCGGGACGGCAACCTATCAGAAGACGGATGCCATTTTCACGCCGGATCGCGATTTCGCCTCTGCCATCACTTATGGCACCCGCGCCAGCGCCAGCTCTTATCCGGGTAACTATCTGATTCGTTTCCCGCATGGCCAGGGCGCTCCCATCAGCGTGGCACCCAGCTCCTATCCCAACTGCCCGGCGCCGACTGTGGCGCAGGTCACTACTAGTGGTCCGCAGTGTTCTACATATACTCAACCCTATTTGAGCATACAGCCAGAAACTGAGCAGGTTTCTGCCTTGGCCAAGGCTACGATGCTGATAGGTGATAATCACCAGTTGTCCGCAACCTATAATATCACCAGAACCAAGACCGACTCTTCGACTGCGCCGGCCCCGACTGGCGGCGAGTTCCTGTTGCCGAATGGCACTCAGAACATTTACACGCCTGGCGCTCAGGGCATCGCGCCCGAGTTCAGAACGATTCCGCTTGGCCCTCGCATCACCGAGTCGGTTACTACGACTCAAAAGTTCCAGTTGAACCTGGAAGGCCAGTTGGCTGGCTGGGATTATCGGACCGGAGCCGGCTATTCCCAGAGCTATGCTGCCGAAGAGCTCAAGAGCGGCTTTGTCAGCATCAATGGCATGGAAAATCTGTACTTGAGCAATCAGATCAGTCTGGTTACAGGCTTGCCGGTAAATAATGGCGTCTTGCAGTCTGCGAGCATCGCCGGCCATCTGGATGATGGCAAGTATACGATGGCTGGCGCCGACTTCAGCTTGAGCAAGGAGGTGTTGCAATTGCCGGCGGGCATGTTGGCGATTGCGGTGGGCGGCGAAGTGCGTCATGACACGCTGGCTCGCAATTTCAACTATCCCGTCAGCACCCAGGCGATTGGTCCTGGCGATGATGGGGCGTTAAATACATCCGGCAATCGTACTGTGTCGGCTTTGTTCGCCGAGGCGGATGTGCCTATCATCAAGGGCCTGGATGGCAAGGCTGCGGTGCGTTATGACCACTACAACGATGTGGGCGATACGATCAACCCGGAACTCTCGCTGCGTTATCAGCTGTCGCCTAAGGTCTTGCTGCGCACTTCCGCCAGCACCGGCTTCCGCGCGCCTTCGCTGTATGACATGTATCAGCCCAATCAGGAGCAATTGACGGCGAATTACTATCCGGATCCTAAGGCATGCCCCAGCATGGCTTGCAAGGGCACGATGCAGGATTATCTGCAAACTGGCGGCAATACCCACCTGAAGCCTGAGAAGACCTCCTCCTTGTCCGTAGGCATGGTGATTGAGCCGATCAAGAACATGACTGCCAGCGCCGACCTCTGGTGGACCATGATCAAGGATCAGATCAATAATATGGGGAACTATGAACAGACTCTGTTCACTCCTCAGTTCTCCAATCTGTGGTTCTACGATGCCAAGGGCAATCTGGTTGGCACTGCCACAACTCAGAATATGGGCAATGTCAGCACGGCGGGTGTGGATGTGGACTTCCGCTGGGATTTGCCGCACACCAACTATGGCAATTTCGGCGTTGAGTTGAGCGGCACCTATTTGAGCAAGAGCATGTGGCAGTCCTACACGGGCAGCGATTATGTAAGCAATCTTGCGCAATATGGTTCGCAAAACCAGCCGGCATTCCGTTGGCAGCACAATCTGACTTTCAACTGGTCTCAAGGCGCATGGAGTGCATTGCTCAGCCAGACGTATAAGTCGGGTTATGTCGATGCGAACGCGGATGCTAATAACAATGAGTATGATGTCAAGCCGTATTCCACTTGGAACCTGTCGGGAACCTACAAGTGGGATAAGCACCTGACCCTGACGGCCGGCGTGCGTAATCTGTTTGATCAACTGCCGCCGTATAGCAACCAGACTTTTACTTTCCAATCCAACTACGATCCGCGCTTTACCGATCAGGTTGGCCGCGCTTACTTCATGAAGTTCAATTACAAGCTGTAAACGCGCAAGTCCACCCGGCGGGTGGCTATCGTGGTCAGTTTGAGCAGCCCTGTCAGGCTTATGCCTGCGGGGCTGTTTTCTATTGGCGCAGGGGGCTACGTGCTGCCTGAAGCCTATGCAAGAAGAAATTTCATTGGGAATGAACGACTCAGTACAAAGATTGTCGATGCTTGTGGCATACTTCTGAGTGGAGGAACGCGCGGGAGCTTGCAAAATGCTACTCTCCACGGTCGTTGATGGAAAAGACTAATAAACCAGAGATCGTTATCGATCCAAGCTTGAAAAACCTTATGAACACACGTCTTAGTTTGATCGCCGCCTTGATCGCTATCTCGCTGGCAGCTTGTAGCGATGGCAATGCCGATACGGGCGCGCATGAGAAAAAGCAGCCAGTCATCGTCCGGCAACTGTCCAGCCTGGATGTGATCTGGGCTGCGCCAAAGCCGCTTGCC
This sequence comes from Chromobacterium sp. IIBBL 290-4, assembly GCF_024207115.1. Classification (NCBI taxonomy): domain Bacteria; kingdom Pseudomonadati; phylum Pseudomonadota; class Betaproteobacteria; order Neisseriales; family Chromobacteriaceae; genus Chromobacterium; species Chromobacterium sp. IIBBL 290-4. The sequence goes on from NZ_CP100128.1 coordinate 3,497,432, forward strand.
GCGACTTTGCCCTTCACCGGCGCGCTGAATGCGCTGTCCACCAGTTCCTTGGCTTCGGAGGTCGATGCCCGGGTGAGGGATGTCTCTGTGCGCGAAGGCGAGAGGGTTCGCAAAGGGCAGCTTTTGGCGGTGCTGGATACCGAGGTGCTGGGGCAGTCGGTGGAAGAGCAAAGCGCGCAGTTGGACAATACCAAGGCGCGGTTGAAGCTGGCCAAAGTGAAGCTGGACAAGCAGAAGGAACTGCTGGACAAGGGTTTTATTTCCCAGGTCGCGTACGACGAGCTGGAGAGCGATTACCGGGTAAAGGAGGGCGAAGTCCGCGCGCAAGCGTCGCAGTTGGCCAGGGCCAAGCGGCAGTTGAGCGATACCCAGGTGAAAGCGCCGATAGACGGCGTGGTGTATGAGCGCAAGATCAATCCGGGCGAGGTGGCCAACCGCGGCATGAAGTTGTTCTCGCTTGCGGATCTGTCGGTGATGGAAGTGGCGGCGACCGTGCCTGCGCGCGCGGTTGCGCAATTGAAAGAAGGGCAGGAGGCGCGGTTCCGGGTGGATGGAAACCAAGAGCAGATCATCGGCAAAGTGGTCCGCATCAACCCGGTGGCGCAAAGCGGAACCCGCAGTTTCACCTTGTATGTCAGAGTGGATAATCGCGATGGCAGGCTGAAGGCGGGGCAGTTCGTCACCGGCGGCGTGGTGTTGCGCAATATCGATCATCAAATGGTGCTGCCGGTTACCGCTGTTCACGATCTCAATGCGAAGCCCTGGGTGATCGTGGTGCAGCAGGGCAAGCTGGTCAAGCGGCCGGTTGCGGTATTGTTGAACTCGGACAGCGAGCGCCAAGTGGCGGTGAGCGGCGTCTCGGCCGGCGAGCCGGTGCTGGCGGTGGAGTTGCTGGGCGTGAAATTGGGCGATCCGGTGAAGTTGCCGCCGGCCAAGGCATGAGGGGGCGGATATGTGGCTGACGCGAATCAGTATCCGTAATCCTTATTTCGCCGCCGTGCTGATGATCGCGCTGGTGGTGCTGGGCCTGCTGGGCTGGCAGAAGCTGCCGGTCGAGGCCATGCCGGAGGTGCGCGCGCCGTTGTCGTTCATCGATACCTCTTACCCCGGCGCCTCGCCCGAGGTAGTGGAAACCGAGGTGTCGCGCCCGCTGGAAGAGGTGCTGAACACCATTTCCGGCATCAAGGAAATCCGCTCTTATTCTATGGAAGGGCGGTCCACCGTGATCGTCACCTTCCAGTTCTCCGTGGATCCGGACAAGGCCCAGCAGCAAGTGCGGGAGAAGGTCTCCTCCGTGCAGGGCAGTTTCCGCCGCGAGGTCGGCGTGCCCTTCATCTCCGCGGCCGACAACTCCGATGAGGACGCGTTGGTGATAGCGGTGCTCAGCGATGCCAAGTCCATGCGCGCCACCACCTCCTGGGTGAATCAGGTGCTGAAAAAGCGGCTGCAGATGGTGCAGGGCGTGAGCCAGGTTTCCATCTCCGGCGGCGATCAGCGCGAGGTGAGGGTGCGTGTCGACCCGGTGCGCCTGGAGGCGTCCGGTTTGTCTGTGCCGGAGATCGTCAGCGCTTTGAAGGCGGCCAATCGAGATTTTCCGGCCGGTTCGGTGTCAACGGCCAGCCAGGAGTGGTCGGTGCGGGTGGCGGGCAAGCTGCGCAGCGTCGACGACTTCGCCAATCTGGCGGTGGGTTACCGCAATGGCGCGCCGATTCGGCTTTCCGACGTCGCCGAGGTGGATGACGCCGCGGCGGACGCGACTACCTATGCCCTGATCGATGGCAAACCGGGTTTGTCGGTCAGCATCAAATCGGCTCGCGACGCCAATGTCGTGGATGTGGTGGCTGCGGTGAAGGAAACGATGGATGACCTGTCCCGCAGCAGGCCGGCCGGCATCAGCACGCAGTACATGTTCAATCAGGCCGACTATGTGAAGCGCTCGCTGGATACGGTGCAATCGACGCTGATCGAGGGCGTGGCGCTGACGGTGGCCATTGTGTTCCTGTTTCTGGGCAGTTGGCGCAGCACGGTGATTACCGGGCTGACATTGCCTGTGTCGCTGATCGGCACCTTGTTCGCGCTGCATGCCTTGGGCTTCACGCTCAATATCATGACGCTGCTGGCCTTGTGCCTGTCCATCGGCCTGCTGATCGACGACGCCATCGTGGTGCGCGAGAACATCGTGCGCCATGCCGGCCTGGGCAAGGGCCATTATCAGGCGGCGATGGAGGGGACGCAGGAGATAGGCCTGGCGGTGCTCGCCACGACCATGACTGTGGTGGCGGTGTTCCTGCCGGTAGGCTTCATGGACGGCATGATAGGCAAGTACTTCCATCAGTTCGGCATCACCGTGACGGTGGCGGTGCTGATCTCGATGCTGGTCAGCTTTACGCTTGATCCGATGCTGTCGTCGATCTGGCACGACCCCCATCATCATGGCGACAAGCACCGCGGTCCGCTGGGCCGGATGCTGGACTGGTTCGAGTCTTCGCTGGATCGCTTGTCGGAACGCTACGGCGTGGCGATACGCTGGGCCTTGCGCCGCCGCAAGACCGTTCTGGCGCTGGCTTTCGCCATCACGGTGTCCAGCGTGCTGCTGGCGGGCATGGTGGGCGGCGAGATGATTCCAGAGGCGGACGAGGGCAAGTTCTCGCTCAGTTTTGAGACCGAGCCCGGCGCGACGCTGGATTACACCTTGCAAAAAGGCAAGGAACTGCAGCAGGCGCTGAGCGCCTTGCCGGAAATCAAATCCGTCAATATGACGGTGGGGCCTGGCAGCGATTTTGTGGCGGGGCGCAACTCCGGCAATATCACGGTTGATGTCGGCAATATCAAAACCCGCAAGCGCAGCCTGAACGCCATCATCGAGGATGCGCGTCATAAGGTGATGCCGGTCGCCGGGGTGTCCATCAAGTCTTTCGGCAATGATCAGGGCAACGGCAAGCCTATCCGCATCGGCTTGCGCGGCTCGGACTTCAATCAATTGAGCCGAGCGGCGATGATGGTGAAGGAGCGCCTGCAAAGCATCAAAGGCGTGCGCGATATTGAAACCAGCGCGGATAGCGGCGATCCATCGTTGAATCTGGAGCTGAAGCGCGATGCGGCGGCCAATCTGGGCGTGGATCTGGAGCGGGTCGGCAGCACCCTTTCGGTATTGTTCGGCGGCAATGCGGCCACCACCTGGGAGGCTCCGGATGGAGAAAGCTATGATGTGATGCTGCAACTGCCCAAGGATGCCCGCCGGCAAGAGCTGCTGGACGAACTGAAAGTAGCCGGCGTGCCGGCGGCCGACGGTTCGGCCAATATGATTCCCTTGTCGGCGCTGGTGTCGGAAAAGACCGGCCTGAGCCCGCGGGTGATCAAGCGCACCAATATGATGCGCGAGCTGATGGTGATGGCGGCGGTGCAGGGCAAGGACACGCATGCTGTCACTAAGGAAGCGGAGCAGGCGGTGCATCAGCTGCAATTGCCTCCCGGCGTGGAAGTGATTGAGCGCGGCATGCTCAAGGACATGAACGAGATGATGGTCAGCGCCATCACCGCCTTGTTGTTGGGCGTGGCTTTCATCTACATGATTCTGGCGGCGCAGTTCCGCAGCTTCACGCTGCCGGTCAGCATCATGATGGCTTTGCCGCTGTCTTTTGTCGGCGTGTTCATTTCGCTGGCGCTGTGGGGCTCCACCATCAATATGTATTCGGTGATCGGCATCGTGATGCTGATGGGGCTTTCCGCCAAGAACGGCATTCTGTTGATCGACTTCGTCAATCAGGCCAGGCAGGAGGGCATGGAGCGGACCGAGGCCATCGTCAAGGCGGGGATGGTGCGGCTGCGCCCCATCATGATGACCAGCCTGGCGATGATTTTCGGCATGCTGCCCCTGGCCTTGAGCCATGCGGAAGGTTCGGAGGGCACCCGGACCATGGCGCACGCCATCATCGGCGGTCTGGTGACGTCTACCTTGCTGACGCTGCTGGTGGTGCCGGTGGTCTACACCTATCTGGATGGTTTGCGCGCGCGCATTCGCAGGCTGCTGCGCGGCAAGGCTGAGCCGGTCAAGCTGGATCCGGCGCTAGGCAAGTAAGCAATCCGATAAACAAAGGCCCTGGAGTGTTCCAGGGCCTTTTTCATTGGGGCTTATTTATTGGCTGTGTCCCGTCCTGGAATAAGTTGACACTTTTTCGCCGTAACGAAGGAGAGTCACATGGAATCAAGGATTAAACGTACCCAGCAAGACTACAGCCTGGCTTTTAAACTGTCGGTCGTAGAGCAGGTAGAAAAAGGCGAACTGACTTACAAAGAGGCGCAACGCCGCTATGGTATTCAAGGTCGTTCGACGGTGCTGGTATGGTTACGTAAGCACGGTTTGCAGGACTGGAGTGCCCAGCCCTCCCGTAGCGCCCAGGGGATCGCGATGGGGAATCAAGGCAACAAGCCGCTGACGCCAGAACAGCGGATCAAGGAACTGGAAACCCAACTCAAAGAGGCCAATGAGAAGGCGCAGCTATTCGAAGCGATGCTTGAGGTCTTGAAGAAAGACTACGGGGTGCGCGTAGTAAAAAAGCCTTCGGGCAGGTCCTTGCCCAAAGGCTCGTCCAGGGGTTGAGCGTGGGCCGGGCCTGTCGATATGTCCAGCTGAGCCGCCAGGCCTATTACAAGCGCCGCCAAAGCGAAAGCCATCGTGCCGAACGGAATGGCAAAGTGATCGCGTGGGTGAGGGACGTGCGCTTGCGCCAGCCCCGACTGGGAACGCGGAAGCTGCACCATGTGCTGCAATCGCGAATGGCGGAAGCGGGGATCAAGCTGGGACGGGACGGTTTGTTCGATCTGTTGCGTACAGCCCGCCTGCTGGTCGTGCCGCAGCGGGCGTACCATAAGACCACACACAGTCACCATCGCTTTTACCGCCATCCTAATCTGCTCAAGGCCGGGCCGCACCAAGTCGTCCCGACGGGGCCGGAGCAGGTCTGGGTGGCGGATATCACCTACTTGCCGACAGCGCAGCGGTTTGCTTACCTGAGTCTCGTGACTGACGCTTACTCAAGGAAAATTGTTGGGTATCACGTGCATGACAGCCTGCAGGCGGAGGAAGTCAGCGGAGCCCTCAAAATGGCCTTGCGGACGCGACGTTCACGGCAGCCGTTGATTCACCACTCCGATCGCGGCATTCAGTATTGTTCGGCCTACTATCAGCAGATCCACGAACGACACGGGCTGATGTGCTCAATGACGGATGGCTACGATTGCTACCAGAATGCCCTGGCAGAGCGGGTGAACGGCATTCTAAAAGGCGAACTGCTGCTGCATCGCCCAGCCGATTTGCAGCAGGCGAGGAAAATGGTGGAGCAGTCGGTGAGGATCTACAACCAGGAGCGCCCTCACCAGGGCTTGAAATACAAGACGCCCGATGAGGTACATCGGGCGTCTGTCGCGAGCATCTGACCAGCGCATGCGGCGCGCTGGCAGGTGTCAACCTATGTCAGGACTGGACACTGGCGCGACGCAGTCGTTGCCGTCGAAGCTGACCGATATGATGGTGTGGCTTTGCGGATCGGCGACAAAGTTGGTGGTGCAGCTGTAGTGGGTGGAGCCGCCGCCGCTTACGCCCCACGGATAATAAAATCCGCCGCCCTGGATGGGAATCTGTTCATTGTAGGCGCTGCGATAGGTGTAGAGGATATTGCCGTTCGGCATGGTCAATTGTTTGCTGGGGGCGCCCCAGGTGGCCAGCATTTCGTTCACGTCGCGCCCTTGCCAGCGCATCACTTTTTGCGAATAGCCTTGCTGGGTGGCGCAGCCGGCCAGCAGGCCGGCGATGATCAGCAGCGCGCCGAGTCGGGTTTTCATAGCTGCATCCTTTCATTGAATGATTTCGTGGCTGCATCCGTTCCTGTTTGGAGCGGACCGGGCGATGAAGGTTCGATTCGCCATTTCACCATGGCGGAGTCATAATTGCCTGTTTCTTTCAAGATGATGTCAGCCGGCCAGGCTGTCAATCGTTAAGGTTTTAGCCATACATGCTTTATGTTAACGAGCATGGCGTCATGCGGCCGCTTAGAGTCGCGGCGAACCAGTCAGATAAAAGGAGAAATGGCCTATGTGCCTGAGAAAGCCACTTGTTGTGGCGCTGATGGCGTGGGGGAGCGTGTTGTCGCATCCCGCTGCGGCGGAGAAGGTGCTGCACGCGGTGTTCAATGCGCCGGAGACGGGATTCGACCCCGCCAAGGTGGCGGATGTCTATTCCGCCATGGTGATCGAACATATCTATGATCCGCTGTTGACCTTCGACTACCTGGCGCGTCCGGTCAAGGTCAAGCCTAATGTCGTCACCGCGATGCCGACCGTCGGCGACGATGGCAAGACTTACACCTTTCATCTGAAGAAGGGCATTTATTTCGCCCCGGATCCGGCGTTCAAGGGCAAGAAGCGCGAGCTGACCGCCGAGGATTATGTTTACTCCATTAAAAGACTGTCCGATCCCAGCGTGATGTCGCCGCTGTCGGATACCTTCACCGAGAAATTGATAGGCTTGTCCGAGTTGGTGAAGAAGGCCGGCAAGGGCAAGCTGAATTACGATACGCCCATCGAAGGCATTCGCGCCTTGGATCGCTATACCCTGCAGCTGAAGTTCAAGGAACCATTCCCGTCCTTGCCCTACGTGCTGGCCGGCAGCTGGGTGGAGGCGCAGGCGCGCGAGGTGGTCGATGCCTATGGCGACAATACCAATGCGCATCCGGTGGGCACCGGCCCTTATATGCTGAAGGATTGGAAGCCGGGCAATAGCGTCAGCTTGGTGAGAAACCCCAACTTCCGCCATGAAGTCTTCCAGTATGAGTCCGACGGCAATGCCGCCGATCAGAAAATCGCCAAGCAGATGAATGGCAAGCGCTATCCGCAGATTGACCGCATCGAAGTATCGGTCATCCAGGAGGAGCAGCCGACGTGGCTGGCGTTCAAGAACGGCGAAGTGGATTTGCTGAGCGGCAATCCTTCGATTCCGCAGCCCTTGCTGCGCCAGGTTTTGCGGATGGATCCCAAAGACTCCAGCCGGGCCGAGCTGAAGGCCGAGTTGAAGGACGCCGGCGTGCAATTGAGCCGCAGCTTGGAGGAAGGCGTGACGTTCTACGCCTTCAATATGAAAGACCCGGTTGTGGGCGGGTACGGCAAGGACAAGATCGCTTTGCGCCGCGCCATCGCCATGGCTTTCGATAATGATGAAACCATCCGCGACATCCGCCGCAATCAGGCGGTGCGCATGCAATATATCATTCCGCCCAATGTCGCGGGCTACAACCCCAACTTCCGGGCCGGCTATCCTTACAACCCCGCCTTGGCCAATGCCTTGCTCGACCAGTTCGGTTATCGCGTCGGCGCGGACGGTTATCGACATTTGCCTAATGGCAAGCCGCTGGAAGTGGAGTACGTGGCGGGGCCGACTGCGATCGACAAGCAATGGAATGAGTACTGGCAAAAGGCTTTCGATCGCATCAAGGTGCGCGTCAATTTCCGCATCATTCAGTGGAACGAGCAGATCAAGGCCATGCAAGAGTGCAAGTATGGATTGATCGGCGGCGCCTGGAATGCGGACTACCCAGATGGCGACAACTTCATGCAGCTGTTGTACGGCCCGAATACCGGCAATAGCAACTATGCCTGCTATCAGTCTCAGCGTTTTGACGCATTGTATCGCCAGTCGCGGGTGCTGCCGGACGGAGCGGAGCGCAATCGTCTCTACGATCAGATGAACAAAGTCGTAGCCGCCGACACGCCATGGGTGTTCAGCGATATCCGCTATGTGAATGGCGTGGCTCAGCCCTGGGTGAAAGGCTTCAAGACGCACCCTAACTTCAACGCCATCTGGCGGTTCGTGGACGTGCAGAAATAAGCGGCCGCGAGGAGAACATTATGTCCGCATTCATCATCCGCCGGCTGCTGCAAATGATCCCGACCCTGTTCGGGGTGATGCTGCTGGTATTCACCTTGTTCAACCTGGTTGGCGGCGATCCGTCGCTGGTCTTGGCCGGCAAGCACATGTCGCCGGAAGTCCTGGCCAAGATCCGCGTGCAATTGGGGCTAGACAAGAGCCTGCCCGAGCAATTCATGCTGTTTGTCCATCAGGTGCTGACGCTGGATTTCGGCATGTCCTGGTCTACCCAGCAACCGGTGGCCGATGTCATCGGCAGCCGCATCGGCCCCTCGCTGACGCTGACCGGCGCCATTCTGGCGGTGGATCTGCTGCTTGCCATTCCCTTGGCGGCTTTGGTGGCGTATTACCGCGGCGGCCTGACCGATCACATCATCACCATGATTTGCACGGTGGCGATGTCGATCAGCGCGCTGATCTACATCATCGCGGGCCAGTTTTTCATCGGTTTCAAATTGGGCTGGTTTCCGGTGCGAGGCTGGGGCGATTCTTTCTGGGTCAATCTGTTCGTTTACGTGCCGCTGCCGATGCTGATGGGCTTGCTGGTGGCGCTGGGGCCGGATATCCGTTTCTATCGCAGCTTCTTTGTTGAGGAACTGGGACAGGATTATGTCCGCACCGCCCGCGCCAAGGGCCTGTCCGAGCAGCGCGTCATGCTCAAGCATGTGCTGCGCAACGCGCTGATTCCGGTGGTGACCAGCATCATGATGTCCTTGCCGTATTTGCTGCTGGGCGCGCTGGTGTTGGAGAGCTTCTTCGGCATTCCCGGCATGGGCAATGAGGTGATCCAGGCGGTCAACAAGAGCGATTTCCCGGTGATCAAGGCCATCACCATTTATATCGCCATCGCCACCATGGTGTTCAATCTGCTGGGCGATCTGGTTTACAAGTGGATCGATCCGCGGGTTCAACTGAAGTGAGCGGGGGAGAATAATCATGACGACATTGCAAACGACAGCCGCCGTCGCGGCGGCGCCCTCCCGCAGCTTGTGGGGCTTGGGCTGGCAGCGCCTGAAGCGCAATAAGGTGGGTTTCATTTCGCTGTGGGTGGTGGCGGTGTATCTGCTGATCGCCGTCGGCGGCTGGTTCAATCTGGTGGGCGGGCATTGGACCGATGAAATCGGCATGCCTTATGCGCCGCCGAGCTGGGTGCAGGAGTCTGCTGATGATGTTTTGCCGGCATTGGCCGGCGTCAAGGCGGAGTCGGCGGCGCCTATCATTGAGCTGACTCGCGCCGAGGACCCCATAGGCAAGGAGCTGACCGAAGCGGAAAAACATGTGGCGCAATATGCCGACCATACGCCGCCGCGGCTGGAGCGTCTGCCCTTCGGCGGCGATCTGCGTGGTCGCGACGTGATTCAGAAAACGCTGAAAGGCACTTCCACCTCCATCTTCGTCGGCCTGTTCGGCGCCTTGTTTTCGCTGGTGATCGGCTGCCTGCTGGGTGCGGTGTCCGGCTATTTTGGCGGCAAGACCGATGATTTCCTGAACTGGTTCTACAGCGTGTTCACCTCGGTGCCGGACATGCTGCTGCTGCTGTCCTTCGCCGCGGTTTCCGGCCGTGGCATCACCACCATCATCATGGTGATGGCGTTTACCAGCTGGACCGGCACTTACCGCTTGGTGCGGGCCGAGTACCTGAAATTGAAGGGGCGCGAATACGTGCGGGCGGCGGACGCCATCGGCGCCGGCAGCGGCCGCAAGATGTTTGTCCACATCTTGCCCAATATCTCCCACCTGCTGCTGGTGCAGTTTTCCTTGCTGACGGTATCGCTGATCAAATACGAGGCCATTTTGTCGTTTCTGGGCTTCGGCGTCGGCGTGCGCGAAGTCAGCCTAGGTTCGATGCTGGCGGAGTCGCCGACTGAGCTGATCCAGGGCTACTGGTGGCAGATGCTGGCGGTGACTATCGCCATGTCGGTGCTGGTGACGGCGTTCAGCCTGTTGGTGGATGCCTTGCGCGACGCGCTGGATCCGCGCGCGGCCGCGAAGTGAAGCGGGAAGAGGAGAGACCATAAATGAGCAATACCCAACCCCTGCTTTCGGTGCGCAATCTGCGGGTGAGTTTCCGCCAGGAAGGCGGCGGCACCTTTGAGGCGCTCAAGGGCGTCAGCTTCGACATTCCGGCCCACCGCACCGTGGCGCTGGTGGGCGAGTCGGGCTCCGGCAAATCGGTGACGTCGATGGCGGTGATGCGCCTGCTGCCGCCGCAGTCCAGCCTGATCGATCCGGCATCCGAACTGCTGTTTCAGGGCAAGAACCTGCTGGCGATGAGCCCGGCCGAGCTGCGCAAGCTGCGCGGCAAGGATATCGCCATGATTTTCCAGGAGCCGATGAGCTCGCTGAACCCGGTGTTCACCGTCGGCGAGCAGATCGTCGAAACGCTGACCCTGCATGCCGGCCTCAGCCGCGGCGCGGCCAAGAAGCGCGCGGTGGAGCTGCTGACCGAAGTGGGCCTGCCAGAGCCGGAAAAACGGGTGAAGGCCTACCCGCATGAACTGTCCGGCGGCCAGCAGCAGCGGGTGATGATCGCCATCGCCATCGCCTGCGAGCCCAAGCTGTTGATCGCCGACGAGCCGACCACGGCGCTGGATGTCACCATTCAGAAGCAGATCCTGCAATTGATCGCGCAATTGCAGAAGAAGCACGGCATGTCGGTGCTGTTCATCACCCACGATCTGGGCGTGGTGGGCGAGTTCGCCGACGAAGTGATTGTGATGCGCCATGGCGTGATCCGCGAGCAGGGCACGGTCAAGCAGATCTTCGAAGATCCGCAGGACGCCTACACCAAGGCGCTGCTGTCGTGCCGCCCGCACCTGGACCGTAGGCCGGAGCGGCTGGCGGTGATCGACGACTTCCTCAAGCCGGGCGGTTATGTGGAACCCGCCGATCGGAGCCGCGGTTACGCGGCGGACGACGAGTTCATTCTGGACGTGCAGGGCCTGTGCAAGAGCTTCGACATCCGCGAGGGCTTGTTCGGCAAGCGCCAGTTCCACGCGGTGAAGGATGTGTCCTTCAAGCTGGCCAAGGGCAAGACGCTGGGCATCGTCGGCGAATCGGGCTCGGGCAAAACCACCGTGGGGCTGACGCTGGTGCGGCTGCACCAGGCCACGGCCGGCCGCGCGCTGTTCCATGGCAAAGACCTGATCGGCATGAGCGCCAAGGAATTCCACGCGTATAAAAAGCGCATCCAGATCATCTTCCAGAATCCGTATGCGTCCTTGAACCCGCGCTTCACGGTGGAGCAGATCCTGACCGAGCCGATGCTGCTGCACGGCATCGGCCAGAACGCCTCGCAGCGCGCGCAATTGGCGCAAGATTTGCTGGATAAGGTGGGTCTGCCGGCAGGGGCGCTGCACAAGTACCCGCACGAGTTCTCCGGCGGCCAGCGGCAGCGCATCGCGATCGCGCGCTGCCTGACGCTGAAGCCGGAAGTGCTGATCTGCGACGAATCGGTGTCGGCGCTGGACGTGTCGGTGCAGGCGCAGGTGCTGAACCTGCTGCAGGACCTGCAGGACGAGTACAAGCTGTCCTATTTGTTCATCTCGCACGATCTGGCGGTGGTGAAGCACATCTCCGACCAGGTGCTGGTGATGAACAAGGGCCAGGTGGTGGAGCAGGCGGACGCGGACGTGATCTACCGCGAGCCGCAGGACAGCTACACCAAACGGCTGCTGGGCGCGATACCGCAAGGCTGGAACCCGACGCTGGCGCTGGCGTAAGCGGCAGGCCTGACGGGCATCCAGACAAAACCGGCTCCCATTGGGGGCCGGTTTGTTTTTGTCATGATGATAAGAGTTGATCGATAGTTGCGACATGAGAAATTATCATTTAAACAATGAGGCGGAGTAATTTAATTAGAAATTAATCAATATATGAATAAATATATTATTTGCGCTTGTTTGCAAAAAAACAACAATTGGATAGCTGGCGCAATGTGGTTGGTGGAGAGGGGGCGATGAAGGAATTTTCATGTTCGATCAGGTAAATGTCCGACATTGAAACTCAAAGGCTAATTGGCATGATGTGCTCTTGATTTTCATTTTTTAAATCGAATATTTCTTTGGTATGCATGTGGCTTTTCATTATTGCGGATTGTGACGGCGCGTGTTTGCTCGTTGACGACGTATTGGGGAGCTCGCGACACTCATTCGCGATCATCTCAAAGCGATGGTCGGGTAGTTCTGTCATGCCGGCACTTGAACTGGCAGGCGGGACCTGAATGGGTCAAGGAGATTTCCGTGATGAAAAGAAAGCAGTTGGTATCAGCGCTGGCGCTGATCGGGATCGGTGCGCATGTCCATTTGGCTTATGCGGATAGTCAGGGCGAGTTGGAGCGGGTGGAGGTGACCGGTTCCAACATCAAGCGCAGCATCAAGCAGGAAAAAGCGTTGCCGGTAACGGTCGTGCGGACGGAGGAACTGACCAAGCAGGGCTTCACTACGGTCGAGCAGGTGGTCAATTCTTTGGCCACCAATCAGTCCAATGTGGTTGCCGCGGGTTCGGTTCAGTCGGTGAGCGGCGGAGCGGCATTTGCCGGCCTGAGGGGTTTTAATCCCCAGTACACGCTGGTATTGCTGGATGGCCGCAGAGTGGCGAATCAAGCGATTTCTGGCGTGGCTACCGATTTGAACGCCATTCCTTTGAGCGTGATCGAGCGTATCGATATTCTGCGCGATGGGGCATCGGCTTTGTATGGGAGCGATGCCATTGGCGGGGTGATGAACTTCATCACCAAGAAGAGTTATCAGGGGGTGACGATTTCCGGCGAGTTCTCAGCGCCGCAGCATGCTGGCGGCAAGACGGGCAATGCCAGCCTGCTGGGCGGGGTGGGGGATCTGGCGAAAGACGGCTGGAACCTTTATGGCGTTCTGTCTTATCAGAAGAGCAACCGAATCAAGGTAACCGATCGTGAGTTTGCGACTCAAAACCAAAGCTTGAGCAGCATTCCCTATCCAGCGAACTTCCTCTATCAGTCCAAGGGTAATCCTGGCGATGGCAATGTGTATAACGCGGCCATGCCAAATTGCAAACCTCCTTACTCTGTGCCGCTTGATGCGACCCGCTGCGGTGAAAAAACCTGGCTTTGGATGGATTTGACCCCGGATGTCGAGCAGTTCACCGCCGATGCCAAATTCAGCAAGCAATTCGGAGATCACTCGCTGAATGTGCAGTATTTGGGCGCCAGAAATATCAGCACAACGCATATTGGCCCTACGCCAATGAATGGGGTGGCGACACTTACCGCCGGTGTGAATAAATACTTTCCAACGGTATTGTCGGATGGAACTCCTGTGACGCCAGGCGCTACGGCGCTGATCAATCTACGCAGCGATCCACTGGGGCCGCGCATAACCAAGAGCACTTCTGATACCCAGCGCTTGGCTGTTAACTTGGAAGGACTGGTTGCCGGATGGGATTATCGGACCGGGGCGGCTTATTCTTCGAACAAAACCACCATTAATTACAACGGCGGTTATGTCAACAGCGACCTGATCGAGCAGGCGCTGTTGTCTGACAAGATCAATCCGTTTGGAGACTCGCCGGCAGGGGCTTGGCAAAGCGTTGAGCTGAATGGAGATGGCTGGATATCCAAATATGAAACTGCATTGGCTGACTTCAAAGCCAGCAAAGAACTGTTCGCTTTGCCTGCGGGCAACTTGGCTGCAGCTTTCGGCGGCGAAGTCCGTCATGAGAAGCTGAATAGCCAAATCCAGGATTTGGCGCAGTATGCCATTGGCTCAGGCATCGCTGATTCTAAGTCCACGCAGGGCAGCCGAAACATCTCGGCGGTGTTCGCGGAGATGGAGGTTCCCGTTGTGAAGGGCCTGGATCTTCAGCTGGCTGCTCGTTACGACAAGTACAGTGATTTTGGCCATGCATTCAATCCTAAAGTCGCGTTCAAATTCCAGCCGGTGGATCGCGTGCTTTTCCGTGGCTCGGCAAGCCGTGGTTTTCGCGCCCCTTCTTTGTTCGATATCTTTCAGCCAGCGGCTAAAACCTATACCAACGGCAATGACTTGAACGACCCGGTGCGTTGCCCGAATGGAACGCCGGCTAACGGCGGAAATAAAACGGATTGCGGCACCAGCTTTTTCGCGCAGCAAGGCGGCAACAAGAATCTGAAGCCGGAGCGGGCCAGTTCGTTGACCTTGGGCATGGTGTTCGAACCGGTGAAGGAGATCACGACAAGCGTAGACTTCTGGTGGACAACCATTCACCAGGTGATCGATGTATTGGATAACGATCTGATTTTCCAGGATCCTGTCAAATACGCGGACCGTTATGTCCGGGTGAATCCGAATGATCCGTACTCGAAGCTGGATTACGTTTCTACGCCGACAGAGAATTTGGGCAACCTGAGCGCGGCAGGGGTGGATGCGTCCTTCGCTTGGCGTTTGCCCAAGACGCCTTATGGCAACTTCGGCATCACGCTGGACGGCACCTATACCTCCAAGTTCGTTCAGCAGGTTGAGAAGGACGGCATCTACTATTCACGCCTGAGCCAGTGGAACAATGGCTTGCAACCGATCCTGAGGTGGAAGCATAGCCTTGGTTTGAATTGGTCGTCCGGCAGCTGGAGCGCGCTCTTGGCTCAGAACTACATGTCGGGCTACACCGATTACAAGGCGTCTCATAACGTCAAGCCTTACTCGAACTGGAACCTTTCTTCAACCTATGTCTGGCAGAAGAAGCTTTCGGTCACGGCCGGCGTCAAGAATCTGTTTGATCAAGAGCCTCCGTACAGCAATCAGAACAAGTTCTTCCAGAAGGGGTTTGATCCCATTTTGGCGGATCCGGCTGGTCGCGCCTATTTCATGAAAGCATCTTACAAATTCTAGTTTTGGCTATTGTATTAATCGTGAAGGTATAGCATTCTGTCATGGTTGGCGGGCCGGTGGTCCGCCGGCCAGCGGATGAGTTTTGCTCATCTTCATGATGTAATCCGTCGGCAAGTTCGCGGAGCGTGGACCACAAGAAAGCGTAGCAAGCGGCTTGCCGGTTTTGTCGAAGGAATGGGTAACCCATATGACGAGTATCACAGCTAAGGGAGTTGGTGGCCCGCCGCCCCGGCGAAGATTCGCCGGTCTGGCAGGCGTCATCATATTCCACGCGGTGCTGATCTACGCGCTGGTGTCCGGTCTGGCCCAGGGCGTGGTCAAGGTGATCCAGCAGAAAGTGGAGGTTTCGGTTATTTCCGAACCGCCGCCGCCCCCGCCGCCGCCGCCAAAAATCGAGAAAGTGGTGCAGCAGCCTACCGCGCCCAAGCCGCAGGCCTATGTGCCGCCGGTGGTCAATCCGCCGCCGGTCACGCAGTCGCAAAACGCGATCCAGTCGGTGACCGCCGACCCGACCCCGCAGCCGGCTCCGACGCCTGTCCCCGTTGTCGAAGCGCCTAAAGGTCCGGTTTCGGCCAAGGCCAACTGCAGCCATCTGGAGGCTCCGGAGTATCCCGCCAAGGCTCAGGAAGATGAGGTCCAGGGTGTGGTTTCGGTAGTGTTCAGCGTGGGTGCCAGCGGCAAGTTCGACGGCAGCGCCAGCTTCAACTTCTCGGGCGATATTCCCCCGCGTTATCGCAGCAGCTTCAAATCTGCCATTACTGCCGCATTGCAAGGCTACAGCTGCCAGGCCAATGCCCAGCTGAAGCAGGAATTCGGCTTCAAACTCGACTCTGGCTCCTAAGACCAGGGCATCTCAAGACACAAAGGAGCAAATACCATGAGCAAACTGACCCGCGCATTTCTGGGCAAAATTCTGACTGTGGCGGCTGCGATGACTTCGCTGCCGGCACTGGCCGCCGAAGCGGCCGCTCACGCCACGAGCAACCCGTATGGCATCGACGCCCTGTGGGCGCAAGGCGACTTCGTCGCGCGCGGCACCTTGATCATTCTGCTGATCATGTCCGCTTCTACTTGGTATGTAGGCATCGTCAAGGTGCTGGAACAGCGCCGTCTGATCAAGCAAGGCCAGGAACTGCTGGCGCATCATGGCGTGGACCTGCAAAAGGCCGCCAGCGAACTGGCCGATGAAGGCATGTACAGCGCCGTGGCTCAAGCCGGCATCGATGCCGCTTCCGAGCACAAGGGCGAACTGGCTAACCGCGTCGACCTGAATACCTGGGTGGCGATGGCCATCTCCGATGCGGTCGATTCCGCCAGCCACCACATGCAAAACGGCCTGTCCGTTCTGGCTACCGTCGGCTCCACCGCGCCGTTCGTCGGTCTGTTCGGCACCGTTTGGGGTATTTACCACGCGCTGACCGCCATCGGCATTTCCGGCCAGGCTTCCATCGACAAGGTTGCCGGTCCGGTGGGCGAGGCGCTGATCATGACCGCCATCGGTCTGGCCGTAGCCGTGCCGGCCGTGCTGGGTTACAACTGGATCGTCCGCCGCAACAAGCTGGTGCTGGACAATGTCCGCGTCGTATCCGGCCGTCTGCACGCCAGCCTGCTGAACAACCCGACCCGGTAATCCGCCATGGCCCGCTATCAACGCTTTGGCCACGGCAAGGCGGAAGAGGATCAGGTGCTGTCGGCAATCAACACCACGCCGTTGGTGGATGTGATGCTGGTGTTGCTGATCATCTTCCTGATCACCGTGCCGGTGGTGACGCAAACCGTCAAAATGACGCTGCCGAAGGAACAAAACATTCCGACGCAGACCAAGCCGGAAAACATCGTTCTGGGGGTGGGGCCCGATAGCCGCATCTACTGGAATATGACTCCGGTCAAGGATCAGGCTGAGCTTCTGGCTCGCTTGGTGACAGTGGCGAAGAAGGATCCGCAGCCTGAAGTGCATATCCGCGGCGATGCAAGCGCCCGCTATGCGCCGATTGGCCGCATTGTCCTCGCGGTGCAGCAGGCCGGCATCGTCAAGATCGCCTTCATCACTGAGCCGCCGCCCAATCAGTAAGCAGCATTAGGAGGCGGATTGGCAGCAGTCCGCCGTTCCTGAGGAGAAATATATGGGGATGAATGTCGGGTCTTCGCAAGAAGACGATCTCCTGATGGAGATCAACACCACGCCGTTGATCGACGTGATGCTGGTGTTGCTGATCATGCTGATCATCACGATCCCGATTCAAACGCACGCGGTGAAGCTGGATATGCCGGTGAACACGCCGTCCAAGCAGCAGCAAAAGCCGGTGGTCGTGCAGATCGACATCACGCCGGATAGCGCCGTGTCTTGGAATGGCGAGCGTTTGGCCGGCCGCGAACAGCTGGAGGCCAAGCTGGATGCGGCAAGCAAAATGAGCCCGCAGCCGGAGTTGCATATCAAGCCGAACAAGGACGCGACGTACGCGCCGGTCGCCATGGTGCTGGCGGAGTCGCAGCGCCTGGGCTTGACCAAGCTGGGCATTGTGGGCTCGGAGCAGTTCCTGCAATAAACCGCGTCGTGGGAGTGTGATCAAGGCAGCCTCGTTGAGGGCTGCCTTTTTTATGTGTGGTGGACAAGGAGAAAAGAATGAAATTAAAAGTGTTGGCGGCGGCCCTGATTTTGAGCGGGCAGGTTTGGGCTGCGGGATATGGCGGCGTAGCGGTTCAGAATTTTGATAAGACAGTCAGGGTGCAGGATGACATTTACCGGGCGGTCAATGGCACGTGGCTGGATAGCTATGAAATTCCGGCTGCCGAGTCATGGGCTGGCGCATTCAAGGATTTGCGGGACCTGAGCGAGTCGCGCAGCCGCGAGTTGATCGAGTCCGCCGCGGCTGACAAGCATGCCGCCGGTGATCAAGCCAAGATCGGCGCGCTGTATCGCGGGTTCATGGATGAGGCCGCGATCGAGAAGCAGGGGCTGCTTCCCTTGCGCGACGACATTCGGTCTATCAGCCTGATATCGAATCGTGGCGAATTGTTCGGCCTGGTGGCGAAATGGCAGGACCGGGCTGGGCAGATCCGCTTGCCTTTGGCTTTCAGCGTGAGCGTGGACGCCAAAGACGCGAAGAGCTATTTGGCGGAGCTGGAGCAAAGCGGTTTGGCCATGCCGGACCGAGATTACTATCTGAGCAAAGATCCGCGCTTCGTCAAGGCAAGGGCGGCTTATCAAGCGCACTTGCAGCAGGTCTTCACTTTGGCTGGCTATGCGCAGCCGGCCAAGCGCGCGGCGAAGGTATTGGCGCTGGAGACCAAGATCGCCCAGATTCAACGGGACAAGGTTCAAAATCGCGATCCGCAGAAACGCTACAACAAGATGTCGCCGGCGCAGCTGGCCAAGCTGGCGCCGGGTTTGGACTGGCATGGCTTCTTGGCGGGCGCAGGCGCGAAAGACTTGCCGCAGTTGAACATCGCCCAGCCGGAATACCTTTCCGCATTGGCGGTCTTGTTGAAAAAAGAGCCGCTGATCAATTGGCAGGATTATCTGGTGGCGCACTTGCTGGATGGTTATTCCAATTATCTGAGCAAGGCATGGGTGGATGCCAAGTTCGAGTTCTATGGCAAGGCGCTGACAGGCGCCAAGGAACAGCAGCCTCGTTGGAAGCGCGGCGTCAGATTGGTTGAAGGCTCGCTGGGCGAAGTGGTGGGCAAGGAGTATGTGGCCCGTTATTTCAGCGAGCAGGACAAGGCCAAGGCCCAGGAGCTGGTTTCCAACTTGATGAAGGCTTATAGCCAGAGCATAGACGGCTTGAGCTGGATGGGGCCGGAAACCAAGTTGGCGGCCAGGGACAAGTTGTCCAAGTACTCTCTGAAAATCGGTTATCCCGATCAGTGGCGCGACTATGGCGGCCTGGATATCGCCGAGGATGATCTGCTCGGCAATGTGAAGCGCGCGGTGCGCTTCGAATACGCCCGCGACTTGGCGCGCCTGGGCAAGCCGGTGGACCGCAAGGAATGGTTCATGACGCCGCAGACCGTCAATGCTTATTACAACCCTAACATGAATGAGATCGTGTTCCCGGCGGCCATTCTGCAACCGCCGTTCTTCGATCCCAAGGCCGATGATGCGGTCAATTATGGCGGCATCGGCGCGGTGATCGGGCATGAGATCAGCCATGGTTTTGATGATCAGGGCAGCCAGTTCGACGGCGACGGCAATCTGCGCAACTGGTGGACGGCTGAGGACAGGGCGCGCTTTACCGCGCTGACCAATAAGCTGGTGGCGCAGTTTGACGCTTATGAGCCGCTGCCGGGCAAGCATATCAATGGCAAGCTGACCTTGGGCGAGAACATCGCCGACTTGTCGGGTTTGCAGGTGGCCTATAAGGCTTATCAAGTATCTTTGGGCGGGCAGCCTGCGCCCGTGATCGACGGGATGACGGGCGATCAGCGCTTCTTCTACGGTTTCGCGCAAATCTGGAGAGGCAAGGAGCGGGAGGCGTTCCTGTTGTCTCGTCTGGCCAGCGATCCGCATTCGCCCGACGCTTTCCGCGCCATCGGCGCCTCCATCAATAGCGATGCCTTCCAGAAGGCTTTTGATGTGAAACCGGGCGATAAGATGTACAAGCCGGAGGATCAGCGCATTCGCATCTGGTAAGCCAGCGGGCGGCTGATTGGCCGCCATGGTTTCGCCTGTTCGACAGCCCCTCGTGCGTGAGCATGCGGGGCTGTTTGCTGGCGACGTTCTGTTTTGAAAAGCGGGGTGATTTTGGCAATATAATTGCCGCAAATGGTTCGAGTCATTACACTTCGGGCCATGAATAAAACAATTGCAATAATGATGGGCTTGTTGTTGGCGGGCTGCGATTCCCAGCATGCCGAACAATTGGCTGGTGCCGTCGCCGCGACAAGGCATGCGCTTGGTTCGAGCGCGCAGCCGGCCGAAAATGAAAGCGCGGTGCGGCCGGTGGCGTTGGTCAGCGGCAGCCGCGCTCAGGGTCATAGAGACTTTCCTGCGGCCAAGCGCATTTTGCCCAGGGTTTATGCCGGCATGGAGCAGGATTTCTACTGCGGTTGCGAATACAAAGACAAGGCTGTGGATTGGCAGTCCTGCGGCTATCGGCCGCGCAAGTCGGAAGCCCGCGCCAGCCGTATTGAGTGGGAGCATGTGGTGCCGGCTTGGGCATTGGGCCATCAGCGGCAGTGCTGGCAGAGTGGAGGACGCAAGGAGTGCGCCGCATCGGACGCCTTGTTCCGCATGGCGGAAGGGGATTTGAACAATCTGGTGCCGGCGGTGGGCGAGGTGAATGGCGACAGAGGCAATTTTTCCTACGGCGTGTGGGCGCGCAAGCCGGCGCCGCTGTATGGCCAGTGTCAGTCGGTGGTGGATTTCTCGCTGAAGCGTTTCCAGCCTCGTGAGGAGGTCAGAGGGGCGGCGGCGCGCATTACGCTCTATATGCATCAGCGCTATGGCTTGCGCATGAGTTCGCAAGATCGCCAG
Organism: Chromobacterium sp. IIBBL 290-4; assembly: GCF_024207115.1. Lineage (NCBI taxonomy): Bacteria > Pseudomonadati > Pseudomonadota > Betaproteobacteria > Neisseriales > Chromobacteriaceae > Chromobacterium > Chromobacterium sp. IIBBL 290-4. Next base: position 3,517,668 of record NZ_CP100128.1, read on the forward strand.
TTGATGTGCGGTTGGGCAAGGCAATACCCGGTAAGCGACTGGGAAGTTCAGCGTAACAAACGCATCGTGCAGTGGCAGGGAGAGGGGAATTTTCTGGTCAGCCAGCCGGGCAGTTTGAGCCAGCTGTGCGCTTGATTGGTCGAGGAGGCGGCAGTCTCCTGTCGGCCAGGCATGAAAAAAGCCGGCGGGCTGCCGGCTTTGTTCTTTGCTGAATCGCTATCGATGTCAGGCTTGTCTGTGCTTAGCGGTCTTGGTGGAGGTAAGCGGGATCGAACCGCTGACCTCTTGCATGCCATGCAAGCGCTCTCCCAGCTGAGCTATACCCCCGCGTGACGCTGCTTTCACAGTGGAGCGCAGTATAGGCGAGAGAGTTCCGTTTGTAAATAGCGGATGGATATTTTTTGTATTTTGCCTGCCGCATGTTTCAGCATGGCAGGGCATGGCGCCGTCACGAACCGGCGCTGCTGCGAGGCCGGCGCTCGGTTATAATCATCGGCCGGGATAGTCAGGATGTCGTGAATGTCGGTTGGCCACTATGAAAATTTTCCGGTCGGTTCGCTGGCTTTGCCGCGCAAGATGCGCGCCGCCGTGCATGCGATCTACCGTTTCGCCCGTTATGCCGACGATGTGGCGGATGAGGGCGATGCCCGCGCCGAGGACAGATTGGCGGAGCTGGCGCGGCTAGACGACGATCTGCGCCGCATTGCCGCAGGCGAACGTCCGCAGATCGAGCTGATGGCGCCGTTGGCGGAGGCGATACAAGCACATCGTCTGCCGCTGCAGCCTTTCCATGATCTGCTGTCGGCGTTTGGCCAGGACGTGGAAAAGACCCGTTATCAGAGTTTTGGGGAGTTGGTCGATTATTGCCGGCGCTCGGCTAATCCGGTTGGCCGTCTGATGCTGGCCCTGCATGGCGTGGACGATGCCAGGAGTCTGGCGCAGTCCGATGGAATCTGCACCGCTTTGCAGCTGATCAATTTCTGGCAGGATGTGGCCGTGGATTGGCGCAAGGGGCGGGTTTATCTGCCTCAAGAGGATTTAGCCCGCTTTGGCGTGAGCGAGGGCCAGATAGACGCCGGCCTGGCCGATGCGCGCTGGCGGGCGCTGATGCTGAGCCAGGTGGAGCGGGCCCGCAAGATGCTGCAGGCCGGCGCGCCGCTGGCCAAACAGCTGGGCGGACGGTTCGGCTTTGAGTTGCGGCTGATCATCCTGGGCGGCGATCGCATTCTGAGCAAGCTGCATGCCTCCGGCGGAGACGTGTTCAAACAAAGACCCAAACTTTCGGCTTGGGATTGGATATATATGATAGGGCGGGCATGCCTCGCGCGATGAGCGCGTGCGCCGCATGATGACAGCGCGTCGGCCAAGGGGCCGAGCGTGTGGGGGAGAGGCGCGTGACGCCGGATCAGTATTGCGAAGACAAGGCCGCGGCCAGCGGCTCCAGTTTCTATTACAGCTTCCGTTTTTTGCCGGAGGAAAGGCGCCGCGCGATCACCGCGTTGTATGCGTTTTGCCGCGAGGTCGATGACGCCGTGGACGAGTGCCATGACCTGGGCGTGGCTCAGGCCAAACTGGCCTGGTGGCGTGGCGAGGTGGAGAGGATGTACCGCGCCGAAGCCGATCATCCGGTCATGCGCGCCTTGCAGCCGCACCTGGCGGCTTTCGGCTTGCCGCAGTCGCAGCTGGAGGAAATCATCGATGGCATGGAAATGGATCTGAAAATGGTCCGTTATCAGCGCTTTCAGGATTTGCTGCTGTATTGCCATCGCGTGGCGGGCGTGGTCGGCCAGCTGGCGGCGCGCATTTTCGGCTATAGCGACGAAAAAACGCTGGAATACGCGCACGAGCTGGGCGTGGCGTTTCAACTGACCAATATCATCCGCGATGTGGGCGAGGATGCGCGCCGCGACCGCATTTACCTGCCGATGGAGGAGCTGCAGCGCTTCAACTGCCCGGCGATGGACATTCTGCATTATGAAGAAAGCCCGGCGTTCAAGGCCTTGATGGAGTTCCAGATAGAGCGGGCGGAGGAGCATTACCGCAAAGCCTGGGAGCTGTTGCCGGCGGCGGATCGCAAACCCCAGCGGCCAGGCCTGCTGATGGCGGCGATCTATCGCGCCACTTTGCAGGAGATCCGGCTGGATGGTCCGGCCAAGGTGTTGAACCAGCGGCTGTCGCTGACGCCGCTGCGCAAATTGTGGCTGGCATGGAAAACCTGGACCTTCGGTTATCGCGCCTGAAGCCGCGCGTCGCGGTGATAGGCGCAGGCTGGGCCGGGCTGGCCGCCGCGACGGAGCTGGCCGGCCTGGTCGAGCTGACGGTGATCGAGGCCGGGCGCGAGCCGGGCGGGCGGGCGCGTTGTAGTGGCGCTAAAGATGCCAGGTTTGACAATGGTCAGCACATTTTACTGGGCGCTTATGCAGAATCGCTGCGCCTGATGCGCAAGGTCGGCGCGGATCCCGAACGGCTGTTGCGGCGATTGCCTTTGCAATGGCGGCGGCAGGGCGGCTTGAACATGCGCTGCCCGCGTTTGCCCGCGCCCTTGCATCTGGCTTTAGGCCTGTTTTTTGCAAGAGGCATGGGTTGGCGCGACAAGAGGCTGCTGTTGAAGGCTTTGCGAGCATTGCAGCAGAGCCGCTACCGCTTGCGCCGGGATTGCTCGGTGGCTGCCTGGCTCAAGGCGGAAAGGCAAAGCGAGGCGCTGATCCGCGGGTTCTGGCGGCCGCTGGTGTTGTCGGCCCTGAATACGCCCTTGGAGCAGGCTTCGATGCAGGTTCTGGCCACGACGCTGCGCGATAGTCTGGGCGCGGACCGCGCCGCCAGCGATTTGCTGCTGCCCGCTTGCGATTTGTCGGCCTTGTTCCCCGAGCCGGCTTGGCGATGGCTGGGCGGACAGGGCGCGCGCCTGCACGCCAGCTGCCGAGTGGCGAGCGTGCAGCATCAGCAAGGGCTGCCGTGCGTCGACGGCGTGTCGTATGATGCCGTCGTGTTGGCTGTGGCGCCTTATCATGTCGCATCGCTGCTGGATAATGCCGCTTTGCGCGATATTTTGGCCCATTACAGCTACTGGCCCATCGTCACCGTTTATTTGCAGTTTGCCGACGCGCCGCGTTTTCCCGCCCCGATGATGGGGGTGGAGGGCGGAATGGCGGATTGGCTGTTCGATCGCGAGGCCTTGGCCGGAGAGCGGGGCTGGATCTCCGCGGTCATCAGCGCGCCGGAGGCCCTGCCGTCCCAGGATGGCTTGATGGCGAGGGTGGCGCAGGATGTCAGGAAGATCGCCCCGCATCTGGGCATGCCTTTGCAGGGCAAGGTCATTATTGAAAAACGGGCCACTTTCGCCAGCACGGTTGGTCTGAAAAGGCCGGAGGCGGGCTTGGCTGGACCGAAAATTTATCTGGCGGGTGATTGGGCGCATCCCGATTATCCAGCCACTTTGGAGGGGGCGGCGCGCAGCGGCGTGACCGCGGCGCGCGCCGCATTGCTGGATCTAGGGGTAACAAAACGATGATAAAAACGGAATTCGCGCAGGATGCGCTGGCTGGACGCGTCATCCTGGTCACCGGCGCCACGCAAGGCATAGGCCGCGAGGCCGCGCTGGCCTTCGCGCGTCACGGCGCCTCGGTGGTGCTGCTGGCTAGAAGCGTCAAGGGACTGGAAAAAGTCTACGATGAAATAGTGGCGGCGGGAGGGCCGGAGCCGGCCGCGGTGCCGCTGGATCTGCTCAATGCGGGCGAAAACGAGTTCAATAATCTGGCGCTGACCATCAAGCGCGAATTTGGACGCCTGGACGGCATTCTGCACTGCGCTTCCCACCTGTTCGCTTTGTCGCCGCTGCACAATCAGACGATTGAGGAGTGGATGAACCAGTACCGCATCAACACGGTGGCCCGTTTCGCGCTGACTCGCGCCTGTCTGCCGCTGTTGAAGGACGCTCCCGACGCTTCCGTGCTGCTGGTGGCCGAGCAGCATGGCCTGCATCCGGCGGCCTATTGGGGCGCGTTCGGGGCCTCGAACGCCGGCCAGCAGTACTTGACCGTCGTAGCCGCCAGCGAGTGGGAGATGTTCCCGAATATGCGTGTTAATCTGTTGTCGCCAGGACCGGTGAATTCGCCGCAGCGCAATCGGACGCATCCGGGCGAAGCCAAGACCGAGCGGGGCGATTTGGCGGATTTGACGCCGCATCTCCTGTATTGGCTGGGTCCGGACAGCAAGGGCCGCAGCGGAGAAGTCGTGGAGCTGGATTTGCGCAAGCCGCAAACCTGACAGAAAGCGGGGACGCATGAGAGGAATGCTGTGGCTGGCAGCCTTGCTGGCTTTGGGCGGCTGCAATTATGTAAACAGCGTGACCGGCCTGACCAAGGACGCCGACAAGGCGATAGGCGCGTCGTGCCGTCAGACCGGCCGTTCGCTGGAAGAGTGTTTCCAGCGCAATAGCGACTCCGACAAGGCGGCCATCTATGCCGGTTGGCGCGAAATGAACGAGTACATGGTCAAGAACAAGCTGGATACGATGGCGCCGATTCAGGAGAAGCATCCCGCCAGTTCCGGCATGGCGGATGCGCCGACGGACAAGTCGTCCGAGGCCAAGCCCATGAACGCCAAGTCGGCGATGACGGGGCAGGCGGACGCTTCGCAGCCCAAGCCTCTCAGCAGCGAGGAGGCGGACCGCGAAGCCAAGACCGATCCACAGGTCGAGGCCGTGCTGTCGGCGATGCGCAGCGGCGGCAATGGCAGCGGCAATAGCGGCAAGCCTGCAGCCAGCAAAGGCGAGCCGGACCAGAACCGCCTGCTCAATATCATCAACGATCTCAACAAGAAAAATCCCCCGCAGCCGCCCGGCTGATTCAGGTTTTCCGGGCCGAGGCCGGTCGCAGCTGTTATCCTGTCGGCTTTGATTTTCCTTCCTGATCTCGATGGCCAAGAGCAAAACCGTATTCAGCTGCACCGAGTGCGGCGGACAATCGCCCAAGTGGCAGGGCCAGTGCCCGCATTGCAACGCCTGGAACACGCTGACGGAGGCGGTGGCGACGCCGGCCGCCGCCAGCCCGCGCTTCCAGTCCTGGGCGGCCAACGTCACCAAGGTCCAGAAACTGTCCGAGGTGCAAACCGCGGAAACCCCGCGCGATCCTTCCGGCATTGAAGAACTGGACAGGGTGCTGGGCGGCGGCATCGTCCGCGGCGCCGTGGTGCTCATCGGCGGCGACCCCGGCATCGGCAAATCCACCTTGCTGCTGCAAGCCTTGTCGCAGATCGGCCAGAACCGCAAGGTGCTGTATGTGTCGGGCGAGGAATCGGCGCAGCAAATCGCCTTGCGCGCTTCGCGCCTGGCGCTGGATACCAGCAGCGTCGATCTGCTGGCCGAAATCTGCATCGAAAACATCCTGGCCACGCTAAAGCGCGAACAGCCCGAGGTGGTGGTGATCGACTCCATCCAGACGCTGTACACCGAGCAGGTGACTTCGGCGCCTGGTTCCGTGTCGCAGGTGCGCGAGTGCGCGGCGCAGCTGACGCGTATGGCCAAGCAAAGCGGCATCACTGTGCTGCTGGTCGGCCACGTCACCAAGGAAGGCTCGCTGGCCGGTCCGCGGGTGCTGGAGCATATGGTGGACACGGTGCTGTATTTCGAGGGCGATTCGCACTCCAGCTACCGCATGATACGCGCGATCAAGAACCGCTTCGGCGCGGTCAATGAGCTGGGCGTGTTCGCGATGACCGACCGCGGCCTCAAAGGCGTATCCAATCCTTCCGCCATTTTTCTGTCGTCCTATCGCGACGATGTCGCCGGTTCTTGCGTGCTGGTGACGCAGGAAGGCTCGCGCCCGCTGTTGGTGGAAATCCAGGCCCTGGTGGATGACTGCCATGGCTTCCAGCCCAAGCGGCTGACGGTTGGCCTGGAGCAGAACCGGCTGGCCATGCTGCTGGCGGTGCTGCATCGCCATGGCGGCGTGGCTTGCTTCGATCAGGACGTGTTCCTTAACGCGGTGGGCGGCGTCAAGATCAACGAGCCGGCGGCCGACCTGGCCATCATCCTGGCCATGGTTTCATCGCTGCGCAACAAGGCGCTGCCGGAGAAGCTGGTGGTGTTCGGCGAAGTGGGCCTGGCAGGAGAGGTGCGGCCGGTGACGCGCGGCCAGGAGCGCTTGAAAGAGGCAGCCAAGCTGGGCTTCACCCGGGCCATCGTGCCATCCGCCAACAAGCCGCGCCAAGAGATAGAAGGCCTGAAGGTATTGGCGGTGGACCGTCTGGACCAAGCGGTGGAATTCTGCCGGGAGTAAACCATGATAGACGCGCATTTGATCGAGCAGGAGCGGCCCTACCTGTTGCGCTACGCGCTGGCGCAACTGCGCGAGCGCGACGCGGCGGAAGAGGCGGTGCAGGAAACGCTGCTGGCGGCTTTGGAGTCGCAGGGCAGCTTCTCCGGCAAGTCGACCTTGCGAACCTGGCTCACCTCCATTCTGCGCTTCAAACTGATCGATGCCTTGCGGCGCAAGGGCAAGGAAAAGCTGTTCGAATCCTTGGAGGACGAGGCGGACGATAGCGACTTCGACGGCTTGTTCTCCCAGGACGGCCATTGGCGCGAGCCCATCAAGGCCTGGAGCGGGCCGGAGAGCGAGTTGATGTCGCGCCAGTTCTGGCAGGTGTTCGAAGAGTGCTCCAAGGTGATGCCGCGCCGCACCGCCATGGCGTTTGCGATGCGCGAGGTGATGGGCATGGAAATCGCGGAGATCTGTAACAATCTGGAGATCACCGCGACCAATTGTTCAGTACTGCTGTATCGGGCGCGCATGACGCTGCGCGAATGTTTCTCTACACGCTGGAGCCGGGAGGGCGAGCAATGAGACTGAGTTGCCGAGAAGCCAGCCGGCTGATTTCCGCCGGGATGGATCGGCCATTAAGCGCGGCGGAATTAGTGAAGCTGCGCATGCATCTGCTGTTATGCGGAAACTGCCGGCAATTTTCCAGGCAGATGGGCGAGATGCGCGCAGCGGCCAGGCATGCAGGAGAAGGACGAGATTGAATTGTTCTTATTTAAAATTCTTTGACAAGTTGTCGTGAATGGCATCATCATATGCAGTATTGATAATTCGTTGAGATGCATTAGCGATGACTTCACAGCAACTGCTAGACGCCTTGCTGCGCGACCATGACGATAATCCGGCTGAGGCCGCTTTGCAGCTGCCGGCCTTGGTTTTGGCCGACGACTTGCCACCCGAGGCGCTGCCCAGGCTGGCGTGGCTGATCAATCATCTGGTGGGCGAGTCGCTGGGCGATTGGTCGCAGGCATGGCGTCTGCAGCAGGGTTTGCGCCAGGATGCGCCGCATGCCGCGACTTTGCGGCACGGCATGGTGGCCGCCACGCTGGCGGGCGACAGCATGAGCGCCTGGCAGCTGCGGGAGCAGTGGCTGGCGCAGGGCATCGCCCCGCATGAATTGGATGTGTTGCTGGAACTGAGCATTGTGCTGGCCTTGCATCGCCAGGAGCCGCCGGCCAGGCAGATCCAGGCTTTGGCGCGTTTGCTGCCGGATCTGCAGGCGCTGGAGGCCGGCGGGCAGGACGCGGCGCTGGCTGGCTGTTGCAACAATATCGTTTCCGCTCTGCTGGATAAGCCGGAGCTGGAAATCGGCGATGCTTTCTGCAAGCAGGTGCTGTCTGCCATGGCTCATGCCGCGCGCCAATTGTGGGGCCGCGCCGGCGGCTGGCTGCAACATGAGCGGGCGGAGTATCTGCTGGCTTTGACTGCCAATCGCTTCGAGGATTGGGAGGCGGGCTTGGCCGCGGCGCGGGCGGGGCTGGCCTTGATCGCAGCGAACGGCGAGGAGGATGTCGACCGCGCCTTTCTGCTGGTAGAGGCGGCGCGCGCCTTGCGCGGTCTGGAGCGGGAGGGCGAAGCGGATGAGACTTTGCGGCAGGCCATGGCCTTGGCCGAATCCTTCGATGCCAGCCTGCGCGCCTGGTTTGACGGCTGCGCGCGCCGGGCGGAGCCTGTAGCCGCCTGATTCCCGATACCGCGGAGCATCGCCGCCGCCGCCAATTGAAAACACCGCGAACCTGATGGGGCGCGGTGTTTTTTCATGGGCTCTCGCGAGCAGGCTAGGGATTCTCTGCAGGCAGAGATCCCGATGCTCCGAAGCGGCTCACTCCTGCAATGCCGGGCTCAGCGCCTGGCGCACGCTGGCTTCGTTCAGGGCCGGCGCGCACAGTTCGATGAAGCGGTAGGCGTAGCTGCGCAGATAATGGCCGCGGCGGATGGCGATGCGGCTGGTCTGCTGGCCGAACAGCGGCTCGCCTTCCACCACTTTCACGCCGATGTCGCGCTGCGGGTCCACCGCCATCGAGGCGATGATGCCGACGCCCAGTTCCAGCTCCACGTAGGTCTTGATCACATCCGCGTCCAGCGCCGCCATCACGATGTCCGGCGCCAGGCCGGCCTCGGCGAAGGTGTTGTCTATCTTGGCGCGGCCGGTGAAACCGTGGTGATAGGTGACGATGGGGTACTCCGCCAGCGTTTCCAGCGTCAGCTTTTCGCGGTGCAAGGGATGGCTGGGCGGCGCGATCACGCTGTGGTGCCAGCTGTAATAGGGGAAGGACACCAGTTCCGGCACTTCGGTCACCGCCTCGGTGGCGATGCCGATGTCGGCGTCGCCGGCCAATAGCAGCCGCGCCAGTTCTTCCGGGCTGGCCTGGTGCAGCACCAGATGCACGCGCGGATAGGCGCGCTTGAAGGCGGTGACCACTTGCGGCAGCGCATAGCGGGCCTGGGTGTGGGTGGTGGCGATGGTCAGCTGGCCTTCGTCGCGCTGGCTGAACTGCTCGGCCAGCCGCTTGATGTTGCCGGCGTCCAGCAGCATGCGCTCGACGATGGTCAGAAGCTCCTTGCCCGGTTCGGTCAAGCCGAGGAAACGCTTGCCTTTGCGGACGAACAGCTCGACGCCCAGTTCGTCTTCCAGGTCCTTGATGTGTTTGCTGACGCCGGATTGCGAGGTGTAGAGCGCGTTGGCCACTTCGGTCAGATTGAAGCCCTGGCGGACGGTTTCGCGGATGATGCGCAGTTGTTGGAAATTCATGCCTGGCCTCCGTTGGCGGCGGCGAACACGCGGGCGGCGCGGGCGCGCAGCCTGACCGGCTGGCCATTGGCCAGCGATGGGACCAAGGGATCGTCGGCCGGCAATTCGGCGTCGAAAGTCTGGCCGGCCAATTCATCGCGGCCTTCCAGCTCCACGCGCGACAAGCCGCCCAGCGTCAGCACCCGCTGCACGGTGGCGGGCAGGCCGGCTTCGTGATCGGGCGCGATGGCCAGTTCATGCGGCCGGACAAAGACTTCAACGGCCTGGCCATGCGGTTGTTGGTGCTCGGCTTCCAGCGCCAGGGCGCCGATCTCGACCGCGCCGGGGCGGCTGACGCCGCTGAAGCGGTTGGCGCTGCCGAGGAAGCCATAAACGAAGGCGCTGGCGGGCGAACGGTACACCTCGTCCGGCGCGCCGATCTGCTCCACCTTGCCATGGTTCATCAGCACCACCCGGTCGGCCACTTCCAGCGCTTCTTCCTGATCATGGGTGACGAAGATGGAGGTGATGTGCAGCTCGTCGTGCAGCTTGCGCAGCCAGCGGCGCAGTTCCTTGCGCACCTTGGCGTCCAGCGCGCCGAACGGTTCGTCCAGCAGCAGCACGCGCGGCTCCACCGCCAGGGCGCGGGCCAGGGCGATGCGCTGGCGCTGGCCGCCGGACAATTGGGCCGGGAAGCGGTCGGCCAGCCAGTCCAGCTGCACCAGATCCAGCAGCTCGTGCACTTTGCGGGCGATCTGCTCTTCGCTGGGCCTTTCCTTGCGCGGCTTCATTCGCAGGCCGAAAGCCACGTTGTCGAACACCGTCATGTGGCGGAACAGCGCGTAATGCTGGAACACGAAGCCCACCTGGCGTTCGCGCACATGGGTGGCGGAGGCGTCGCCGCCGTCCAGCAGCACGCGGCCGGCGTCGGCCTGCTCCAGCCCGGCGATGATGCGCAGCAGGGTGGTCTTGCCGCAGCCGGACGGGCCGAGCAGGGCCACCAGCTCGCCGCTGGGGAAATTCAGGCTGACATCGTCCAGCGCGACGAAGTCGCCGAACGCCTTGCGGATATGATCTACTTGTATGCTCATTTCAGTCTTCCTTGACGCCGCGCCGCTCCACCCAGCTCTTCACGGCCAGGGTGATCAGGGCCAGCATCGCCAGCAGGGACGCCACGGCGAAGGCCGCGGCGAAATTGTACTCGTTGTAGAGGATTTCCACGTGCAAAGGCAGCGTATTGGTTTCGCCGCGGATGTGGCCGGACACCACCGACACCGCGCCGAACTCGCCCATCGCCCGCGCGTTGCTGAGAATCACGCCGTACAGCAGCGCCCAGCGCACATTGGGCAGGGTGACGTGCCACAGCACCTGCCAGCCGCGCGCGCCCAGCACCACCGCGGCCTCTTCCTCTTCGCGGCCTTGCGCTTCCAGCAGCGGGATCAGCTCGCGCGCCACGAAGGGCACGGTGACGAACAGCGTGGCCAGCACGATGCCGGGCACCGAGAACACGATCTTGACGCCATGCTCGATCAGCCAGGGGCCAAGCCAGCCATGATTGCCGAACAGCAGCACGAAGATCAGCCCGGCCACCACCGGCGAGACGGAGAAGGGCAGGTCGATCAAGGTGGTCAGCAGCTGTTTGCCGCGGAAGTCGAAGCGGGTGATGGCCCAGGCCGCGGCCACGCCGAACACCAGGTTGAGCGGCACCGACAGGCCGGCAGCCAAGAGCGTCAGCCTCACCGCCGCCAGCGCGTCCGGGTCGGCCAGGGCCGACAAATACGTGCCCCAGCCCTTGGATAGCGCTTCGATGAAGACGACGATCAGCGGCAGCAGCAGGAACACAAAGAAAAAGCCCAGCGACACGGCGAGGATGGCGTATTTGACCGCGGTCGATTCGCGGGTGGCGGCGCGGGCTTCCAGTTGGCCGGCCTTGTCGGCGGCAGCGGCCGGATGGGACAGAATCGCAGCCATCAGCGGCCTCCCGCGCGGCCATGGCGGCGCGCGCTCCAGAATTGCAGGCCGTTGATGGCCAATAGCAGCAGGAAGGACGCGGCCAGCATCACGGTGGCGATGGCGGTGGCGCCGGCGTAATCGAACTGCTCCAGCTTGCTGATGATCATCAGCGGCGTGATTTCCGACACCATGGGCACATTGCCGGCGATGAAGATCACCGAGCCGTACTCGCCCACCGCGCGGGCGAAGGCCAGCGCGAAGCCGGTCAGCAGCGCCGGCTGCAGCGTGGGCAGGATCACATGGCGAAAAGTCTGCCAGCGGCCGGCGCCCAGGCAGGTGGCGGCTTCTTCCAGCTCCGATTCCAGGTCTTCCAGCACCGGTTGCACCGTGCGCACCACGAAGGGCAGGCCGATGAAGACCAGCGCCACCAGCACGCCCAGCGGCTTGAAAGCCACTTTGACGCCTATGGCTTCCAGATATTGGCCCAGCCAGCCATTGCCGGCGTAGAGCGCGGTCAAGGCGATGCCCGCCACGGCGGTGGGCAGGGCGAAGGGCAGGTCCACCAGGGAATCGATCAGCCGCTTGCCGGGGAAGCGGTAGCGCACCAGCGACCAGGCCAGCAGCAGGCCGAACACGCTATTGATCGCCGCCGCCGCCAGGGCCATGCCGAAGCTGAGGCGGTAAGAGGCCAGCACGCGCGGCGATGCCGCCGCTTGCCAGAATTCGGCCCATGGCTGGCTGCCGGCGCGAGCCACCACGACGCAGATCGGAATCAGCACCAGCAGCGACAGATAGCTGAGCGTAAAGCCGAGCGAGAGGCCGAAGCCGGGCAGCACATTGGGCGGTCTGGGCGCGGGAGCGAGTGAATCCGACATGGGACATTCCGTTTCAATATAACTATCGAGACAATATCTGCCGCTTTGTTATTCTGAAAATAAGTATTTCTTCAATGCTTATTCGATATTCAGCAAACCGGCGGCGGGGCGCAAAAAAGCCCGCCTGTGCGGGCGGGCCTGCTTGGCGTTCAGTGGGCGACGATCTGGTCGAACACGCCGCCATCGGCGAAGTGGACTTTCTGAGCCTTCTGCCAGCCGCCGAAGGTCTGGTCGATGGTGAAGAGTTTGACCTTGCTGAATTGGCCGGCGTACTTGGCCGCCACTTGCGGATCGCGCGGACGGTAGTAGTGCTTGGCGGCGATATTCTGGCCTTCCGGGGTGTACAGGTATTGCAGATAGGCCTCGGCCGCTTTGCGGGTGCCATGCTTGTCCGCCACCTTGTCCACCACGCTGACCGGCGGCTCGGCCAGGATGGAAATCGACGGCGTGACGATGTCGAACTTGTCCGGGCCCAGCTCCTTGGTGGCGAGGTAGGCTTCGTTTTCCCACGACAGCAAGACGTCGCCGATGCCGCGCTGGGTGAAGGTGATCAAGGAGCCGCGGGCGCCGGAGTCCAGCACCTTGACGTTGCCGTACAATTTCTTGACGAAGTCCTTGGCCTTGGCGTCGTTGCCGCCGGGTTGCTTCAAGGCATAGCCCCAGGCCGCCAGATAGTTCCAGCGCGCGCCGCCGCCGGTTTTGGGGTTGGGCGTCACGACCTCGACGCCGGTTTTCACCAGGTCGTTCCAGTCCTTGATGTGCTTGGGATTGCCCTTGCGCACCAGGAACACGATGGTGGAGGAGTAGGGCGAGGCATTGTTGGGCAGGCGTTTTTGCCAATTGGGCGCGATATTTTTGGTCTGGCTGCTGATTTCGTCGATATCGTAGGCCAGCGCCAGCGTCACCACATCGGCGTCAAGCCCGTCGATGACCGCGCGCGCCTGCTTGCCGGAGCCGCCGTGCGATTGCTTGACGGTGACGGTTTCGCCGGTTTTGCCTTTCCAGTACTTGGCGAAGGAAGCGTTGAATTCCTGGTACAGCTCGCGGGTCGGATCGTAAGACACATTCAGCAGCGTGACGTCGGCGAAGGCCGAGGCGCTGCCGGCGAACAGCAGGGCGAGAGCGAGGTGGCGCAGCTTCATCGTTGTTTTCTCTTAATCGGCATGGTTGGGATGGAACAGAATCTAGCCCCGGCCCGTTTTGATCTGGAACCAATAAAAACAGCATTGCTAATGCATAAAATTGCAAAAGGCTTCAAAGCAGAATTTCAGCTAGCCATATCTGCAATTCATATATTCCGTCGTCAAGGCAGGGCCTATATTGAGCGCCAATACCACTTTCAGCGTATGGGCCATGAAACGATTCAAACCCGCCAAGCAATTGCCTAATGGTTTTTCCATGCCGCTGCTGGCCGCCTGTCAGCAGTTTCTGCAGCAAGAGGGCGTGCAGGCCAAGCTGCAATGGAACGAGCAGGAGGTGTTCGTCAGCTTCGACGGTTGGTGGCTGACCAGCAGTTTTATCTCCCAGGCGCGCCTGCGCGAGGGGCGCTGTCAATTGGTGCAATACGCGGCGCGATTGCGGATTTTCGGCCAGTTCGGGCAGACGCTGCCGGCTAATTGGCTGTTCGCGATGAACTACGGCGAAACCAAGGCGGTGGCCTTGCTCAAGCTGATCCGCGTCTTGCACCTGATCAATCATCTGGGCCGCAATGGCCGTCACCTGCCGCTGCGCATCGATGTCGATCCGCGCATCTGCCATGCCTATAGCGACCGCATCGTCGATTTCACCGCCCGCTTGCTGGAGACGCTGGAGTTCCCCGCCAGCCAACTGCCATTGCTGCTGTTCCTGGATGACCGGACCAGCGAGTTGGGCCTGTCCTTGCTCAGGCGCTATCGCCAGCTTGGGCACAAATTGGGCTTGGGAGATTTCGGCGAGACCGCGCAGGATTTGCAGCGCTTGTGGCGGCTGGATACCGACGGCGTGGCCCTGGCTCCGCGCTTTACTCGGCGCGCCGTCATGTATCCGCAGGTGCGCGGCCAGTTGCTGGAGCTGATGCCGCAATTGGTGGCGCAAGGCTTCTCTTTGGCTGTGGAGGAGGTGGCTTGCAGCAATACGCTGGAGCTGGCCCAGCACTTGGGGGCGGATTGTTTGTCCGGCCCCTTGTTGTCCGAGCGCTTGAAGCGGCAAAAGGCGGAGCGGGAGCTGGATTTGTCCAGTCTGAGCGGTTAGGATGTTGGCATTGTTCGTGTCGACATTCGGAAAATCAAAATGAAGAAACTGATCTTGGGCGCGCTGTGCGCCATGGGCCTGTCCGCATGCGTGATCGGCAATGGCGACGGCTATCGCGATGCCGCGCAATTGCAGCGCATGACGGAAGAGGCGGTGAAGACCTGCGGCCAGGGCAAGGTAAAATCGGTGAGCTATAGCAGCTTCACCTGCGCGGCTGGCGATGCGCAGGCGGTAAAGTAAATGTCTGAGCCGTATCTGACGGGGGCGCCGGTTTTCCGTCTACTGGACATGGCGGACGCGGCGGCTTATCAGGCTATCCGCATCGCCGCCGCCACGCATGACCCGGTGGCCATCCACGCCAGCGCCGAGGAAATCGCCGCATTGAGCCTGGAGGCCGTTCAGGAACAGATCTTGCCAAGCGATGGTCAGCGGGTATTTGGCGTGTTTGACGATGGCCAACTGGTCGCGGTGGCGGCCTTGCGCCGAAACAGCCTCGCCAAAATCAGCCATCGCGCGACGGTGCAGGGCGTGTTCACTCGGCCGGAGTGCAGGGGCCGCGGCCTGGCGCGCCGCTTATTGCTGGTTTTATTGGAGCAGGCAGCGCAGATGCCGGGCTTGGCATCGTTGGAATTGGCGGTGCATGCCGAAAACGCGCCGGCCAAGGCTTTGTATCAGTCCTTGGGTTTCCGGCGAAGCGGCTTGATACCCTCCGCGGTGTTTCATGATGGCCGTTATCTGGATGAAGAGCTGATGCAACGGCCGGTGGCTGAAGCCAGCCGGGAGGTCGCGCCTGCCGTGCTCTCCAATGAATACGTTTTGCTTGAAGCCGCGCCGGATGTGGAAACCTATCGCCGCCTGCGCGCGGAGGCCGGCCTGTCGCCGAAGAGCTGGCAGGCGGCCGCGCGCGGTTTGGTGGGCACGGTATTCGCCGTACAGATTCTGCATGCCGGTCAAGCGGTCGGCATGGGTCGGCTGATAGGCGATGGCGGCAGTTTCTATCAGGTGGTCGATATCGCCGTGTCGCCCGCGCACCAAGGGCGTGGGCTGGGCAAGCGCGTCATGGCGGCGATCACCGATTACATTCAGCGCGAAGCGCCGCCCAGCGCTTATATCAGCTTGATCGCGGATGGCGACGCGCAGCATTTGTACCGACAGTTCGGCTTTGAGCTCACCGCGCCGCGTTCGGTAGGCATGGCGATGTTCAAGCGTTGAGGCGAGAGGCGGGCCAGGGGTCACAGCAAAATGGTTTCGCTGCCGCTCCGGCCGGTTTTCTTGACGCGATACATCGCTTGATCCGCGGCCTGCAGCAAGTGGTCTGGCGTGCTGCGGCCGCCACCCAGCGCGATGCCGATGGAAATGCCCAGCCGGCAGGGCGTGTTGGCGACGACAAATGGCGTCTCGAATGCTTCAATGCATTTTTCCGCGACGGTGCGGGTGATCTCTTCTGCCGCTTCGTCCAGGTCGCTCAATAACAGCACGAATTCATCGCCGCCTATGCGCGCCAGCGTATCGGTTTGCCGGACAATGGCGGAAAGTCTTTGCCCCACCATCCATAAGGCCTTGTCTCCAGCCTTGTGGCCCAGTTCATCGTTGATCTTCTTGAAACCGTCCAGATCCATGAATAGCAGCGCCACGCGGGTTTGCTTGCGCTGCGCTTGCGCCAGCGCCATCCGCAGCCGGTCGGACAGCAGCAGGCGGTTGGGGAGTCCAGTCAGGGCGTCATGGTGCGCCATCTTCGCCAACTCGGCCTGCTTGTCGTTCAGCTTTCGCAGCAGGCGGTTGAAGGCTTCGATCATGTGGCCGACTTCGTCGAAGCGTCGTATGGGAAGCGGCTCCAGCGGCAGTTCTCCGCGCGTCATTTTTTCGGCATGGTCGGCAGCCCGGAACAAGGGCCGCAGAATCAGATAAAGGCCGCCGCAAGCGATCAGCGAGAACAGAATCAAAGCGAGAATCGTGTTGCGCAAGGTGAATCGGCGGGTTCTTTCCACGGTGGCGAACGCCTCGCGAGTGGGGATGCGGGCCACAACGAACCAGCCGGCGCTGGGAACCGAGGCGATGGCGGATATTTCCTCCACGCCATCCGCATTGACGGTGATGCCGGCGCCGCGGAATCCCGCCATGGCTTTGTCGTGCAGGGCGTTTTGGCCCGGCTCGGGCGTGGGTTGCAATACCTTGTCGGCTTGCGAAGCGGCGACGAACTGCTGATCGCGCGGCGAGATCAGCAGAAAGCTGTCGCGGTGGGCGCCGATATGCGATTGCATCAGCAAGTCCAGAAAGCCGGGCGCCGCCAAGGCAGTGCCGCCGACCAAGACCGCCCGCACCCGTTTTTTTTCATCCAGGATAGGTGCGCTCATCGGCAGGACCGGCGCTTTGACATTGCGGCTCAAAACCGCCTTGCCTACCCAGGGCTGGCCTCGCATGGACATGATGTAAAAGTCGCGGTCGGTATAGCTGAGTTGCCGCCGGCGCGTCATGGGCGGGTAATCGGCAATCGTCTTGCCATTTGTGCCGATGACGAACAGGCCGACGGAAAACATGGACTGGTAGCGAAAATGCTCTTGCAGCCAGAGCTGCAATTGGTCCGGCTTCTCAAGCAATTCGACCGGCAATCTGGCAGCGAGTTGGTTCAGCATGGCCTGACGTTGTATGATTTTGTCATCTATGTCGTGCGCGACATAGTTTGCCAGCGCCAGTTGCTGCTCTTCAAACACCTTGCTCAAGTCCTCGCGCAGGAATTGGCTTAACAAGTAGTAGCGCGTGAAAGAGCCTGTCGCGACGATCAGCGTTGCCAGCAGCAGCAGGCGAACAATGATGCTGTCCAAAAAGCGGCGTGGTTTCATGCGGACTCGGATGGTCTGTTACAAGAGCATTTTAGGAAATTCCATGCGGTTTGTAAGCCAGGCACGGGATAGCGGGGTGCGCCGCTGCATTTTGATCACAAGGATAGAGTGAATGCGAGAGTCGATTTTGGAGTTCGATCATCAATCCCTTACCGCGATACGCTTTGGCGCCGGCAAGCTAGAGCAGCTGGCCAGTTTGCTGCCGCGGGATGCGAAAGTGTTGCTGTTGTATGGCGGCGGTTCGATCAAGCGCAATGGCGTTTACGATCAATTGGCCATGGCGTTGGCCGGATGGGATTGGCTGGAGTTCGGCGGCGTGCCGGCCAATCCGGAGATTGAGGTGCTGGATCAGGCCAAGGCTTTGATCCGCGCGGAAGGCCGGGATTTCATCTTGGCGGTGGGCGGCGGTTCGGTGATCGATGCCGCCAAGTATCTCGCCGCCGCCGCGCCGTATCCGGGCGAAGGCTGGGATCTGGTTTGCGGCAAGGTCCAGGCGCGGCAGGCGCTGGCGATAGGCGCGGTTCTGACCCTGGCGGCCACCGGGTCTGAGGCCAATGGCACGGCGGTGATTTCACGCGCCAGCACCCAGGACAAACTGACCTTCCGCTCGCCCTTGCTGCGGCCTTGCTTCGCCATTCTCGACCCTGAGGTATTGGCTTCTTTGCCGGAGCGGCAGCTGGCCAATGGCGTGGCGGATGCTTTCGTCCATGCCTGCGAGCAATACTTGACCTACCCGGTGGGCGCGCTGGTGCAGGATGGCTGCGCCGAAGGCGTGTTGCGCGCGCTCTATCAGCTGGCTTGCCGTTTTGACGAGAGGGCTTCGCTCTGGTGGCGGCAAAACCTGATGTGGGCGGCCAACCAGGCCTTGTCCGTCACGCTGGGCCTGGGCGTGCCGCACGATTGGGCCACGCATAGAATAGGCCGAACCTTGACGGCCTTGCATGGCATTGACCATGGCCGCACGCTGACCATCGTCCAGCCGTCTTTACTGCGCGAAGCGTTGCGAGAGAAAGGCGACAAGCTGCGGCAGATGGGGCGGCTGGTGTTCGAGGCCCCCGGCATTTCAGCGGAAGGCGTGATAGAAAGGATTGAGGCTATGTATCTGCGGCTGGGCATGCCGCTGCGTTTGCGCGAGGCGGTGCCGGATGCGCCTCAAGATGCCGCCATGTCGGCGCTGGCGCTGCTGCGACGCGACGGCCCCATCCGGTTGGGCGAGGACGGCATTTTCGATGAGGCCAGGGTTGAGCGCATTGTGCGGGCCTGTTGCCGCTGAGGTGGAATGAAACGAGGAAGGGTGCGATGTTGTCCGGCTTGAGGATTTCCCTGTCGCGTTTGGCGCTCGCCGCCGCGCCGATGCTGGCGTCGGGCGCAAGCCTCCTGCCCATGACGATGGACAGGCCTGAGGGCGTCCGCTCGTATGTGCTGGCCATGCCGGAGACCATGCCGGCGGGACTGCGGCCGCTGGTGATTCTGTTGCACGGGCATGGCGGCTCGGCGCGCCAGTTGCTTGGGCAAGGCTTGGGCGCGGCCCCCTTGTCGGCGTGGCTGAAGATAGCCGACCGTGAAGGCTTGCTGCTGATCGCGCCTGATGGGGTCAAGGGCGGAGACGGGCGGCAGGGCTGGCATGATTGCCGAGCGGATGCGGTCACTAATCCGAAAGTGGACGATGTCGCCTTTCTCGATGCTTTGATCGATCAGGCGGTGGCGCAGCGGCGGGCGGATCCGCTGCGGATTTACCTGATGGGCATGTCCAATGGCGGCATGATGACGCTGCGGATGGCGGCGGAGCGCGGCGCGCGTCTGGCGGCCTTCGCCACGGTGGGCGCGTCTATGGCCCGGCGCAGCGAGTGCGCGCCGGCTGCGCATCCGCTGCCTGGGCTGATTGTGGCCGGCACGGCAGACCCGGTGGTGCCCTTTCGCGGCGGAGAAGTCAGCTTGCTTGCCGGCAAGGGCAGGGGCGAGGTGATATCGGTGAATGACACCGTCGCGCGCTGGCGGAAGCTGGATGGCGAGGATGGGCAGGCGGCGGTGACGGAGACGCTGCCGCACCTGCGGCCGGAGGATCCGACTCTGGCGGTGTGGAGCCGATGGGGCGGCAGCCGCGGCTTGCCTTTATGGCAGCTGACCATACAGGGCGGAGGGCATGTCGAGCCCAGCATTCAGCACCGGATAGGCGTTCTGTATGCGCGAGTGGCGGGGCGGCAGAACGGCGATGTCGAGAGCGCGGAACTGGCCTGGAGCTTGTTTCGCGACAGCCGGCGCTTGCCTTGAAAGGCCAGGATAATAGGCTCAGGCTTGCGGCCAGCGCTCGGTCAGCAGGCGGGCGCAGAGCAGGTACAGGCCTTGCAGCTGCGCGGCGCCGGCATCGGACAAGGCATTCAGCTGCTTCAACACTTCGCAGGTTTCCGCGTAGCCTCGCTCCAGGCCGGCGCGGGCCAGTGGCGCGAATGCGCTCAGGGCCGAATCGCGGTCGAGTTCCGGATGGCGATGGCAGTAGCGTTCAGCCAGCGCCTCGACGCCGGTCAGCAAATGCTGGCTATGGCTGAGCCCCGGCATCGAGCTTTCATGCAGAGGCAGGGAGCTGGTTTCCAGTCCGGTCAGCTGGCCGATTTGATCCATCGTCGCGCTGTAAAGCAGTTCGGCCGCTTGCCGGCCATCGCTCAGGCTGATGTCGGCGCTGTCTTCCCAGCTGTGGCGCTGCGGGCTGTGGCCGGTGTAATGGCCTACGCTTTTCACGCCGCGGGGGCCGCCGAGGCGCGGGTGAACCGCGCCTATCGGAAACACCATGATGTCGTCGTCGGCCGCCATGATCGCTGCTCCCTCGTCTCAGCCGCCTAGCTGCCGCTCCCTTGCGTGGAGGTGGTTTGAGTGCTGCTGCTGTCTTGATATTGTTTCAGGAAAGCATCGAAACCTTTTTCTACCAGGTCGTGCGTCTGCTGGATGCCGCTGGCGGTGTCGCCATTGAACACATTGAGGTTTTTCAGCACGCCGGTGGCCTCCTGGTAGCCTTGTTCGAAACCTTGCCGCACCAGGCTGACGAAGTTTTGCGCCTGCTCCGCCGTGCTCATTTCCGGGTGTTGCTGCTGATACAGGCCGAACATGCTCAGCGCGCCGCCCAGAATGCGTTTGGAGGTGGCGTCCGGCGAGGTGTCGTCATCGCTGGCGGAGGCGCTGCTGTCGCTGCCGCTGCCGTTTTGTTGCTGGATGGTGATGCTGAGCTGGGTTTCGCTGAATTGAAGGCTTTCGCTGCCTTGGGCCTGGCCGCCGCTCTGACTGTTGGCGTAGTCGGAACTGAGCACCTGGTTGATATTGATCATCGACGCCTTGAACAGCAGCGTCTGCGATTGCTTGCCGCTGCTGATCGAGACATTCAGCGATTCGACCAGCAATTGATTGAGCTGGTTGCGCGAAGTCTGGGCGCTGTAGCCTGCGTTTTGGCTTTGCGAGGCGGCGCTGGCCTGGCCGGTCTGGCCGGACGTGTTGCTGTTCAGAGATGAGATCGACATCACGGACTCCTGTCGGTGCGTCGTAGGCGCGGGCGCACTGTTCGAGGTTGAGGGAGCTGTTCCTAGTATGACTTTATTTCGGCCGCGCCACGGAAAACTTGTGGGCTGGTTCGATGTGCTAGGTAATTTTGCGATGTAAACGCAACAAGCGGCATGCCGTTTGATGGATGTCCCGTCAGGGAGGGGTATTCGTCGATGCTGTGGCGACAGAATGGGCGTGTTTGCTGCCTTATATAAGGCTATGTCCCAATTCCGTGTTGGGAGCTATGCTGAATACAGTAGCAGACCGGGAGTCGCGCCATGGATGCCCAGAGTTTTCAGCGTTTTCTTGCCCAACTGGATCAGCTCACGCTCAAACAGAGGAGCTTGCTGTCTTCTGCGCTTAAACATCCCACTCACCATGACGCCATTCAGGACGCCTTGCCTGACCTGACGGCTTGCCCACACTGCCAGGCCGAGGCCAACCAGTTGGCGTTATGGGGCTGGAGCCGAGGCCTGCGGCGTTATCGCTGCAAACAGTGCCACCGGACCTGCAATGCCTTGTCGGGCAGTCCATTAGCCAAATTGCGCAAGGCCGATCGCTGGCTGAGCTACGCCCAAGCACTGCAGGATGGCTTGACCGTGCGAGCAGCCGCTCGTGCATGCGGCATCAGCAAGAACACGGCTTTCCTATGGCGGCATCGCTTCTTGCATCGCGCATCAGACCATCTGGCGGCGCAAGCCCGAGGCATCGTCGAAGTAGATGAAACCTTCATTCTGGAATCATTCAAAGGGCAGCGGTGCCTCCCCCGCGCGCCGCGCCAGCGGGGTGGCGTCAGCCAAACACGGGGAACCGGGCCGGATCAGATTCCCATCATGGTGGTGCAGGACCGAGAGGGACATATAGCGGACTTCAAGTTGAAGAAGCTCAATGGCGCTCATGTGGAAGCGGCTTTAGCCCCGTTGGTGGATAGCGACGCCATCCTGTGTTCGGACGGCGCAGCGGTGTACTCGACCTTTGCCAGGCAGCATGGCATTACCCATCGAGTCGTGCATGCCAAGACGGGACAGCGGGTACGCGAGGGGGCGTTCCATATCCAGCATGTGAATGCCTACCATAGCCGCTTGAAGCTTTGGATGGCTCGATTCCACGGGGTTGCCACCAAATACCTTGAAAACTATCTGGGGTGGCGACGGATGCTGGAGCGCTATCAGCAAACCATGCAGCCTTGCCACTGCTTGCAGGAGGCAGTGGGTCGTCCCTTGCAACACATTATTGGGACATAGCCTTATATAATGCGAAGACGGAATCCCGGCATGGCTGGGCGTTCCGTCTTCGGTATGGCAAGCAGCCCGCGGGTGACGCTTGGCGTCATGCCCGCGGTTGCTGAAGGCGCTTAGAAAGCGAAGTGCTCGTCTTCCAGCGTCATCAGCGTCTTGGCGCCGGATTTGATGCTGGCCTTGAGCGATTCCACTTCCGGCAGCAGCTTGGCGTAATAGAAGCGCGCGGTGGCGATCTTGCCGTTGTAGAAGCCATCTTCGCCTTGGCCCAGCTTGGCGTAGGCCACTTCGGCCATCCGCGCCCACAGCCAGGCGTAGGTCAGGTGGCCGATCAGGCGCAGATAGTCGGTGGCGGCCGCGCCGGCCTCATCCTTGTTCTGCATGCTGGCCATGCCCACGCCCATGGTGATCTCGCCGATTTCCTTCATCAGCTTGGACAGCGGATTGACGAACTCGCCCAGTTGCGCGTGGCCTTCGTACTGCTGGCAGAACTTGTGGATCTGCTTGGTGAACTTGCGCAGCTTGCTGCCTTGATCCAGCAACACTTTACGGCCCAGCAGGTCGATGGCCTGGATGCCGTTGGTGCCTTCGTAGATTTGCGAGATGCGGCAATCGCGCACCAGCTGTTCCATGCCCCATTCGCGGATGAAACCGTGTCCGCCGAACACCTGCATGCCCATATTGGCGGCGGTGTAGCCGTTGTCGGTCATGAAGGCCTTGGCGACCGGCGTCAGCAGCGCCACCAGATCGGCGGCGTCTTCGCGGGCCGAGGCGTCCGGATGCTTGTCTTCGATGTCCAGCTGCAGCGCCAGCAGCGCGGCCAGCGCGCGGCCAGCTTCGGTGTAGGCCTTCTGGGTCAGCAGCATGCGGCGCACGTCAGGGTGGACAATGATGGGGTCGGCAGCCTTGTCCGGGCACTTGGGGCCGTTCAGCGCGCGCATCTGCAGACGTTCGCGGGCGTAGGCCAGCGCGCCCTGGAACGAGGCTTCGCCTATGCCCAGGCCCTGCATGCCGCAGCCGAGGCGGGCGGCGTTCATCATGGTGAACATGCAGGCCAGGCCCTTGTTGGCTTCGCCGATCAGCCAGCCCTTGGCGCCATCCAGATTGATCACCGCGGTGGCGTTGGCCTTGATGCCCATCTTGTGTTCCAGGCTGCCGCAGGAGACGGCGTTGCGGCTCTTGTCGTCCAGGAACTTGGGCACGATGAACAGCGAGATGCCCTTCACGTCCTTGGGCGCGTCCGGCAGGCGGGCCAGCACCAGGTGGATGATGTTGTCGGCCATGTCGTGTTCGCCGGCCGAGATGAAGATCTTGGTGCCGGTGATGCGGTAGCTGCCGTCTTCGTTAGGCTCCGCCTTGGTTTTCAGCAGGCCCAGATCGGTGCCGCAGTGCGGTTCGGTCAGACACATGGTGCCGGTCCAGCTGCCGTCTACCAGCTTGGGCAGATATTCCGCTTTTTGCGCTTCTGTGCCGTGCGCATGAATGGCAGAATACGCGCCGTGGGACAGGCCGGGGTACATCGACCAGGCCACGTTGGCCGAGCACTGCATTTCCATGATGGGGAAGGCCATGCTCTTGGGCATGCCTTGTCCGCCATAGGCCGGATCGCAGTCCAGGGCGGGGAAGCCCAGCTCGCAATATTGTTTGTACGCTTCCTTGAAGCCCGCCGGCGTGGTGACCGATTTGGTGGCGCTGTCGAACTGACAGCCTTCCTCGTCGCCCTGGCGGTTCAGCGGCGCCAGTTCCGATTCGCAGAACTGCGCGGCCTGTTCCAGGTAGGCGCTGAAGATGTCTTGGGTGGCTTCTTCATAACCCGGCAACGTGGGAATGATGTCCTGTACCTTGATCAGCTCGTTCAGAACGAAGTTGAAATCGCGCAACGGCGATTTGTATGCAGGCATGTGGCTTCTCCAGTTCGGTTTTTTGCGGCCTGGCGGGTTCCAGGGATGGCTTGTTGTGATGGCCCCGGCATGGGGCGATTTAATTCAAACGCTTGTTTAAATTATTCCGGCGGTTTTGACAACTGTTGGCGTAGGGGAACAGGCTTTAAGTGTGGTGTAACGGCAACGCGGGATATGAATCGGGCATGAGTTGGCTGAAAAGAAAAGTGAGGCGTTTTTCCTCGCAACGCCATCAATGGTTCGCCAGTCCATGGTTGAGCTGGCTGGCGCCATGCCTGGACAAGCCCGAGTATTGGGCTTTCAATCGCCGCAAGGTGGCGATGGGCGTGGCGGTCGGCCTTTACTCCGGCGTGATGCCGGGTTTCACCCAGAAGGCGACGGCTTTGGCGCTGGCCTTGTTGTTGCGGGTCAATCTGCCGACTGCGATGGTGGTGTCCTTGTACAGCAATCCTTTGACGGTGCTGCCGCTGTACTACTTGGCGTATTGCCTGGGCGGGTGGCTGTTGGGGGTGAGTGGCGCGGGCGTGGTGACGGCGCCGCCCAGCCTGTTTTCGCTCGGTTTGAGCGCTTGGCTGCAGGCGACTTTGCAATGGCTGATCCAGCTGGGATGGCCCTTGCTGGTGGGCATGCCGGCGCTGGGGCTGGCGCTGGGCGTCGCCGGCTATGTGTTTACCCGCGTGCTGTGGCGTTGGTCGGTTTTAAGCGCCTGGAACAATCGAAAGGAAAAGTGTGGATCTGTTTGAAAAGCAATTGTCGACCGAGGTGGTGCATCAGGGCGGTTTTCTGAAGGTGCATCGGGATAAAGTGGCCTTGCCGGACGGCAAGGAGGCGGAGAGGGAGTACATCCTCCATCCCGGCGCGGTTGCCGTATTGGCTTTGACTGACGATGAGCAGCTGATTGTGGAGCGCCAGTACCGCTATCCCGCAGGCCGCGAGTTTATCGAGATCCCCGCCGGCAAGATCGATCCCAACGAGCCGCCCGAAAGCACGGCGAAGCGGGAATTGCTGGAGGAAACCGGCTATACCGCTCAAGAATGGCTTCACCTGGGAACGGCCTATCCTTGCATTGGTTAT
The DNA here is from genome assembly GCF_024207115.1 of Chromobacterium sp. IIBBL 290-4. Classification (NCBI taxonomy): domain Bacteria; kingdom Pseudomonadati; phylum Pseudomonadota; class Betaproteobacteria; order Neisseriales; family Chromobacteriaceae; genus Chromobacterium; species Chromobacterium sp. IIBBL 290-4. The sequence continues at coordinate 3,542,354 of NZ_CP100128.1, forward strand.
TCCAATGAAAAAATCAGCTACTATTTGGCGCGTCGTCTTACACTTAGCGAAAGACAGCTGGATGACGGCGAGTTTCTCGAAGTGCTGACATTGCCATTGCGCGAGGTGATGGACATGTCGCTGGACGGCCGGATTTGCGACAGCAAGTCGATTGTCGGCCTGCATTGGCTGGCGGCTTACCTGGGCGGGAGGATGAGGGGTGTCCCGATTTGACGCGTATTATGATCGCCGGCGCGGCCGGCGGGTTTCCATGGGCTGCAAGGCCCGCATCAAGTCGCTGCTGACCGGCGAAACCTTTTATGGCGAATGCGTCGACCTGTCTGTTGACGGGATGGCGCTGCGCTCGGCTTTTGTGCCGCAGTTCGGCGAGAAGTTGAATGTCATCGTGCTGGTGCCGTCGGTGGGCGGCGTGGCCGGCAAACCGTTCGAAGCGGAAGTGGAAGTTAGGCGTTGCAATGAGGTGCAGCGTGGTCTTATATATGAAGTCGGCGTGCGCATTTTGCTGCGCAAGAGTTGACAGGTCTCCTCCCAATTCCAGCCTTTTATTCCCGAGTTTGATTGAAATCGGGACGTTAATAAAATTCATCATTTGTTACAAAAAATCCATATCTGGATTTTTTCATCCAATTCAATAGCTTTGCCGCTTTTCATTGGCTTGCCGGCTTAATTTGCCCAATTGCGGAGCAGCGAGCAGGCCATTTATGCTATACCCACAATAAGAACCGGAGACAATGTCAGCACTCTAATTCATAAGGGGAACGGCGCGCGTTCAAAGCCCAGCGCTTGTGCCCCTGCTACCAGCCAGGAGAGAGTCATGCACCCGGATATCTTCAGCCACTACGCAGTGCGCTACGACAAGACCCGCGAGGAAGAGTACACCATCCAGGAATACCTGGAGCTGTGCAAGAAGGACCCGGGCGCCTACGCCACCGCCGCCGAGCGCATGCTGGCGGCGATCGGCGAGCCGGAACTGGTGGATACCCGCCACGATTCGCGTTTGTCGCGCATTTTCTCCAACAAGGTCATCAAGGTCTATCCCGCCTTCCGCGACTTCTACGGCACCGAGGAAGTCATCGAGCAGGTGGTGGCCTATTTCCGCCACGCCGCGCAAGGGCTGGAGGAGAAGAAGCAGATTCTCTACCTGCTGGGGCCGGTGGGCGGCGGCAAGTCGTCCATCGCCGAAAAGCTCAAGGAGCTGATGGAGCTGGTGCCCTTCTATTGCCTGAAGGGCAGCCCGGTCAATGAGTCGCCGCTGTCGCTGTTCAGCTACGACGAGGATGGCCCGATTCTGGAAGAGCAATACAACATTCCGCGCCGCTACCTGAAAGGCATCCCCAGCCCCTGGGCGGTGAAGCGCCTGCACGAATTCAATGGCGACATCGGCCAGTTCCGCGTGGTCAAGCGCTACCCGTCGGTGCTGAAGCAGATCGCAGTGGCCAAGACCGAGCCGGGCGACGAGAATAACCAGGACATCAGCTCGCTGGTGGGCAAGGTCGATATCCGCAAGCTGGAAAAGTACGCCCAGGACGATCCGGACGCTTACAGCTACTCCGGCGGCTTGTGCCTGGCGAACCAGGGTTTGCTGGAATTCGTCGAAATGTTCAAGGCGCCGATCAAGGTGCTGCACCCGCTGCTGACCGCCACCCAGGAAGGCAATTTCAAGGGCACGGAAGGCTTCGGCGCCATCCCCTTCGAAGGCATCATCCTGGCGCACTCGAACGAGAGCGAATGGAAGCAGTTCCGCAACAACAAGAACAACGAGGCCTTCCTCGACCGGATCTACATCGTCAAGGTGCCGTATTGCCTGCGCGTCAACGAGGAAATCAAGATCTACGACAAGTTGATCCGCAACTCCTCCTTGGGCAAGGCGCCTTGCGCCCCCGGCACGCTGAAGATGATGGGCCAGTTCGCGGTGCTGTCGCGGCTGAAAGAGCCGGAAAACTCCAGCTTGTACAGCAAGATGCAGGTGTATGACGGCGAGAACCTGAAGGACACCGATCCCAAGGCCAAGTCGCTGCAGGAATACCGCGACTACGCCGGCGTGGATGAGGGGATGGCGGGTTTGTCCACCCGCTTCGCCTACAAGATCCTGTCCAAGGTATTCAACTTCGACCATAGCGAAGTGGCCGCCAATCCGGTGCATTTGCTGTATGTGATCGAACAGCAGGTCGAGCGTGAACAATTCCCGGCGGAAACGGAACAGAAATACCTGACTTTCCTGAAGGAATATCTGGCGCCGAAATATGTGGAATTCATCGGCAAGGAAATTCAGACCGCTTATCTGGAAAGTTATTCCGAATACGGCCAGAACATATTCGACCGTTATGTCACCTTCGCCGATTACTGGATCCAGGATCAGGAATATCGCGACCAGGATACCGGCGAGATTTTCGACCGCACGTCTTTGAATGCCGAATTGGAGAAAATCGAAAAGCCGGCTGGGATTTCCAATCCCAAGGATTTCCGCAACGAGATCGTCAATTTCGTATTGCGGGCCCGCGCCAACAACGGCGGCAAGAATCCGACTTGGACCAGCTACGAGAAGCTGCGCACGGTGATAGAGAAGAAGATGTTCTCCAACACCGAGGAATTGCTGCCGGTGATCTCGTTCAATGCCAAGGCCAGCGCCGAGGACGCCAAGAAGCACGAGGATTTCGTCAACCGCATGGTGGAAAAGGGCTATACCGCCAAGCAGGTCCGTTTGCTGTGCGAATGGTATCTGCGCGTGCGCAAGTCCTCGTAATCCATCCGCGCCGCTCTGCTTGTCGTTAAGCGGAGCGGCTGGAGGGGCAGGGCCATGCAGGCGCTGCGGCCAGGAGACACAACAGCGCGCAAGCTCGGGCAGCGACGGCGCCATCGCGTCGCGTCTGCCTGCGGCTGTGCGCAAGAGAGGTGGCGATGTCCCATATCATAGACAGACGCCTCAACGGCAAGAACAAGTCGGCGGTCAATCGCGAGCGCTTTCTTCGCCGTTTCAAGGCGCAAATCAAGGAAGCCGTCTCCAAGGCGATCAAGGGGCGGAGCATTACCGATATCGAAAGCGGGGAAAAGGTCTCCATTCCGGTAAAGGACATTTCCGAACCGAATTTCCATCATGGCAAGGGCGGGGTGTGGGAGAACGTGCATCCCGGCAATGAAGAGTTCATCAAAGGCGACCGCATTCCCCGTCCGCAGGGCGGCGCGGGCGGAGGAGGCAGCAAGGCCAGTCAGGACGGCGAGGGCGAAGACGATTTCGTGTTCCAGCTGTCGCGCGAAGAATTCATGAATGTCTTCTTCGATGATTTGGCGCTGCCCAATCTGATCAAAACCCAGTTGATGGGCATTGAAGAGTTGAAAACGGTGCGCGCCGGCTACACCAATGACGGCACGCCGGCCAATATCAACATCGTCCGCTCGCTGCGCGGCGCCTTGGCGCGCCGGGTGGCGATGGCGGCGCCGACCTTGTCCAAGCTGGACGACGCGGAAGAAGAGCTGGATACGCTGATAGAATCCGACGACGACAGCGGGCTGGAGGTCCGCGAAAAGCGCCAGAAAATCCATCAGTTGCGCGAGCGGCTGGCGAATATCCCTTTCATCGACCCATTCGATCTCCGTTATAACAACCGGGTCAAGCAGCCCAAACCGACCAGCCAGGCGGTGATGTTCTGCATCATGGACGTGTCCGGCTCGATGGACGAGCAAAAAAAGGACATGGCCAAGCGCTTCTTCATCCTCTTGTACATGTTCCTGCAGCGCAATTACGAGAAGATCGAAGTGGTGTTCATCCGCCACCATACCAGCGCCATCGAGGTGAACGAGCAGGACTTTTTCCATTCGCGAGAAAGCGGCGGCACCGTGGTGTCGTCGGCGCTTAATCTGATGAGCGACGTCATCCGCAAGCGTTACGCCAGCAGCGAATGGAACATCTATGCCGCGCAGGCCTCGGACGGCGACAACTGGGATAGCGACTCGGCCAATTGCGGCCGCATCCTGGAGGAAAATCTGCTGCCTTACTGCCAGTACTTCGCCTACATCGAAATTACAGAAGGTGAACCGCAGAACCTGTGGTACGAGTACCTGAAAGTCAAGGCGCACAGCCCGCAGTTCGCCATGCAGAAAATACGTTCGGCCTCGGACATCTATCCGGTGTTCCGCGAGCTGTTCAAGCGCCAGCCGGCAGGAAGCAGGGCCGGAGCATGAAGAAAGCGCGAGAAGGGGGACGCATGAAACCGATTTCAACCGGGTCTGAATGGACTTTTGAGCTGGTCGGCGATTATGACCGGGCCATCCGCGAGATCGCGGTCGATGAATTCAAGCTGGATGTCTACCCCAATCAGCTGGAGATCATCACCGCGGAACAGATGATGGATGCCTATGCCTCGGTCGGCATGCCGGTCAATTATCATCACTGGAGTTACGGCAAGCATTTCGTTTCCACCGAGAAAAGCTATAAGCGCGGCCAGATGGGATTGGCCTACGAGATCGTGATCAACTCCAACCCCTGCATCGCCTATCTGATGGAAGAAAACTCCATGATGATGCAGGCCTTGGTGATCGCTCACGCCGCTTATGGGCACAACAGCTTTTTCAAAGGCAATTACCTGTTCCGCTCCTGGACCGACGCTTCGGCCATCATCGACTACCTAGTGTTCGCCAAGAGCTACATCATGAAGTGCGAAGAGCGTTATGGCATAGACGAGGTCGAGGAGCTGCTGGACTCCTGCCACGCGCTGATGAATTACGGGGTGGACCGCTACAAGCGGCCGCAGAAGTTGTCGCTGGCCCAGGAGCAGGCGCGGCAGGAAGAGCGCGAGCAATATCTGCAAATGCAGGTGAATGATCTGTGGCGCACCATTCCTAAGCGAGACAAGGACGATGCCGGCAAGTCGGCGCCGCGCTTTCCCTCCGAGCCTCAGGAGAACCTGCTTTACTTCATCGAGAAATCCGCGCCGCTGCTGGAGCCATGGCAGCGCGAGGTGGTGCGCATCGTGCGCAAAGTGGCGCAGTATTTCTATCCGCAGCGGCAGACTCAGGTGATGAATGAAGGCTGGGCCACGTTCTGGCACTACACCATCATGAATCGCCTGTACGACAAGGGGCTGATCACCGATGGCTATATGCTGGAGTTCCTGCAGAGCCATACCAATGTGGTGAACCAGCCGCCGGTGACCGCGCGCTGGTACAGCGGCATCAATCCTTATGCGCTAGGGTTCTCGATGTATCAGGACATCAAGCGCATCTGCGAAGCGCCCACCGATGAGGACCGCGTCTGGTTCCCCGATCTGGCAGGCACGCCTTGGCGCGAATCACTGGAGTTCGCCATGCGCAACTTCAAGGATGAAAGCTTCATCTCGCAGTACCTGTCGCCCAAGCTGATTCGCGATTTCCGCTTGTTCGCCATCCGGGATGATGACCGGGACGACAAGCTGGAAGTGTCCTGCATCCATGACGAGGACGGCTATCGAGACATCCGCTTCAGGCTGGCCGAGCAATACAATCTGGGTTCGCGCGAGCCCAACATCCAGGTCTGGTCGGTGAATGTGCGCGGCGACCGCAGCCTGACGCTGCGCCACACCATGCATAATCGCCGTCCGCTGGAGGAGCAAAGCGCGCAGGAGGTGCTCAAGCATGTTTGCCGGCTGTGGGGCTTCAATGTCCGCCTGGAGAGCGTCGACGGCAACGGCGATGTGAAGCAGGCTTATGAAGTGCAGGCGGAGCATGATGCGACGATCAGCTGACTCGAAAGGGAAAGCGCAAAAAGCCCGGCGATGCCGGGCTTCTTTATTTCCGCCGCCAAATCTGTCATCCGAATCGGCGGCGAAAAAGACGGCGTGATACGCCCTAAAGCATGTCAGGCCGGCGTTTGCTCTATGGCGTTGGTGACCATGTTCTTGATTTGCAGGGCCAGGATGGAGCCAGGCGTCGGTTTGCCTATGTAATAGACATTGTGCGTTTGCAAGGCTTGCGACAGCTCGGCTTCGTGCTCCAGCGCGTAGCCGGTCAGCACGATGATGGGCACGGTGGGGAACTGGCTGCGGATGATCTGGATGATTTCCATGCAATTGGTATCCGCGCCCAGCACCCAGTCCAGCACGAAAGCGTCGAACTCTTCATGCCGCAGCGCCTGCAACAGCATCTGCGGATGGCTGTAGGGCAGGGCGAACAGGCCTTGTTGCACCAGGATGGCCGACAACAAGTCGGCGTCTTTATCGTCCAGCACTGCCACCAGCAGCCGTTTGGTGTTGGCGCGCTTGGGCGGACGTATGGTCAGGTAGGTGACTTCGTAGCCGTCTTCCCCGCTGAATTGGGTGCCGGGGAAGACGTGCCAACAGTCATGCAGCCGCTTGGCCATCAACAGCGGGGCGCAGGAGTCGTCTTCCAGAGAGTCGCCCAGCTGGACCCAGCAGTGCGCTTCGCCGCTTTGGCTGGTCAAATGCAGAATGGCCGGAATCAGCTCGTTTTCATTCTGCTGAGCATGGGCTTGCTGGCTGTGGTCGACCAACAAGCCGGAAACCGGAGTGTTGAAATACTGCGCCAGGCGTTCCACCTGGCTGATTTGCCACGGGCTGCTGCCGTTCAGCTTGCGGTAGGCTTGCGATGTGCTCAGCCCCAGGATCTGTTCGACCAGGCCGGCCTGCTGGGCCTCGGGCCATTGGAATTGCTCCAGCTGTTGCCGGATATTGTCGCAGATGATTTCGTTGGCGTTTTTAGGCGAAGTCATGGCCGCTCCCGTCACATGAAGTTCATATTCCTCATGTTATCACCCATGCGCACGGCATGCTTGGCCGAAATGTCAGTTTTTGCGAATTTTCTTGTTTTGCGAATCATGCCTTTGCATTTTCACAACATGCAAAAAAATCAAAATGAATATTTTCGGCAAGAATGTCGGGATTGCTATCCATTCAGCGCTTTAGCCGATTCATCGGCTTCAAGCGCCAAGCGCCTCATTCAGTTTTTTGCAAAAAATGCGATCTATCATCCCAATGTGCCGGTCAGGCTGACCTGGCGGTCTTCCGGAATCTCGTTGTAAGACAGCACATGCAGACCCGGCGCGAACAAGCGCCCATAGCGGGCCAAAATGGGGCGGACCTGCGGCATCACCAGCAAGATGGGCGGCTGGCCCAGTTGCTTCATCTGGTCGCGCGCCACCGGCATATTGGCTTGCAGCTGCTGCAGGATGTTGGGGTCGATGGGAAAACTGTCCAATTGCGGCTTGCCGGTTTGCTGCGCCTGGCCCAGCGCCGCCAGCAGCAGGTTTTCCAGATCGGCGGACAGATTGAAGCCCTTCAGCTCGCCGCGCGGCCCGGCTATGGATTGGATGATCTGGCGTTTGATGGCCACCCGCGCCTCCGCCGCCAGCATGATCGGATCCTTGGTGGCGTCGCTGGCCTCCAGGAGGGCGGTCGCGACCGGCACGATATCCTTCAGCGATACGCCGTCCTGCAATAGCTGCCGATAGGTTTTCAGCAATTGCACCGGCGTCAGCGCCTGATTCAGCGCCGCGCCCAGCTTGGGCGCCAAGGAGGAGAGCCGCTCGCCCAGCGACAGCACATCATCGTGGCGGAACAGTTCGGCCAGATGCTCGCGCATCACCTTGTTCAGATGGGTCGCCACCACGCTGGCGCAGTCCACTACCTGATAGCCCAGGCCCAGCGCCTTGCTCTTGTCGTTCAGGTCAATCCAGCTGACCGGCATGCCGAATGCCGGGTCGATGCCGGGAATGCCGTCGATATCGCCGTACACCTCAGGCGAGGGGATGGCCATCAGCCGGTCTGCGTACACCTCGGCCTCGGCCACGGTGTTGCCGGAAATCTGGATCGCGTATTGCGAGGGCTTGAGACGCAGATCGTCGCGCAGGCTCACTGTCGGTAACAGCAGGCCCATCTGCTCGGACAGGCCTTGCCTGACGCCCTTCACCCGTTTGGTCAGCGGCGCGCCCTGGCCGGCGTCCAGCAGCGTCACCAGGCGGTAGCCCAGCATCACGCCCAGCGTGTCGGCGCAGGGCAGGGTGCTCCACTCCAGTTCGACGTCCGCCTCTCCCTGCAGCGCCGCCTTGATCGCGGTCTGATTGAGCGAGCTGGCGGCGACCGGCCGGCGCGCGTGCATGCGCCAGGCCACAAAGCCAAGCAGCGCGGCGAAGCCGAGGAAGGTGGGCCACGGCATGCCGGGGATGATGGCCAGCACCAGCATCATGCCGGCCGCGCTCATCAGCACCACCGGCGAGGCCAGCATCTGGCTGCCCACCTGCTGCTGCATGTCGCCGTCGTCGCTGATGCGGGTGACGATGATGGCGGCGGCGGACGACAGCAGCAGCGCCGGTATCTGCGCCACCAGGCCGTCGCCTATGGTCATCAGCGCGTACTGGCGGAAGGCGTCGCCCATCGTCAGATTGTGCATCAGCGCGCCGATGGCCACGCCGCCGAACAGGTTGATGATCAGGATCAGGATGCCGGCGATGGCGTCGCCGCGGACGAACTTGGACGCGCCGTCCATCGCGCCGTAAAAGTCCGCCTCGGTGGCGATGTCGCGGCGGCGCTGCTGGGCCTGTTCCTGGTTGATCAGGCCGGCGTTCAGGTCGGCGTCGATCGCCATCTGCTTGCCGGGCAGCGCATCCAGCGTGAAGCGCGCCGACACCTCGGAAATCCGTTCCGCGCCCTTGGTCACCACCATGAAGTTGATGATCATCAGGATGACGAACACCACCATGCCGACCACGAAGTTGCCGCCTATCACCACATTGCCGAAGGCTTCGATCACCCGGCCGGCGGCATGCGTCCCTTCATGGCCGTGCAGCAGCACCACGCGGGTGGAGGCCACGTTCAGCGACAAGCGCATCAGCGTGGTGGCCAGGATGATGGTGGGGAATACCGAGAAATCCAGCGGCCGCCGCGCCGACACGCTGACCAGGATCACGATGATGGCCAGCACGATGTTGAAGGTGAACAGCATGTCCAGCGCCAAGGGCGGCAGGGGCAGCATCACCATCGCCAGGATGGCGAGCAGGAACAGCGGGGCGGCGAGCTTGTGGCGGCCGATATCGGCCAGCAGTTTGGTCAGCGAGTTCATGGTGCGGGATCGGGATCGGACAATTCGCGCGGGACCGACAGATCCGGCAGCAAGGGCCGGCTGCGGCGGCTACCCGCCTGAAACGCCTTCAGTTGCAGAACATAGGTCAAAACCTGCGCCACCGCGCGATACAGCGGCGCGGGGATTTGCTGGTTGACCTGGGTGGTGTGGTACACCGCGCGCGCCAAGGGCGGCAGCGGCAATACCGTCAGTTTCAGTTCGTCCGCCAATTGGCGGATGTACAGCGCCATCTCGTCCACGCCCTTGGCGACGATGAAGGGCGCTTCGGCGCGGTCTTCGTCGTACTTCAGCGCCACTGCGTAGTGGCTGGGGTTGACGATGATGACGTCGGCGCCGGGCAGCGCCTTGCGCACGCCGCGCTGCGCCAGTTGGCGCTGCACCTGGCGGATGCGCTGGCGCACTTCGGGCCGGCCTTCGGTGTTCTTGTGCTCTTCCTTGATTTCCTGCTTGCTCATCCGCTGCTGCTTGAGGAACAGAAACCATTGCAGCGGCAGGTCGGCCAGCGCGAACAGCAAAAACACCGCCGCCAGCTGGATCAGCGCGCCCAGCAGCAGGTCGGCCGCGCCGGCCAGGGTGGGCAGCAGCGGCATGCTGTGCAAGGCGAAGAAATCATGCAGCGAGGCGCTGGCGATGCGGTACAGCAGCCAGCCCAGCACCAGCGCCTTGGCGATGGATTTGCCGATCTCGCTGGCGTGCTTGGGCGAGGCCAGCCGGGAGAAGTGCGCCAGCGGGTTCATCCGCTCGAACTTGGGGCTGAGCTGGTTCAGCACAAACACCCAGCCGCCGGGAAACAGGCTGGCGACCAGCATCAGCGCCGGGATGACGGCCAGCGGCGCCAGCATTTTCAAGATCAGCAGCAGCGTGCCGCCAAACAGCTTGGACCAGCTGTTTTCCAGCGCGCCCTGGCCGGACAGCGAGGCGAAGGCGAGGGCGAACAGCTGGCGGAAGTCGTCCAGCCAGCCGGGCGCCAGCCAGAAAACCAGCTTCAGCGCCAGGATCAGGCCCAGCGCGGCGGCCAGGTCCTTGGAGCGCGGCACCTGGCCTTGCTCGCGCGCCTTGCGCAGCCGCTGCGGCGTGGCCTTTTCGGTTTTGTCGCTCTGATGCGCCTCAGCCATGGCCCATCTCCAGCAACTGGTTCAACAGCCGCAGCGTTTGCTCGCTCAGGCTCAGGTATTGCGGCGGCAGCACCTGCATCAGCAAGGTGAGGGTGCCGAGGCCGAATAGCGTCACCACCGGGAAACCCAGCGAAAACAGATTCAGCGCCGGCGCCACTCGGTTGATCATGCCGAAACCGGCTTGCACCACGAAGGTGGCGAACACCACCGGCAGGGCCAGAATCATCGCCGCCGACATCACCCAGCCCACGCTGCCGGCCAGCGCGCCGAGCGAGGCTTGCGGAATGCCGCCGCCCAGCGGCCAGGCGCGGAAGCTGGCGTACACCACTTGCGCCAGCACCAGGTGGCCGTCCATGGCGAAAAACAGCAGCGCGGCGAACAGGTAAAGCAGGCTGGACACCACGTCCGAGCTGTTGCCGTTGCCGGGGTCGTTCATCACCGCCATCGACAGGCCCATCTGCGAGGACAGCAAGAAGCCCAGCAAGGCCAGGATGGACAAGGTCAGTTGAAAGGCCAGGCCGAACAACAGGCCGATGATCACTTGCTCCACGCTGGCGGCGATGCCGTGCAGGGTGAACGGGTCGATGGGCGAATGCGCCGGCATGCCGGGAATGCAGGCGACGGCGAGCGCCAGGGCCAAGCCGATGCGCGCTTGCAGCGGCACGACGGCGTCGCCGATGAAGGGCGCGATGCTGAACGCCGCCAGCAAGCGGCAAAACGGCCACCACACGGCGGGGATCAGGTCCAGCCACTGGGCGTACAGGCCCTGCATGCTCATCCGACCTGGCTGGCGGCGCGCTGGAACATGGCGACGCAGAAGTCCATCAGATAGCCGGTGATCCAGTGCCCGGCCAGCGCGATGGTAAGCAGCACCACCAGCAGGCGGGGCAGGAAGGATAGCGTCTGTTCATTGATCTGGGTGGCGGCCTGGATCAGGCTCACCACCACGCCGACGATCAGGCTGGGCAGCACCAGCAGCACCACCAGCGTCACCACCACGCGCAGGCTGTCGTTGACGATGTCGACGGCGATATCCGGGGTCAGCATGGGGCGGGATCCTCAATAAGCCTGTATCGACGTGACCAGGGTGTTGACGGTCAGCGACCAGCCGTCCACCAGCACGAACAACAGCAATTTCAGTGGCAGCGAAATCACCAGCGGCGACAGCATCATCATGCCCATCGCCATCAGCACGCTGGACACCACCAGGTCTATCACCAAAAAGGGGATGAACAGCATGCAGCCGATCTGGAAAGCCGTTTTCAGCTCGGACAGCACAAAGGCCGCCAGCTTGACGGTGAAGGCGTGGTCTTCCGGCTTGAGCGTGTCGGACTCGCCCGACAGGCGCGCCACCTGACTGAGCGCGGCCTTGCTGGTTTGCGCCAGCATGAAGCGGCTGACCGGCTTGGCGGCGACTTCCAGCGCCTGCTGCATGGTGATCTTGTCCTGATCGAACGGCACCATGGCCTCATTCCACACTTGCAGGCCCACCGGACGCATCACCAAGAGCGTCAGGATCAGCGCCACGCCAGTGATCAGCCGGTTCGGCAGGCCCTGTTGCAGGCCCAGCGCCTGGCGCAGCAAGGACAGCACGATGACGAAGCGGGTGAAGCTGGTCATCATCAGCGCCAGGATGGGCAGCAGGCCCAGCGCCGTCATCAGGATCAGGATCTGGGTCTTGACCGTGAAGTCCACCGCCGCGCCGCCGGCGTTGGCCGTCAGCAGCTTCAAGGGCTCGGCCCAGGCGGGCGCGGCGAGCAGCAGGCCGAATGCGATGGCGGGCAGCCCGGGAAGGACGCGTTTCATCAGGCCAGGCTGTCCAGCTGCAGATCGTTCAATTCCACCACGCGCAAGCCGTAGTTGTCGCCGGACACCACCACCTCGGCGCGGCCTATGGTCGTGCCGTTCACCTTGATGTCCAAGGGCTCGCCGGCCACCTTGTCCAGTTCGATCACCGAACCGGGGCCGATCTGGCACAAGTCGGCCAGCGAGATGTCCGCGCCGCCCACTTCCAGCGTGAGCTTGACCGGAATCTTGCGCAAAAAGGCGCTCATGTCGCGCGGCGCGGCGGCGGCCTGGGCCGGCGCGGCCTCGGGGGCATCCAGTCCATCCAGAATGCCGTCCAGGTCGAAATCTTGGTTCAGATCCATATGCTTTCCTTTCATTCGGCGGCGTGAAAGCCGCTGAGGCAGAGCTTGCCTTGCCGTTCCGCTACCTGGGCGGTGAACAGCGGCTTGCCGCGCACGCTGACGTCGGCGCGCGCTTGCAGGGCGACCGGCAGCACACTGCCGGGCTTGAGATCGAGAATGGCGCCCAAGGGCAGGGTTTGCTCCAGCAGCGCGGCGCTGAGTTTCAGCTTCAGCAGTTCGGCGAAGCTGCCGGCGGCTTGAGGCGCAACGCCGGCGGGGCGTTGGCTGGACAGCCGCGCCAATAGCGCGTCGAGGGCGGCCGCATCCAGCCGCAGCCGCAAGGCGCCGCGCGGCGCGTCGCCGTCGGAGAGTTCGATTTCCAGCTGCCAGGCGGCGACCGGCGCGTAAGGCAGGGTGCGCGGCGTCTGCTCCCCCGGCGCGGTGTGGCCAAGCTTGTGGATGGCGCGGGCCAGCCGCGGCAGCAGCCGCTCGGCCAGATTGCGCCGCAGCCGGCGCTCGGTTTCGGTTTCGGCGGGCAGGGCGGTTTCCGCCTGCTCCGGGGCGGCGGGCGCGCCGAAGCGGTAGTCCAGAATGCCCAACAGCAGGGCGCGGTCGATATGGCTGCCCAGCTGCCATTCGCCCAGTTGATGCCATTGCCAGCGCAACTCGTCCTGGGCCGGCAAATGCTGGCGCAAGGCGGCGATGCGGAAGCCGGCGTGGTAGCGGCGGTTCAGCTCGCGGTCGAAGAAATCCTCCAGCTCCTGGCTGAGCGCGCGGGCGAACAGCGGCAGCAGATGGGTGGGGCGGCCCAGGGTCCGCAGGTCCAAGGCCTGCAGGCTGGCGCCTTCCTCCGGCGCAACGATTTTGGCTTTGGGCATGGCTGTTTTCGTTTTGGCCGGCGCGAGCACGCCCCGGCGATTGCTGGGAGTGTGCATCTTACTGACTGGCGGACAGCGGTAAAGGGGGAAAATTCACGGTTGACATTGTGAAAAATACCAACGGTGTAATAAATCATTGAGTTTAAAATCCGCCAGCCCTCTTGCAAGATCCGCATTGGATTCTCCGCGGGGGCATGAGTCGAGATTTTTCAACCGTGCTTTAAGGAGCCGCGATGTCCGCCAATTTGGCAATGATGATCCACGCCGACCGCAGCCAGTTGCTGGGCGACATGTCCGCCATGGGGAAAGACATCGCCCCTCGCCCCGCCGCGCATGAGCCGGGCGCGAGCCAGAGCCATGGTTTCGGCCAGGCCATGATGGACGCGGTGCGCGACGTGGACGGCCAGAACCGCCTGGCCTCGGAAAAAATGACCGAGGTGGACAGCGGCCAGAGCGACGATCTGGTCGGCGCCATGCTGATGAGCCAGGAGGCCAATCTGTCGTTCTCCATGCTGATGCAGGTGCGGAACAAGGTGGTCGGCGCGGTGGACGAGCTGATCAAGATGCAGCTGTAAGCGGGGAAGCAGACAGTGGTTCAACAATTGCGCAGCGGCCTGGCCGCATTCCAGCAGCGGCTGAATGGCCGCCAACTGATGCCGGCTCAGGCCTGGCGCTATCTTTTGCCCATCGTGCTGTTGGCGGTAGGCTTCAGCGTGGCCTTGACGCTATGGCTGTGGCGCGACGACGCCAGCTACAAGCCGGTGTTCGGAGCGCAGGAAAAAGTCAGCGCCGCCGATATGATGGCGGCGCTGGACGCCGAGAAAATCCCTTACCGGATTCACCCGCAAACCGGCCAGGTGCTGGTGCCGGAAGATCAATTGGGCCGAGTGCGGATGCAACTGGCGGCCAAGGGCGTGGTGGCGCAGCTGCCGGCCGGCCTGGAGCTGTTGGACAAGAACGACCCGCTGGGCGTCAGCCAGTTTGTGCAGGACGTGCGCTTCCGCCGCGGCCTGGAGGGCGAGCTGGCGCAGAGCATCCAGGCGCTGGATCCGGTCAAGAGCGCGCGCGTGCACCTGTCGCTGCCGCGGACGACTTCCTTTGTCACCGCCGGCTCGGAAAAGGGCTCGGCATCCGTCGTCGCCACCCTGAAGCCCGGCCAGCAGCTTAGCAACGAGCAGATCGCCGCCGTGGTCAAGCTGGTGGCCGGCAGCGTTTCCACGCTGGATCCGGCGCAGGTGACGCTGGTCGATCAGGCCGGCAATCTGCTGTCCGCCCATGTCGATCTGTCCGAAGGCGGCATGGTGGGCAACGACAGCGACGCGGCCAAGCGCTTCCGCCAGGAGGCCTTGCAGAATGTGCGCGACCTGTTGGGGCCGACGCTGGGCGCGGACAATTTCAAAGTCAGCGTCACCGCCGAGGTGGACAACGACAAGGTTGAGGAGACGCGCGAGAAATACGGCGAAGCGCCCAAGGTCACCAATGAGGCTTCGCGCGAAGAAACCAGCACCGAGCGCATGGCGCTGGGCGTGCCGGGCTCGCTGAGCAACCGCCCGGTCAATACCGACGCTTCCGGCGGCGCGGGCGAGAAGGCCGGCAACAGCAAGAACGCCGTCACTCGCCAGTATGCTTACGACCGCAATATCACCAATATCAAGCGCGCCCGCGGCACGCTGCGCCGCCTCAGCGTGGCCGTGGTGCTGAATCAGGGCGCCGCGCCGGGCCGCCGCGGCTGGCAGCAGGCCGACCTGGCCAATATCGACAAGTTGCTGCGCAACGGCCTGGGCATCAACGCGGTCCGCGGCGACGTGCTAGCCGTCTCCACTCTCAATTTCGCCGCTGTCTCGCAGGAGCCGCCGCTGTGGGAACAGCCGGAAACCTGGTTCGAGGGCGCGCGCTGGCTGGTTTACGGCCTGGGTTTGCTGCTGGCTTATTTGTTGCTGGCGCGGCCGCTGCTGCGGCTGGCGCAGCGCCTGGCCGAGCGCAAGCTGGCGGACTTCGCCCCTGGCGAGGTGGACGTGACGCCGGAAGACCCGCTGCTGGACAACCGTCCGCTGCGCGAGGCCGCCGCCCAGCGCCAGGCGGCCCTGTCCGCCGCGCCTGGCGACAGCCCGGTGGTGCCCTTGCTGGAAAATTACGATCTGCCGCCGGCCGGCTCGCCGGTCGATGTGATGGTGGATCACCTGAAGGCGTTGGCGGCCAAGGAGCCGGAACGCGTCGCCGAGGTGGTCAAACAATGGGTGCAGAACAATGGACGTAAACAATAATTTCGAACCGGCGGCCGCGCCGCTGCCGGCCAGCGCCAATGGCCAGATGAGCGCCATCGAGCAAGCCGCCGTGCTGATGCTGTGCATGGGCGAGGAGCCTGCCGCGGCGGTGCTGCGCTGCCTGAGCCGCGAAGAGCTGCTGCAGGTGACGCAGGCCATGTCCAGCATGAGCGGCATCAAGGTGGACGCAGTGCGCACCACCATCCAGCGTTTCTTTGACGAATACCGCGAGCAAAGCGGCGTCCACGGCGCCAGCCGCAGCTTCCTCAAGCGCTCGCTGGAGCTGGCACTGGGCGGCGACATCGCCGGCAGCGTGCTCGATACCATTTACGGCGACGCCATCCGCCCCAAGATGGCGCGGCTGCAGTGGGTATCGCCGCAATGGCTGGCCGACCGCATCGCCGCCGAGCATGTGCGGATGCAGGCCGTCTTCCTCGCCTTCTTGCCGCCGGCCCTGGCCGGCCAGGTGGTGGAGGCGCTGCCGGCCGTCAGCCGCGACAGCGTGCTGGCGCACATCGCCCGTTTGAAAGACGTGGACCGCGAGTTGCTGGATGAATTGGACGAACTGGTCAATCGCTGCCTGGAAAGCCTGCACACCCAAAGCACCGTGGTGGAAGGCATGCAGCAGACCGCCGACATTCTCAACCGCCTGCAGGGCGATCGCGGCCAGATGATGGAGCTGCTGCGCGCGCACGACCCGGAAATCGTCGACGAGATCGAAGTGCGCATGTACGACTTCTTCATCCTGTCGCGCCAGACCGAGGAAGTGCTGATGCGCATTTGCGAGGATGTGCCGCTGGAGTTGTGGGCGGTGGCGCTCAAGGGCGCGGAGCCCGCGGTGCGCGAAGCCATCATCCAGACCATGCCGCGCCGCCAGGCGCAAAACTTCGAGGCCACCATGCGCCGCTCCGGCCCGGTGCCGAAGAGCCGGGTGGAGGAAGCCCGCCGCGAAATCATGGCCCAGGTGCGGCAGCTGGCCGACGCCGGCGAGATCGACCTGCAATTATTCCCTGAAGAGGTAGTGGAATGAAGCAGTGGCGCACCTTCCGTTTTCCGCCGCTGATCGAAGGCGCTCCGCTGGAGCCGATGGCGGCCGCCGAGGTGCAGGCTTCCGCCGCCGATGGCTTCCGCCAAGGCATGGATGCCGGTTATCGCGAAGGCTACGACAGCGGCGAGGCGGCTGGCCGCGATGCCGGCTATCAGGCGGGAGTGGCGCTGGGCCGAGCCGAGGGCATGGCCGCCGCGCGCGCCGAAACGCTGGCCGGACTGGAGACGCTGGGCGCGCCGCTGGAGTCGGCCATCGAGCAGTTGCGCCAGCTGTGCCGCGATTACCAGGCCGCCCAGCGCGACGAAGTGGTGGATCTGGTGGCCAAGGTGGCGCGCCAGGTGATCCGCTGCGAGCTGGCGCTGAAACCGGCGCAGATTCTGGACCTGGTGGAGGAAACGCTGGCCGCGCTGCCGCAAGACGCGCACAGCCAGGGCGAAGTGGAAGTGTTGCTCAATCCGGAAGAATGCCAGCGCATCCAGGAGCTGGCGCCTGAGCGCGCCGCCCGCTGGAAGCTGATCGCCGACGACGCGCTGGCGCCGGGCGAATGCCGGGTGCGGGCCGCTTCGTCCGAGGCCGATGCCGGCTGCCAGCAGCGGCTGAAGCACTGCATGGACAGCCTGCGCGAGCAGCTGCAAACGGAGCCTAGCTAAGCATGCTGCGCCAGACCCTCAGCCAGCTCGCCATTCCGGACACCCCGGTCGCCACCATCAGCGGCAAGCTGGTGGGCGTCAGCGGCCTCTTGCTGGAAAGCGTGGGCTGCCCCTTGGAGACTGGCCAGCGCTGTCTGGTGGAAACCGCCGGCGGCGGCTGGCTTCAGGCGCAGGTGGTGGGCTTCAGGCGCGAAGTGTCTTTCTTGATGCCGTTCAAAAAGCCGGTGGGCTTGACTACCGGCGCGCGGGTCGTGCCCGCGCCTGACAACGGCGGCCTGATGATAGGCGACGGCTGGCTGGGCCGCATCGTCAATGGCCTGGGCGAGCCGCTGGACGACAAGGGCCGTCTGGGCGGCGAGTTTCCGCTGGCCGCCCATCCGCCGCAAATCAATCCGCTGAAGAAAAACCCGGTTGCCGCGCCGCTGGATGTCGGCGTGCGCGCCATCAACGGCCTGCTGACGGTAGGTCGCGGCCAGCGTGTCGGCCTGTTCGCCGGTTCCGGCGTCGGCAAGAGCGTGCTCTTGGGCATGATCACCCGGCATACCGAGGCCGATGTGGTGGTGGTGGGGCTGATAGGCGAACGCGGCCGCGAGGTGCGCGAGTTCGTCGAGCATGCCTTGGGGCCGGAAGGGCTGGCCAAGGCGGTGCTGGTGGTGGCGCCGGCCGATGAGTCGCCGCTGATGCGGCTCAAGGCAACTGAGCTGACCCACACCATAGCCGCGCACTTCCGCGATCAGGGCCATAACGTCTTGCTGCTGGTGGATTCGCTGACCCGTTACGCCATGGCGCAACGCGAGGTGGCGCTGGCTCTGGGCGAGCCGCCGGCCACGCGCGGCTATCCGCCCTCGGTGTTCGGCCTGCTGCCCAGCCTGGCCGAGAGCGCCGGCAACGGCGACAGGGGCGAGGGCAGCATGAGCGCCATCTACACCGTGCTGGCCGAAGGCGATGATCAGCAAGACCCGGTAGTGGACACCGCCCGCGCCATTCTGGATGGGCACATCGTGCTCAGCCGCGAGCTGGCCGAGCGCGGCCATTATCCCGCCATCGACATTTCCCGCTCGGTCAGCCGCTGCATGAGCCAGCTGATCACTGCCGAGCATGCCGCCGCCGCGCGCGAACTGCGCGGCGCCTGGAGCCGTTATCAGGAAGTGCGCGGCTTGCTGCCCTTGGGCGCCTATGTGCCGGGCGCGGACGCCGCCACTGACCGCGCGCTGCGTCTGCAGCCGGCCATCGAGGCCTGGCTGCGCCAAGGCGCGGACGAAGGCGCGCCGTTCGAGGATGTCCGGCAGCGGATGCAGGAGCTGGCCCGAGCATGAATCAAGCCATCGATCAACTGAACCTGCTGCTGCAGCTGCGCGAACGCGACGGCGAAAAACTGGAAGCCGAATTGGCGGCCAAACGGCGGCTGCAGGAACGCTATCGCCGCAATATCGAGCGGCTGGACGAGTTGTCGTCCGCCAGCGGCGCCAGCGGCGCGGCCCCGCATCCGGCGCTGGCGCTCAACTGCGCCGATTACAAGCGCCATCTGCAAGGCTTGCGCCAGTCGCAGCAGCAAGACATGCAACTGGCGGCGGCCGATGCCGAAATCAGCCGCCAGCGGCTTCAGACCGCGCGTTGCCGCGAAGAGCAGGCGCGGAGGCTGCGCGACGAAAAGCTCGCGGAGTGGCGCGAAACCGCGGCGCGAGGCGAGCAAAAACGCAGCGACGAAGCCGCCGGGCAGGTTTGGCTGAGAGGGCGCGGCGGATGGTGAAAATTCACGTTGTTTCAGCGCGGCCCGCTTCCGGTCGCCTGTTAACTGCATTACCGGCAGCCGACAAGGAAAGAGCGCAATGGGAATAGATTTCAACGCGATGCCGCCCAGCACCTGGGCGGACAACCTGGCCCGCAACAGCCTGGGCAATCTGCAAAAGCAGCTGGATACCCAGACCAAGGCGGCGAAGGCGCGCGGCGACGCGCTGGGCCAATTGCAGAAGGCGCTGCAGGACTACAAAGGCAGCTTGACCTCCTTGACCGGCAAGAAAAGCCTGTCGGCGATGAGCGCCACCGCCACGCCGGACGGCGCGGCCACGGTAAGCGCCAAGGGCAATGCCCAGGCCGGCAATTACAGCGTCTTCGTCGAGCAGCTGGCCAGCTCGCAGCAATTGCTGATGGGCGAGCTCGCCAGCGCGACGGCCAAGGCCGGCGATAAATTCACCATCAAGCTGGCCGGCGGCGACAGCTTCACTGTGGCGCTGGATGGCGTGGACAAGGACGGCGACGGCAAGCTGACGCCCAGCGAGCTGGCGCTGGCGATCAACCGCGCCGACGGCAACGCCGGCAAGGTCAACGCCATGGTGCTTACCAATAACGGCGTCAGCCAGCTGGTGCTGTCGGCGGGCAAGAGCGGAGAGAAAAACGCGATTTCTCTGGATCTGGGCGGCGTGACTGACGCGGGCTTGAAGGCCGGCCTGTCTGCGCCCAAGGAGCTGAGCAAGGCGCAAGACGCCATCGCCTGGATGGGCGGCAAGGGCGCGGGCGTGCGTCTGCAGCAGGGCTCCAATACCTTCGACAACATCGAGGGCGTCAGCTTCACCGTCAACAAGCTGAGCAAGGACGGCGATCCGCCGCTGCAATTGTCCATCGGCCGCAGCGACAGCGACACCAACGCCAACGTGCAGTCCTTCGTCGACGCCTACAACAAGATTTACAAGGCGATTTCCGATCTGTCGCAGCCGGGCTCCAGCGGCAAGCCCGGCGCGGCCTTCGCCGACGACTCCAGCGTGCGCGCGCTCAAGAGCCAGCTCAACACCATTCTGCGCCAGTCCTACGACGGGATCACCCTTGGCAAATTGGGCATCAGCGCCAGCCGCGACGGCACGCTGACGCTGGACAGCAAGAAATTGGGCGAGACGCTGAAGGCGGCCCCGGACGCCTTGGACCGCTATTTCAACGGCGCGGGCCAGGACGGCGCGCTCAAGCAGAGCAGCGACTATCTCGACAAGTGGCTGAATTACAGCAATGGCCTGCTCAAGCAGCGGCGCGACAGCGGCGATCGCCAGCAAAAAGACCTGGACCGGCGCCAGGACGCTTTGCAGAAACAGTACGAAGCCACTTACCAGCGTTATCTGGCGCAGTTCACCAAGCTGCAAAGCATGCAGGACCAGATGACCCAGACGATGGGCATGTTCAATTTCAACTGATAGCAGACAAGCAGGATCAATACCGTGGATTACGAAGCCTACCGCAGCTACCACGCGGTCAATCTGGAAGCGCAGACCCATTCGGCCAATCAAGTGGAGCTGGTGCTGGTGCTGTTCGACGGCTTGCTGGAGGAAATCGCCCGCGCCCGCGGCCACATCCGCCAGCAGCGCTATGAGCAGAAGGGCGAAAGCATCACCAAGTGCATCAACATCCTCAACGGCTTGTCCAGCGCGCTGGATTTCGAGACCGGCGGCGAGGTGGTGGCCAACCTGGCGCGGCTGTACGACTACTGCGCGCACAAGCTGTACCAGGCCAGCGTGGCTTTGGATGAGGCGGCGCTGGACGAGGCCGAGGCCTTGCTGCTCAAGCTCAAGGGCGGCTGGATGGGCGTGCGGGACCAGCATGCCTAAGCCCGAGGTGGCGCGCTGGTGCCAGGCGGTCGTCGAAGCCGGCCGCGAGCGGGACTGGGAGGCGCTGTCCGCTCTGGATCTGCGTTTGCGCCGGATGCTGTCCGAAAGGCTGGCGGAGCTGGACGCGGCGGACCGCGCCGCCTTGTCCGCAGCTTACCGCCAGGCCATGGCCGCCAGCCAGGCCGAACTGGACGCTTTGCAACACCGGTTGGCCGGCATGGGCGGCCAGCGCGAGGGTCAATTGGCCTACGCGCAATTTTCCGAATGGGAGCAGCAATGACGAGAGTGGCTCCGCCGCAAGTGCCGGCAGCGGCGAACGCGGGCGATGAAGGCGCGGTCGCGGCCGCGCTGGATGATCTTTCCTGGCTGGATGCCGGCGCCGCCGACAATTTCGCCGACGCGCTGCAGAATGCGCAACCCCGACTGGGCGAGGATGAAACGGCGCCCTTGCCGAACGGCGTTCAGGCCGACGCCGGCTTGGCGCCCGCTGCGCCAGAGGGTCAAGCCGCCGTTCCGGCCAAGCCGTCTTCGACGGAAGGCGAGGATGAGGAAAGCAAGCCCGCCAAGCCCGTCGACGCGGCGCTGACGCCGGCCTTGCAGCCCGCGCCGGCTTGGCAACTGCTGCAGGCCATCATGCCGTCTGCGGCGCAGCCTGGCGCGGCGCCCGCCGCCGCGAGCGCAGGCATTGAGGGCCTGTCCGCGCGCGGCGACGCAGAGGTTTCGCGGACAGCGTCCGCTCCCGCCGATTCGGCGCGACAGGCGCTGACGATGAATTTGAGCGAGCAATTGGCCGCGCTGGCGGATAAGGATGCGGCGGCGCCGGCATCGCCCGCTCCGGCCATTCTGCCGGCGGCTTTGCGTCTGCCGGAGAGCGGGCAGAAGGCCGAGCCCTTCGCGCTATCCCTGCCGGCGGCCAAGCCGGAAAGCTGGAGCGGCAAGCTGCAGGCGGCGCTGGGCGAGCGCTTGCAGGTGATGAGCAGCCAGAGCATGGACCGCGCCACCATCCGGCTGGATCCGCCGGCGCTGGGCACGCTGGAGATCGCCATCCGCCATCAGGCGGGCGCGCTGACGGTGGAGTTCACCGCCTCGCACGGCGAGGTGGTTCGCCAGCTGCAAAACATCGGCGATGCCTTGCGGCAAGACTTGAACAGCCGCCAGTACACCCAGGTGGCGGTGGAAGTGCGCGAGGGCGCGCTGCCAGGCCAGGGGCAGGGCGGGCGCCAGGGGCGCGAGCAACAGCAGTCGCAGCCGGGACGCGCCTTGCAATTGGCTGACGAGGCAGAAACCGAATCATTCCGCCTGAGCTAAGCAGGCGGACGAAAGGATGGATGAATGAAGGGCAGGATCCTGATCGTGGCCGCCGTGGTCGCGGTATTGACGGCGCTGGCGGGCGGCGGCTGGTGGTATTACCAAAGCCCGGCGCTGGACGAGCCCATCAAGCCGCAAGCGGTCGATTACCGTTTTGTCAGCCTGGACAAGATCATCGTGATGTTGCGCAGCGAAAGCGGCGGCGATCCCAAGTATATGGCGGTGGACCTGGTGTTCCGCTCGACGCCGGACAATGAAGCCAAGGTCAAGTCGCAGCTGCCGCTGCTCAAGAGCGTGGCGGTGCGGGCCTTGTCGCAACTGAGCCGCGAGCGCGCCAACGCCTTGAACATCGACGATTACCAACGCTTGCTGGACAAGGCTTACCTGGGCATTTACCTGCGCGAGCGCATGGACAGGCCTTTCAGCGAGGTGATGGTCAGCAAGCTGATCATCGAATAAACCGCGATGTACGCCGAAAGCTATTTCCCGGCCGCGCAGGCCATAGACGAAGCCCGCTGGGTGGCGGAGTACGCGCCGCTGGTGAAGCGCGCGGCGCGCCAGCTGTCCAGCCAGGCCGGCGGCGTGTTCGACCGCGAAGACATGGAGCAGATCGGCCTGATGGCCCTGCTGGACTGCCTGCGCCGCTACGGCGGAGAGCCGGACGAACGCTTTGCCGCTTTTGCCGGTTTGCGCATCCGCGGCGCCATTTTGGATGAGCTCAGGCGGCTGGACTGGCGGCCGCGCTCGGTGAGGCAGGAGGCGCATCGCGCGCGCGACGCCTTGCGCGAATTGCGCCGCAAGCTGGGCCGCGAGCCGGCCGAGGCTGAGGTGGCGACGCATCTGGGCCTGGATCCCGACGCGTATCGCGAAGCGCTGCTGGCGGAAAACGCCGAGGAGATGGCCAGTTTCGACGAGATGGTGGCCGCGGGCGTGGAATTGGCCGGGGAGGGCTCGCCGGAGGCCCGCTTGGAGCGCCTCAGCGTGCTGACGCATGCGCTGAGCGCGCTGGACTCGCGGGAGCAGACCGTGATCCAGCTGTATTACGAATATGAACTCAGTCTCAAGGAGATCGCGGCGGTGCTGGAATTGACTGAAGCCCGCATCTGCCAGATCAACAAGAGCGCCCTGAAGAAGATGCAGGCTTGCCTCGCGGCGGCCTGAACGAGGAAATCTCCCATGCAGCAATTGTTTGGCATTCTGATTGTGTTGGTTTGCGTGTTTGGCGGCTTCATGCTGCATGGCGGCGTGTTGTCCATCATCTGGCAGCCCACCGAGTTATTGATCATCTGCGGCGCGGCGCTGGGCGCCATCGTGCTGGGCAATCCGCCGCATGTGCTGAAAGAGATGGGCGGCCAGATCAAGCGCGTGGTGATGCGCAAGAAGGCCGGCGCCGAATTTCAGCGCCAGCAGCTCTTGCTGATGTACGAATTGTTGATCACCGCCAGCCGCGGCCTGAAGGCTTTGGACCAGCATGTGGAGGCGCCGCGCCAGAGCGCCTTGTTCAACCGCTACCCCATGGTGCTGGAGAGTCCCAAGCTGCTGGCTTTCATCGTCGACAACTTCCGCCTGATGGCGATGGGCAAGATTTCCGCGCACGAGCTGGAAGGGGTGCTGGATCAAGAGCTGGACGCCATCCACGAGCAATTGAGCCAGCCGTCCAAATCGCTGCACAAGATCGCCGAGGCCATGCCCGGCTTCGGCATTTTGGCGGCGGTGCTGGGCATCGTGATGGCGATGAACACGGTCAGCCAGGGCGCCAGCGCCGGCGAAATCGCCGAAAGCGTGGCGGCGGCGATGGTGGGCACGTTTATCGGTATTTTCTTTTGCTATGGCGTGTTGGACCCGCTGTCCAATGTGATGCATCTGCAGGTGAAAGAGGAGTTGTCGCACTTCGAATCGGTGAAGGTGGTGTTGACCACCCATGTGTCCGGCAAGCCGCCGCTGCTGGCCATCGACGCCGGCCGCCGCCTGGTGCAGTTGAACACCAAGCCCAGCTTCTCGCAGCTGGAGGCGTGGATCAATACGCTGGAAGGAGCGGTTTGACGCCATGTCGCCATTGAAAAACAAGAACGAGAACGAGGGCGCGGTCATCAAGCGGGTGTCGCGCCGCCAGACGGACGAGGGGCATGGCGGCGCCTGGAAAGTGGCGTTCGCCGATTTCGTGTTGGCGCTGATGTGCCTGTTTCTGGTGCTGTGGGTGCTGGCCGCGCGCGACCAGGAAAATCTGCAGCAGATGTTGAGCACCTCCGGCGGCAATCCTTTGCTGCAGGGCAATGGCAAGCAGATCGACCATCAGGGCAACCCGCCGGGCAGCCTGATTCCCCGCGAGCCTATTCCCGGCTCCACCGGCAGCCAGGCGGCCAGCCGCTCCGTCGTGCGCAACAGCGACAAGCAAGGCGTGGATGCGACGGCCGCCGCGCGCCGCAGTTACGACAGCGAAGAGGATCTGCGCAAGCTGGCGGCCGATCTGGCCAAGATGAGCGAGCAGGCCGGGC
Organism: Chromobacterium sp. IIBBL 290-4; assembly: GCF_024207115.1. Taxonomy (NCBI): domain Bacteria; kingdom Pseudomonadati; phylum Pseudomonadota; class Betaproteobacteria; order Neisseriales; family Chromobacteriaceae; genus Chromobacterium; species Chromobacterium sp. IIBBL 290-4. Next base: position 3,566,897 of record NZ_CP100128.1, read on the forward strand.
TTTCCAGCAATCTGCAGACGGTGATCACGCCCTATGGCTTGCGCATCACCCTGCACGATACCGACCAGCAAGGCATGTTCGAGCGCGGCAGCGCCATCGTGGAGCCGCGTTTCCGCACGCTGCTGCAGCAGATCGGCTCCATGCTGGGCGAGATCGACAACCGTTTGTTGCTGGTGGGGCATACCGATGCCGCGCAATACCACAGCGCCGGTTTCGGCGCCTTGTCCAACTGGTCGCTGTCCAGCAGCCGCGCCATGGCTGCGCGCATGCATATGATGCAAGGCGGCTTGGCAGCCGACTCGGTGCTGCAGGTGGTGGGCATGGCGGAGCGGGCGCCGCTGGATTCGGCCCATCCGCTGGCCGCGGTGAATCGCCGCATCGAACTGTTGGTGCTGACATCCGGACAGGCTCAGGCGGTGGTGGCGATGTTCGGCGAGCCGGCCAGCGGCAGCGCCAAGCTGAAAGGTGTTGCGTCCGCGCTACCAAATGCCAAAGAGCTGGACCTTTTGAGGAAAAATACCATAGGTATTCACTAGGTATTTGTTAATATTTTATGTACTAAAAGAAACTTTGCATTGCAAGGTTTTTTTTTGTGCTTTTTTCACATAAATTTTAACCAAAATATTTACAATTCCTCGGCAGTTGATAACAATACGAGCATATGAGTCAAAACTCATGTCACATACAATAAATAATGACATTGACAAATTTGCCGTTGTTTGTCTGATATGTCGGGGACGTATTACCACGATGAATCAAGAACAAGTTACTCAGTTGTTGAGGCAGACGCCGTTGTTTGGGCATCTGGAAGACGAAGTATTGGCGCAAGTGTTGGAGCAGTGTGAAACCGTCAGGCTGGGCAGAGGTGACCAGCTTTATGCGGAAGGTTCGGCTGCGGAATCAGTGTATTTGCTGGTGGCGGGCTGCGTGCAATCGCAAGTGGCCGAGTCCGGCAAGAAGTATATTTTGCAGATGGTCATGCCTGGCCAGTTATTGGGGCTGGATGCCTATGTCGACGGCGGCGCGAACAGCAGCGCCGCGGTGGCGGACGACGATAGCGCTTTGTTGCGCTTCAGCCGGGAGATGCTGAGTCATTTGTTTGACAGCGAGGATGGTTTGCCGGGGTGCCTTGCCGCGCGCAAGCGCTTGATGAGCCATCTGGTAGGCTTGGTGCGCCATGTGACGACGCTGGCGCGTAATCTCGCGTTGCTGGATGTGTATGGCCGGGTGCGTATCTTGATCAATCAGATGTTGATCGAGCAGGATGGCGTGTTGATCCTGCGGAAGCAGCTGACGCAGCAAGAGATCGCCGATCAGATCGGCTCCTCTCGCGAAATGGTGGCGCGGATACTGAAGGAGCTGGTCTACGGCCACTATATCCGGATGGAAAACCGGCGCATCATCGTGCTGAAAATGCTGCCGGAAAATTTCTGACCGCGTTTTCTGGCGGCCCAGCCCTCATGGCTGGGCCGTTTGCATTTAAGTTTGGCGGCGCGGCGTCGCCTTGTTAAGGCATCAGGCCAATACTTTCTAAGAGCGGATAGATGCAAGTCACTCAAATTTCTTCCTGGCGGACGGATCAGGCTGCGGCAGCCAAGCTGGAGCGCGGCGCGGGCAAAGCGCCGGCAACGGTCCGCGAGGCGGCCGCGGCGGCATCGTTGGCTGCGCCGATTCAAAGCCTGCCGGAAATCGATCTGGACAAGGTGGAGTCTGTGCGCGCCGCGCTGGCGCGGGGCGAAGTGCGTTTCGACGCCGAGCGCCTGGCCGGCCTGATCGAGCAATATCACGGCGGACGCTGATGGAGCGCAAGGCGTGGCTGCAGAGCTTGTTCGTCACGGTGGGCGACGATTTGGCCGACTATCCCAAGTTGGCGTCTTTGCTGGAGCGGCAATTCCAGGCCGCGCTGGCGCATGACGCGGCCGCGCTTTCCGCTTGCGCGGCGGAAATAAGCGAGCTGTGCGACGCGTTGGAAGATCGCCGGCGCGAGCGCTTGCGGGTGGTGGAGCGTTTGTGCCCGCCTGGCGCGCCGCTGGCGGTGGAGGCTGCGTTGGCGGGTTTGCCTGAGGCGTTGCGCGAGAGGGGGTTGACGCATTGGTCGCGTTTGCGCCAATGGATTGCCGATTGCCGCGATTTGAACCTGCGCAACGGCGAGTTGCTGCAGCGCCGGCGCGAGGCCTTGAGCAGGGTGTTGGAGGGGGAGCGCGATGTTTACGTCCCGCAATGAGTTCGCCGCCGCCGGGGCGGGGAGGGAGTGGTCTGGCGGAGATATCGCCTTGCCGCTGTCCATGCCGGAGTCTGGCGGGAGTTTCGCCGAGCAATATGCGGGCGTAAAGGCCGAGGTGGCGCGTTTCATTTCCGAGGGCGGGGCGGATGGAGCCGCCCAAATCAGTCCGGAAGGGTGGCGCGCGCGGCAAAAGATTGAGGCGGCTGGCGGCGGGGAGGTTTTGCCTGCGGACCGCCAGGCGTTTGTCGATGAGATGATGCCGTTCGCGGCCTCGGCAGCGGCCAAGTTGGGCGTGGCGCCGTCGGTGGTGCTGGCGCATGCGGCGCTGGAGTCGGGCTGGGGGCGCAAGCCTGTTTTGCGGGCAGATGGCGGCAGCAGCCATAATTTGTTCGGCATCAAGGCTGGCGCCGGCTGGCATGGCGGCTCTGCGGCGTCGTTGACGACGGAGTTCATCGATGGCAAGCAGCAGGCCAGGGTGGAGTCGTTTCGCTCGTATCCCGATTATCACGCGGCCTTCGATGATTACGCCGAATTGTTGCGATCGAATCCGCGCTACCGCGGCGCCCTGGGGCGGGGCGGCGATGTCCGGGCGTTCGCCCAGGCTTTGCAGCGAGGCGGCTATGCCACGGATCCTGCCTATGCCGGCAAGCTGGCCGGCGTGGCCGAGAGCTTGTTACGGCGTTGAGCGGGAGGTCTTGCGGAGGGCGGCGCGTGGCGCCGTTTTTTATTTTTGATATTTTTAGATAAATAAAAAAGAAAAAGCCGGAATCATAAGATTCCGGCTTTTGGACTGGTGGAGGTAAGCGGGATCGAACCGCTGACCTCTTGCATGCCATGCAAGCGCTCTCCCAGCTGAGCTATACCCCCAGTTGTATGGCGTCCCCACGGGGAGTCGAACCCCGGTCGTCGCCGTGAAAGGGCGGTGTCCTAGGCCTCTAGACGATGGGGACAGGTTGTTGTGGTGGAGGTAAGCGGGATCGAACCGCTGACCTCTTGCATGCCATGCAAGCGCTCTCCCAGCTGAGCTATACCCCCACGGTAACCTGTTGCGCAATCGGGCTGTGTGGCTTATTCCGACTGCGACTTGTGCAAATTGTATTCTGGTGGAGGTAAGCGGGATCGAACCGCTGACCTCTTGCATGCCATGCAAGCGCTCTCCCAGCTGAGCTATACCCCCAGATTTTGGCGTCCCCACGGGGAGTCGAACCCCGGTCGTCGCCGTGAAAGGGCGGTGTCCTAGGCCTCTAGACGATGGGGACTTTGGTGGAGGTAAGCGGGATCGAACCGCTGACCTCTTGCATGCCATGCAAGCGCTCTCCCAGCTGAGCTATACCCCCACAAGTCCGTCGATTCCGCTTTCGCGCCGTCGACAGGAGGCGAACTATACCGGCGGCCGTTTTTTCGCGCAAGCATTTTTTGAATTATTTTTGAAATATTCGCCATTTTATACTTTTGTCATTATTTTTCTTGCGATGCATGCGGCAAGCCATGCGCGATCTGAATCATATATGTTTATCCAAACAACATGGTTTGGCATCCGGGTGGGCCCTGTTATGGTTTTCTTCAAGCTGTGGAACAGACCTTTTAACCTGGCAGGGAGAGGATCATGAATATCGGCAAGGGCATGGCAGTGCTGGTTTTGGCTTCGCTGGCGATGCTGGCGAAGGCGGGGGATCTGGCGGATGTCCGCAAGTCCGGCGAATTGCGCATCGGCACCGAGGGGACCTATCCCCCGTTTTCCTATCATGACGCGAGCGGGGCGTTGACAGGGTTTGATGTCGACATCGCCCGCGCCATCGCCGCGCGGCTGGGCTTGCGCGCGCAATTTGTCGAAGGGCGCTGGGATGGCTTGCTCGCCGGCATCGACGTCAAGCGTTACGACGTGGTCAGCACGGTGGTGGTGACGGAGGCGCGCAAGCTCAAGTACGCGTTCAGCGAACCTTATTATGCGACGCGGGCGGTGTTGATCGTGCGGGAGGATAACCGCGATATCAAACGCTTTGAGGATTTGAAGAGCCGCAAATCCGCCAATACGCTGACCAGCAATTACGGCAAGCTGGCATTGCGTTACGGCGCGGAGGTGGTGCCGACCCAGGGTTTCAACGAGTCTTTGTCATTGCTGGAGTCGGGGCGGGTCGATGCGACGATAAACGATAGCCTGGCTTTTTTGGACTACAAGAAAAAGCAGCCCGGCAGCAAGTTGAGGGTGGCGGCCGCAGAAGCGGAGGGGCAGCCGTGCGCGATCATCTTGCGCAAGGATAGTCCGGAGTTGAAGGCGGCGATAGACAAGGCCACGATCGCGCTGAAGACGGATGGCACCTTGAAGCGGCTCTCGCAGAAGTACTTCGGCGCCGATATTACCCAGTGAATCAGCGTTCAGGGGGTGGATGCGGATAAATGGAATAAGCAAGTAAGTTAATATTACTTAAAGCTATAACATGTCGATGGTAAGGTGCTTGCATGCCTGCTGGCCATGGCAGGCTGATACCAAAACACGATGGAGAATGATTCGATGCAAGCCTGGAAATCGACCGCCGCTCTGGCCCTGACCGTATTCGCCGCTTTCGCCCACGCCGACGACCTGGCCGACATCCGCAAAGCCGGCGTGCTGAAAATCGGCACCGAAGGCACGTATGCGCCGTTCACCTACCACAATCCCGCCGGCGACCTGACCGGCTTCGACATTGAAATCGGCCAGGCCATCGCCAAGCGCCTGGGCGTGAAGGCGCAGTTCGTCGAAGGCAAGTGGGATGGCCTGATCGCCGGCCTGGATGTGAAGCGCTACGACGTGGTGATCAATGAAGTGGCGGTCACTGACGCGCGCAAGGCCAAGTATGACTTCTCCGAACCTTATATCGTGTCCAAGGCAGTGCTGATCGTCCGCAACGACAATCGCGACATCAAGCGCTTTGAAGACCTGAAAGGCCGCAAGTCGGCCAATACCTTGACCAGCAACTTCGGCAAGCTGGCGCAGCGTTATGGCGCCGAAGTGGTGGCGACCCAGGGCTTCAATGAGTCGGTGGCCTTGCTGGAATCCGGCCGCGTGGAAACCACCATCAATGACAGCCTGTCTTTCCTCGACTACAAGAAAAAGCAGCCTGGCTCCAAGCTGAAGATCGCCGCCACCGAATCGTCCGGCGAGCCGTCAGCGGTATTGTTGCGCAAGGGCAATCCGGAATTGAAGGCCGCCATCGACAAGGCTTTGGCGGCGCTGAAGGCAGACGGCAGCTATCAAAAGATCTCGCATAAATATTTCGGCGCCGATGTGTCGCGCTGAGCTTGAGCCGCCGTTGAGTTGATGTAGTCGCGCCACCCGGGCCGGAGATGCAGGCCGGCGGGGCGGCGCGATGCGGTTTTCGGGCCGCGATGAGGAAGGAGGGGCCATGCCTCAGTGGTTGCAATTGATGGCGGATTCGCTGCCGTCGCTTCTTTACGCCGGCGCGATGTTCACCGTGCCGCTGACATTATTGTCTTTCGCCGGCGGTCTGGCGCTGGGATTGATCGTAGCCTTGATCCGCCTGTTCGGTCCGCGGCCGCTGGTGCTGCTGGTGAAGGGCTATTCCTGGCTGGTGCGCGGCACGCCGCTGCTGGTGCAGTTGTTTGTGATCTTTTACGGCCTGCCGCGGGTGGGCATCGTGTTCGATCCTTTCCCGGCTGCTTTGCTGGGCTTCATTCTCAGCGTTGGCGCCTATACCTCGGAGGTGATACGCGCCGCCATCGCCTCGGTGCCAAAGGCGCAATGGGAAGCGGCATATTCGCTGGGGATGAGCTGGCCGCAGGCGATGGTGCGCACCATTCTGCCGCAGGCGGGCAGGGTGGCGGTGCCGCCGCTGGCCAATTCCTTCATCTCCTTGGTCAAGGATACTTCGCTGGCCGCGGTGCTGACGGTGCCGGAAATGTTCCAGGCAGCGCAGCGCATCGCCGCCACTACCTATGAGCCGTTGCTGCTGTACCTGGAAACCGCCTTCATTTATCTGCTGCTCAGCACGGTGCTGACCTGGTTGCAGGAAAAATTGGAAAAACGTTTTGACCGGCATGTGTCGCCGGTGGGAGCCGCCGCATGATCAAGTTGAGCCATATCGTCAAATCCTTCGGCGGCCAGACCGTGCTGGACAAGGTCAGCCTGGAGCTGGCCGAGGGCGGCGTGACCGCCTTGATCGGCCCGTCGGGCAGCGGCAAGAGCACGCTGCTGCGTTGCGCCAACTTGCTGGAGACGCCGGATGGCGGCGAACTGCGATTGGGCGAGGAAGCGCTGCGCTTCATTCCCGGCAAAAAACTGCCGCGCGAGGCGGTGTTGAACGTCCGCCGTCAAACCGGCATGGTGTTTCAGAGCTTCCAGCTGTTTCCGCATCAAACGGTGTTGCAGAACGTGATGGAGGGGCTGGTGACGGTGCAGCGCTGGTCCAAGGACAGAGCCGAGCGCCGAGCGCTGGAGCTATTGGAAAAAGTCGGGATGTCGCACAAGGTGCAAGCCTGGCCGTCCACGCTGTCCGGCGGCCAACAACAGCGCGTGGCCATCGCCCGCGCGCTGGCGCCGTCGCCGCAATTGCTGCTGTGCGACGAGCCTACCTCGGCGCTCGATCCGGAACTGGCTGCGGAAGTGGTGTCGGTGTTGCGGCAGTTGGCGAGCGAGGGCGTTACCATGCTGATGGCGACGCACGACCTGCGCCTGGCGGCGAGCGTGGCGCGCGACGTGGTGTTTCTGGAGCATGGCCGGGTGGTGGAGGCGGGCGCGGCGGCGCAAATCTTCAACCAGCCGCGCGAGGCGCGCACGGCGGAATATGTCGCTACTTTGACAGCGGGCGCGCGCGAGGCGATGGCGGCCTAAGGTTTCCCAAAAAAATGAGCCGGCTGGGCCGGCTCGCAATCTACAAGGGCAAATCTAGAGAAAAGCAGTGCCAGGGGCCGGTCAGCGTTTGCGCTTGCCGGCCTTTTCGCCTGCGCCGCGCGGGCAGCCGGCGCAGGCGTTTTCGCACATGCCGGCGCCGGTCAGCGATTGCTTGAGCGCGCATACCGAACGCCGACAGGCGATGAAGCGGATTTGCTGCTCGGCCGCCAGTTCGCGGAAATGGCGCATCACATTGTGGCCGAGAAAATCGGTAAACAGGATCAACAGATCGGTGCCGGCGGGCAGCCGGTCCACCTTGCGCTGGTGCGAGCTGTTGCGTCCGCTCAGGTGGCGGTTGATGGTGATGCCGTAGTTCTGCAGCACGTCGGGAATGTTGCCGAGCGTATCCGCTCCGACCAGCATGGCGTTCATGAGGCAGCTCCTGTGTGAATTTAAGAAAATGATAATCGTTATCATTTAATAGGTCAATGAGAATTTATCTCATTTAGCTGTCTGAATGGCCAGATGGTTCCTGCTCGCATGCAACCGCCGCCGGTTTGGCGGCGGTTTGACGCGCAATGGGCGTTAAACGACCACGGAAACGTCCTGCGTTTGCCTGCGGGCTTGCTCCGGCGAGAGCCGTTTGACGATGCGCGCCGGATTGCCGACCGCCACGCAATAGTCAGGCACATCAATGCTGACTACCGCTTGCGCGCCGACGATGGCGCCTTCGCCAATGCAGACGCCTTTCAGAATCGTGGCGCCGGCGCCGATCCAGGCATGATTGCCGATGCGGACTTCCGCCGACTGGATGCGGCGAGCTTCGCCAGGCTGGCCGCGGCCGGTCAACGGATGGCCGCTGCTGTCCATAATGGTGGCCAGCGGACCGAATTGGACATCGTCGCCGATGCGCACCGATTGGTAGGCCACGATGGCGACGCCCTGCAGCGCCACCCGATCGCCGATATGGATCTTGCCTGCCAGTCCATCGTTGATCTGCACGCAAGTCAGCTTGACTGGCTGGCTGTGAAAAGCCGGCAACTGGCCGGATTCCAGATAGCTGGCGCCGATGCGGATGCAGCCTGAGAAGGATTCGGCGTCAATGTGTTCCGCAATCAAGCCTCTATCGATCAGGCCTTGCTCGGCCACGCGGGTAAAGGCGATGCGCGGCGAGCCGGAGATGCAGACGCCTTCATCCAGAATCAGGCCGGCTTGGCGGAGTTTCTGCACGGCGTCGGGAGGCGTTTCGCCGCCGGCGGCTTGGGGAGGCAGGGGGTAGAGGTTTTGATAGACCGAGCTCATGCGGTTTCGCCTTGCCGGTTTGCCGTTTGGCCACGCTCGCGGAAAATCTTGATCACTTTGTTGAGCGAGTACTTTTCGTCATTCAGGTCCATGCCATAGAAGCTGGTGAGCCACAGATTGTATTTGCGGTGGATGCGCAAGGCCGCGCGTTCCGAAGAGGCGCGCTGGTTGTCCACTTCTTTGGGATGCGGCCAGTGGAAGGAGCAAGCGGCCTTGTCCAGCATGAACAGGTTGTTGTTCTGGAACAGCCGTACGCCCAGGTCGACGTCTTCTCCGCCCCAGGTATTGAATGTTTCGTCGAAAAGACCGGCCTTGAGCAACTCGTTGCGCTCTGCGGAAACGTGGCAGGTCCAGAAGATATCGAAGGGCGCGGGCCAGTGGGTGATGTTCTCGCCCAGTTCATCGTATTGGCTTTGACGCACATCGCGCGCGCCCAGCGTTTCCAGCTTGGCGATGGTGGCGTCGGCGTCGTCGGGATCGAGCCATTGGCTCATTTGGCTGTCCAGCGCGGGGTCAACCTCGAAACCGTAAACGTAGCCGACCATCACGGTCGGATATTCCGCCTCCTGATGGCGGGTCAGATGGGTTTCCAGCGCGCGGCGCGCCAGCAGAACGCCGGTATCGATATAGACGATGTATGGCGCTTCGGCGATGGCGGTGCCGATATTGCGGGCCTTGCCGGCGCGAAAGCCTTTGTCTTCTTGCCAGAAGTATTTGATGTCGAGCTGTTCGCGAAAGCTCTCGACCACGGCCTGGCTATCGTCGGAGCCGCCGTCGTCCACGACCACCACTTCAAACGCTTCTTTCGGCAGGGTTTGACGGCTTAAGGCGGAAAGCGTGTGTCGCAGCAGATCGGAACGATTGTAAGTGGGGATGACGACGCTGATTAGGGGGGGGGCGCTCATGGGGTTTCTCCGCGCAATGGGAGGCATTGCGGATACATTCAATTTGAATTGATATTGGTTGAATAAGACATTTCACATGATAATGTAATTGCATATTGCATACAATGATGATGCGGCGCACCAAAGTGCTTTCATGCCATTCCATGCCGGAAAAAGAGTGGAATGCGCCGCTAGCTGGCGGATGGAGGGAGGTAAAAGCGAGCTTTGCGCGAATATGGACGCGGCGCCGGTTTGAAGGCGGCGCCGTCAGCAGGGGAGTTCAGCAGGGACGCGAGCCCGGCTCCGCGTACATCCAGTGCTCGCTTTGCCGGCGGACCACCTCGCTCAACGACCCGCTTTGCTCATGGACCTGGCGCAGCCAGCGGCTGTCGCTGTGGCATTTGAGCGCATGCTGGCGCAGCGCCGCCCACTGCGCCTGGCTGTTCAGCGCGGCGGCATGCGGCTCCAGCTCGCGCAGCGTCTCCAGCAAGTCTTCCTGCAGTCCTTGCTGCTTGCCGGCGCGCGGATCGACCAGCGAGCCGTCGAAGCCGAAGCGGCAAGCCTGGAAGCGGTTGTAGCTATAGGTGAGATAGCCTTCGCCGGAAATATCGTTCCATTCTTCTTCAAAACAGCGCCGCGCCAGCATTTGGGCGTAGGCCGCCAGCAATACCGGCGTGTCGATGGACAGCGGGGTGTCGCAGATGCGGATTTCCACCGTGCCGTATTCCGGCTTGGGACGGATGTCCCAGTAAAAATCCTTCATGCTGGCGACGATGCGCAGCGCCTCCATTTTTTCAAAGTAGGCGTTGAAAGCTTGCCAGCTGTCCACCACCGGCATGCAGCCGGAGAGCGGGAAGGCGTTGACGCTGGTGAGCCGCGAGGTCTGGAAGACCGTGTCCACGCCTTGATAAAACGGCGAAGAGGCGGATAGGGCGATGAAGTGCGGAATATAGCGCGACAGATAATGGGTCAGCCGCACCGCCGCATCGCCGTCCGGGCAGCCGATGTGAATGTGCTGGCCGTACACGGTGAACTGCTTGGCCAAATAGCCATACAGCTCGGAAACCAGCTGGTAGCGTTCCTTGGGATAGATGCGCTGATCGTCCCAATGCTGAAAGGGATGGGCGCCGCCGCCGGCCAGGCCCAGATTGAGCTTGTGCGCGCCGGCCACCAGCAGCCGGCGGATGGCCAGCAATTCCTGCTGCATCTCGTTGACGTCATGATGGATGGCGGTGCCTATCTCTATCATGCCCTGGGTGATCTCCGGCTTGATGTCGTAGCCGTGCGGCTGGCGGTTGATCTGCAGCAGCAAATCGTCTGAACCGCGGGTGAGGTTGTAGTCGCGGCGGTTCAGGATCATCAGCTCCAGTTCCACGCCCAGGGTCAAGGGCCGGCTCTGGTTGAATTCAAGCATGGTTTTCTCCTTGGAGGCGCAAGCCGTGGGCCTGTGCGGTGAAAGGGGTTTTGATGGGACCCTGTCGAGTCGGGGAAGTTGCTCGCGTCGGAGACGGGATGGCGGATCGATAAGCTTTCAGGGCTTATTTGATCGCCGCGAGATGCAATTGGCATTGATTGTCGGCCGCCGGCATGGCATGATGAGCGTCCATTTAAACCGGCATAAGGAGAGCGCAAGATGCAGATCGATATCCAGACCCCAGGGCATGCCGGCTGAAGCGTTCTCGATCGTCCCGCTTTAACCGTTAAGCAGTTCCGCGGCGCCGCTCGGCGACCGTTCCCCGGCATTTCCCTTTAGCCGCATTGCGCGGCCATCCGGCCTATTCCACGGGCCCGTTTCCTGTTTCTATTGTTACGCCCGCTCAAGCCCGGCCTTGCCTGGCGACGCCCGCTTGCGCGCGCGACGGAGTTTTCATGCTCGAATTCGATTTCACGCGTCTGGCCGCCATCGGCCTGACGCCGCTATTGCTGCAACAAGCGCTGGCGCTGGCCGGCGACGATGATTTGCGTTTAGCCCGCGTCTGCTGCGTGCATCGCGGCCAAGTCGGCTTGCACGATGGCGAGGGGGAGCGCGCGGGGCGCGTAGCGCCATCCTGGCAAGGCGAGCTGGCGGTGGGGGATTGGGTCTTGTGCCGGCCCGACGCCTCTGAGGTTTGGATGGCGCGGGAGCGGCTGGAGCCCTTCAATCAGCTGGCCCGCGTCAATGATCAGGGCGCGCCGCAGGTGTATGCCAGCAATGTCGACACCGCGCTGTTGGTGATGGGCCTGGATGGCGACTATAACCCGCGCCGGCTGGAGCGCTATCTGGGATTGGCCGCGGCATCGGGCGTGGCGCCGGTGGTGGTGCTCAGCAAGGCCGACTTGTGCGCGGAGGCCGAGGCGCGCATCGCCGAGCTGCAGGCGCGCCTGCGCCCCTTGCCGCCGATTCTGGCGCTCAATGCCACCGACTCATCCTGCCGCGAGGCTTTGCTGCCCTGGCTGGGGGCGGGGCAGACGCTGGTGTTGCTGGGCTCCTCCGGCGTCGGCAAATCCAGCTTGAGCAATGTCTTGCTCGGCGCGGCCGAGCAAGAAGTGGGCGCGGCGCGCGAGTCTGACAGCCGCGGCCGCCATACCACCACCAGCCGCAGCCTGCTGCTCTGCCCGGACGGTGCTTGCATTATCGACACGCCGGGCGTGCGCGGCTTGCAGGCGCCGATGGACGAGGCGGCGCTGGCCGGCAGTTTCGGCGACATCGCCGAGCTGGCGCGGCATTGCCAATTCCGCGATTGCGGCCATGACGGCGAGCCCGGCTGCGCGGTGGCGGCGGGAGTGGATGCAGACCGGCTGCGCAACTACCACAAGCTGGCGCGGGAGAGCCAAAGTCTGGAGCAGACGCCCTTGCAGCGGCAGCAACAGCGCCGCGAATGGAAAATCCGCAACAAGGCGGCGCGGCAGCGCTGAGGCGGATATTGCCAAGGCGGGTGGGAGTCTTGAGAATGGCCGTTCCTATTCAATATGGATGGCCGTTTGGCAGCCCGGCCTGGCATGAAAGGTGGTTGGAATGATGCTTGAAGAGGCGGGCCGCCGTCATTTGCGGGATCTGGACGCGTATTTGATGTCGCGGCGCGGCGGCGATCGGCGCGGTTGGCGGCTATTCATCCGCGAGTTCTGGTTTTTCGGCTTGAAGGAAATGCGCGCCTGCCTGTTCGCCGGCCTGTTTTTCGCCGCGATGTTCCTGACGCCGCGCGGCGGCTTGCTCGGGGTGCCGCGCTATGACCTGCTGCTGCTGATCGCGCTGGCGGTTCAGGGCTGGATGCGGTGGACAGGCTTGGAGAGCCTGGACGAGTTGAAGGCGATCAGCTTGTTCCATGTGCTGGGATTCGCGCTGGAGGCTTTCAAGACCTCCAGCGGCATCCAGTCTTGGGCCTATCCGGATTTCGCCTACAGCAAGCTGTTCGGCGTGCCGCTGTTTTCCGGCTTCATGTACGCGGCGGTCGGCAGCTACATCATCCAGGCCTGGCGGCTCTTGAAACTGCGGGTGGAGCATCACCCGCCTTACTGGATGGCGGCGGCGGTGGCGACGCTGATCTACGCCAATTTCTTTACCCACCACTATATCGGCGATTATCGCTGGTACATCGCCGCCTGCGCCTTGGGCTTGTACGCGCGCGCCACGGTGATTTTCCAGCCGCTGGATCGGGAGCGCCGCATGCCGCTGCTGCTGGCTTTCGTGCTGATAGGTTTTTTCATCTGGCTGGCGGAAAACATCGGCACCTTCTATGGCGTGTGCCGCTATCCGAATCAGCTTGGCGCCTGGTCGGCCGTTCATGTCGGCAAGTGGAGTTCCTGGTCGCTGCTGGTGGTCATGAGTTTCACCATCGTCGCCCATCTGCAGCATGTCCGCCGCCGCATCAGCGTGCCGGCGTGAGCGGGAGTCGACACTGAGGCCCATTTCGCAAAACAAAGGGATGCAATGTCTGTATGGAAGCGAGAGGGCGTGGCCGCGCCCATCGCCACGCCGCGCTTGCGCTTATGGCCGCTGGGGCCGGAGCATGCCGAAGCGCTATTCCCCTTGCTGCGGCAGCCGCGGGTTTACGACTGGATTTCGATGCGCCAGCCGGCGTCTGTCTCGGCGCTGGCGCGCCGTTGGGGCGAGTTGCGGCGGGAAGGCGCAGGCGAGCGCGAAGAGTATTTTCTCGGCTGGGCCGCGCAAAGAAGATCGGATGGCGCTTGGCTGGGCGCGCTGGATGCGGATGTCCGCGCCGATGGCGTCGCCAGCAATGTGGGGTATTGGTTTGGCCCCGATTTCTGGGGGCAAGGCTGTGCCAGCGAGGCGCTGGCCGCGCTGGCGCATCATCTCGACGCCCATGGCGCGCATGAGCAGCGCGCGGCGGTGACGCGGGGCAATGACGCTTCGATGCGGGTGCTGGAGCGGGCCGGCTTTGTCCGCGGCCGGGTGCTGCCGGATAACGATACCGTGGGCGGCCGCTTGGTCGATGATGTCGAGTTTGTCCGCTACCGAGCGGCAAGCGGCGGCCTGTGTCTGTTGCGGGCCCGGCCGGATGAGGCGCGATGCGTCGCCGATATTCTTTCCGAAGCCGCGGCGTGGCTGCGCGCGGGCGGACGCGAAATGTGGCTGCCGGAGGAGGTGGCTGTAGAGCGGGTGGCGGCGGACGTGGCGGCAGGCTGGTTTCATTTTATCGAGAGGGCCGGCGAGAAGCTGGGCGTGGTCAAAATTCAATACGACGATCCCTTGTTCTGGCCGGATGCGGCGGCGGGGGAGTCGGTGTTTCTGCACCGCATCGCTGTGCGCCGCAAGTTCGCCGGGCGGGGTGTGGTGGCGGCCATGGTTCGCCATGCGCTTGATATGGCTGCGGCGCAGGGTTTGCGCTATGTGCGGCTGGATTGCGACGCCGACAGGCCGGCTTTGCGCGCGCATTATCTGCGCCATGGCTTTGTCCATCGCGATGATGCGCAGGCCGGCCCCTGGAAAGTATCGAGGCTGTAAATGGAAACGGGCCGCGCCCATCGTCAGATGGACTCGGCCCGGATAGGCGCGGCATGTGATTGAAAAACGCGCCCGAAGCAGGGGCGCGTCTCTCGTTTACTGCTGTTGCGCGGCGCCCTGGACGGCTTGCGCGGTCTTCTGTGCGCGCGGCGGGGCGTTTTTCACGTACTTGTCGAACCAGTTCAGCATTTCATACACCAGCTGCTCGTTTGATTCGCGCGCGGCGTACCAGTGCGGCTCGTGCGGCAGCATCACCAGGCGAGTGGTGCCGCCATTGCCGCGGATGGCCTCATAGAACTTGGAGGCTTGCAGCGGCGTGGTGCCGGGGTTGGCGTCGTCGGTGCCGTGCACGATCAGGATGGGGTTCTTCAGCTTGTCGGCGTAGAAGAAGGTGGACACCTTGCGGTACACGTCCGGAGCCTCCCATACCGAGCGGCGCTCGCTCTGGAAGCCGAATGGCGTCAGCGTCTTGTTGTACGAGCCGCTGGTGGCTGCGCCGGCGCGGAACAGATCGGTGTGCGCCAGCAGGTTGGCTGTCATCAGCGCGCCGTGGCTATGGCCGGTGACGGCCACGCGGTCAGGGTCCACCACGCCCAGTTTCACCGCTTCGCCCACCGCCGCTTCGGCATCCATCTTCAGCTGGTCCAGATAGCTGTCGTAGGCGGCCTTGGGGTCGCCCACCACCGGGAACGATGCCTGGTCGATGATGGCGTAGCCGGCCAGCAGCAGATACTTGTACTGATACAGGCGGGTGAAGGTTTGTTGCGAACCGCTGATCTGGCCGGCGCTGGAGGCGTCGGCGTAATCCAGCGGATAGGCGTTGAGGATGGCGGGAATGCGGGTGCCTTCCTTATAGCCCGGCGGCGTGTACAGCGTGAACGACAGGTCCAGGCCATCGGCGCGCTTGTACTTCACCAGCTGCTTCTTGATCTGGCGCAGCTCCGGCGTCGGATCGACGATATGGGTGACCGCGGTCTGGCTGGTCTCGAACGCGGCCTCGCCTGGCTCGGCGCTGACCGGCGCGCCCAGTTTGCGCAGGAAGGCGTTCGGCGCTTCGGTCGGCGTCTGGCGCCAGGTGAGGAAGCTGCCGGCATCCTTGCCGGACAAGGCGATGAAGCGCTCGTAGGCGGACTTGTCGCTGCGGAACAGGCGCTGGCTGGCGCCGGTTTTCAGATTCAGCTTGTCCAGGAAGGGACGGTTGCCTAGCTTGGACGCGCCGGCGCCGGACAGATAAATGGAATCGCCATCCAGTTGGATCACGCGTTCGCCATTGGCCAGGGTGCGGTGCACCGGGCTGCCCGGATCCGCGTAGCGGTTGTCGTAGGCCATGTCCCACAACAGCTTGGCCGGCTGTTTGGCGTCGTCCAGATTGACGACGCGGGTCTGGCGCCAGTGCTTGTTGAGATCGACTTCGCTCAGCAGGGCGGTGTCGGCGCGTTCGGTCCAGTCTATGCCGGCGAAGCGTTGCGCGGTGCGCAGCACTTCCACCGGCTTGCCGGTGAACGGCGCTTTCAGTAGCATGACTTTGTCGCGCGCGGGCGCGGTGTTTTGCCAATCGCCGCCATCCAGCGCCTCCGCCCACAGCAGCGTGGCCGGATCAGTGGAGCGCCAGAAGAAGTCGCGCGGGCCCAGCGGCTCGCCATGCACCGGCACGCGGTCGGCCAGCGGCAGCGAGGCGATCGGGCGAACCACGATATTGGCCGGCTTGGAAATGTCCCAAACCTGCACCTGGTGCGGGAAGCGCTCGTAAGTGGTGACGTAGGAATAGGGCTTGGCCACCGCGCTGATCAGCAGGTGCTTGCCATCCGGCGCGGGGCCGACGGCGTCGTAGATGGCCGGCTTGCCCAGCGGCGTGGACTTGCCGCTGGCGACGTCCACCAGCGTCAGCTGCGAGGCGCCGTAGTAGTCGAACAGCGCTTCGTCGTGCGGGCTGGACAGGGTGTCGCGGGTTTCATAGGTGCTGCTCTGGCCTTTTTCGCCATCGGCCTCCTGCACGTTCGGGCCTTCAGGCGCGGACTGCTTGGCCGGCACGGGGCCCAGCTTGGCCGGCACGGCCTTGACCAGCAGGGTTTTCTGATCCGGCATCCATTGCAGTTCGTCATTCAGCATAGGGTTGAGGCGAATGCCGGGGATCTTGCTGATTTTGCCGCTGGCCGCGTCGCCCACCCATACTTCCACCGCATCCTTGGTGGTGTTGGCGAAGGCGAAGCGCTTGCCGTCGGCCGACCAGATCGGCGCGTCCGGGCAAGCGCCGGCGGGCAGGGCGATGGATGTTTCCTTGCCGCCGGGAACGGTCACCAGCTTGAGGCTTTCGGCGCAGGGCGCGATGCCGTAGCCGCCCGGCGTGTCGTGCTTGCTGCGATTGGCTGTTTCCACGCGGGTGCCGGCCAGCTTCAGGTAGGGCGCAGCCACGCGTTCGATGGACGGGTATTCCTGCCAGGCCACCAGCAGCATCTTGTCCTTGGCCGGGCTCAGGCTGGGGCCGGGCAAGGAAGGCGCGCGCATCACCTTGAGGATGTTGGCCGGCGGTTGCTGATAGCCGGCTGCGGAAACGGTGGCGGGCAGGGCGCAAGCCAGCAGCGTGGCGGCGGCGATGCCTTTCAGGGCGTAGGAATGAGGCATATTCATCCTTGGTAGACTTTGTTCTTATCGGGTTTAGGGCTGTCAAAACAAGAAAAGAGGACGCCTGGGCGCCCTCTTTGTCGCAGACATGTCATGAATTTATCACATGTCATATTGCTGTGGCAGCTTTCTGGACCTGTCTCAATTCAGCGCGTGGAAATGTTTGACGATGCTGGAGAAGTCCAGCTTGCCATGGCCTTGCTGAACATGCTCTTCATACAGATTGCGCGCCAGCGCGCCCAGCGGGTTGTTGGCGTGGCTTTGCAACGCGGTCTCCTCGGCCAGGCCCAGGTCTTTCAGCATCAGCTCGGACATGAAGCCGCCGGCGTAGTTGCGGCTGGCCGGCGCGTTTTCCATCACGCCGGGCCAGGGGTTGTAGAGCTCGGTCGCCCAGTTGCGGCCCGAGCTTTTGCTGATGATTTCGGACAGCACTTTCGGGTCCAGGCCGTTCTTCACGCCCAGCGCCAGCGCCTCGGCTGTGCCGGCCATCAGAATGCCCAGCAGCATATTGTTGCAGATCTTGGCGGTCTGGCCCGCGCCCGCGCCGCCGGCGTGGAAGATGTTCTTGCCCATGGCTTCCAGCATCGGCCGCGCGCGGGCCAGATCTTCCGCCGCGCCGCCGACGATGAAGGTGAGGGTGCCGGCCGCCGCGCCCGCGGTGCCGCCGGACACCGGCGCGTCCAGCATGGCCAAGCCTTTTTCCTGCGCGCCCTCTGCGACTTTTCGAGCCGTGCCGGCGTCTATGGTGCTGCAGTCGATGACCAGCGCGCCCTTGGGCAGTTTGGCGAACAGGCCTTCGTCGCCCAGATACAAGCCGGCCACATGCTTGCCGGCCGGCAGCATGGAAATCACCACGCCGGCGCCTTCCGCCGCATCGGCGGCGCTGCTCGCTGCGCGGCCGCCGGCTGCGGCGACTTTAGCCAGGGCTTCGGCGGACAGATCGAAAGCGCTGATCTTGAACCCCTTGTTCAACAGATTGACAGCCATCGGGCCGCCCATATTGCCCAGGCCGATGAAGGCGATGTTTTCCATGCTGTTCTCCTCTCCGCATTAAGTATTTTGTTTAGGTTTAATCTGATGATTTATGTTTTTTTGCTTTGAGATGATCTTTTAGCATTTCATCCCTTAGTTTTTTTTGGATTTCTTCAGTGAGTCCATAATGATGAGCTAGGGGCTCAGATGTAGAGTCAATTATTTTCATGGTGGCACGGAATTGATTCTGAATGGACTCTAGTTCCGATATCATCTCGTCTCTACCGTCTTTGCTCATAAAATTAAATGACTGCTCTGAGAAGTAGGTGTGGGCGAGCCGGTTTCTTTGTAAAAGTGCTGTTGATAGCATGGCCTTTATTTCGTCGGTGGGTTGGCCGGCATCTTTCATTTTTTGAATCAGCCTTCCCATCGGCTTCCCTAGTTCTTGTGATTCGTATTTGTTAAATTCTTGTTCCCAGTGGGTTGGATCTTTAAAGGTGTTGATATTTTTTGGGAAGAAGTCAAAGAACATTAAATGGATAAAAATGGACTGCTCAAGGCATTGAGCCAAGTACATCGCCAATCCAAAGTGTGCATATACATCTCTTATATGATCACTCTTGTCCATTTGATATTCTTTGCTTGATGTTTATTTTAACCCTGCCAATGGGTGGTCCGCTTCGCGCCACGGCGAATCGAAGTGGCCGTCCACCCAGGCTTGGTCGATGTCGGGCAATTGCCGGCTCCAATGCGGCTTGCGGTCCTTGTCCACCAGCAGCGCGCGCACGCCTTCCGGGAAATCGGAGCGGGCGCAGAAATTCACCGACAGCACCAGCTCCATTCTTAGCGCCTCGGCCAGCGACATATGCTTGGAGCGGTTCAGAATCTCCCAGCTGACGGCGGCGGAGGTGGGGCAGCCGTGGCGGAAGTTCTTGGCCGCGTCGGCAAGCCACGGGTCTTCGAAAGCGGTTTCGCTCAGCGCGGCGCTGACAGCGGCCAGGTCGCCCTTATTCATCAAGCGGTGCACCGCCAGCAGGTTGCGCTCGACATTGGACTCGGGCAGCGCGTCGCCCAACTGGCCTTCCAGCTGGTTGAGCAGGGCGCTGACCAGAGCCGGGCGCGCGTGGGCGTCGCCGCTCCAGTCCGCCGCCTGCAAGGCTTCCAGCAGCGCGGGGTAGGCGTCCGCCGCCAACACGTGGTCGGCCAGGTTGGCGATCAGCGCGTCGTGGGCGTTCAGCGGCGCGCCGGTCAGCGCCAGGAACAGGCCCAGATGGGCCGGCATCCTTTGCAGGAACCAGCTGCCGCCCACGTCCGGGTACAAGCCTATGGTGATTTCCGGCATGGCGATGCGGGTGGCCGGGGTGACCACGCGGTGGCCGGCGCCGGCCATCAGGCCCAGGCCGCCGCCCATGACGATGCCACCGCCCCATACAATCAAGGGTTTCCTATAGCGGTGGATGCGGTAGTCGAGCGTGTATTCCTCGGTGAAGAAAGCCACCGCGTGCGGGTGCGGGTAATGCGGCTCGCTCACCAGCTTGTCGCGCAGGCTGCGCACATCGCCGCCGGCGCAGAAGGCGCGCTCGCCTGCGCCGCGCAGCACCACGGCGACGATGCCGGCATCGCGCTCCCAGATGGTGAGGCGGGCATCCAGCAGCCTTATCATGTCCAGCGTCAGCGCGTTCAGCGATTTTTCGGCGTTGAGGGTGGCGATGGCGATGCGATGGCCGTCGCCGGTAGTCAGTTCGTCAAACAGCACCACGTCATCCATGGCGGGTCCTCGTTCGGGAGAGGTTGAGGGTCAGGCGTTTTTCCAGTTCGGCGCGCGTTTTTCCAGGAAGGCTTGGGTGCCTTCGGCCTGGTCGTGGGTGTCGAACAGCTTGATGAAGGCTTCGCGCTCCTTGATCAAATTCCAGGACGGCGGCTGCAGGCGGGCAGCTTGCACCAGCTGTTTGCACACGCCCACCGAGGACGGCGACTGCTTGGCCACGCCCTCGGCCAGCTTGAGCGCGGTTTCCAGCGCCTGTCCCTTGGCCACCACTTGCTCCACCAGGCCGATGCGCTCGGCGGTGGCGGCGTTGACGCGCTCGCCGCATAGAATCATCCGCTTGGCCCAGCCTTCGCCGACCAGCCACGGCAGGTTCTGGGTGCCGCCGGCGCAGGGCAAGAGGCCGACGCCGGCTTCCGGCAGCGCCATCTGGCTTTGCTCTTCGGCAATGCGGATGTCGCAGGCCAGCGCGCACTCCAGGCCGCCGCCCATCGCGTAGCCGTTGACGGCGGCGATGCTGACGCCGCGAAAACCCGACAACGCCTCGAAAGCCTCGCCGAACAGCATGGTCATCTCGGTGGCGACTTTCTTGTCTCCGTCGGCGAACAGGTTCAGGTCGGCGCCGGCGGAGAAGAATTTCTCGCCCTGGCCGGCGATCACCAGCGCGTAGATGTCGCGGTCGGCGTTGAGGTCGGCCACCAGTTGCTTCAGCGCGGACAGGCTGGCGCGGTTCCAGGTGTTGGCCGGCGGGTTGTCTATCGTCACCACGGCGGTGTGGCCGCGTTTTTCCACGTTCAGGTGGGCGTAGCTGTTCATATTTATGCCTTTATGAATTCTGTTTTGAAGCTTCAAGGCTGAGGCAAGACGCGCCGGCTTCGGCGCATGGGCCGGCCGGCGCGATGTAGCGCCAGTGGCGCCGGCCTTGCCTAGCGCAGCGTTTCCAGCGCGCCGTCCTGCAGCAGCTTGCGGCCGACTATCATGCGCATCACTTCATTGGTGCCTTCCAGGATCTGGTGCACGCGCAGGTCGCGCACGTGGCGTTCCAGCGGGAAGTCCTGCAGATAGCCGTAGCCGCCGAACAGCTGCAGCGCGTTGTTGGCGATATTGAAGCTCAGATCGGTGGCCAGGCGCTTTGCCATCGCGCAATAAGCGGTGGCGTCGGGGCTGGCGTTGTCCAGCTTCCAGGCCGCCAGGCGCACCATCTGGCGCGCAGCCACCAGTTCAGTCAGCATGTCTGCCAGGCGGAACTGCACGGTTTGCAGTTCGGCCAGCGGCTGGCCGAACTGCTGGCGTTCCTGCACGTAGCGCTGCGCGGCGTTCAGCGCGGCCTGGGCGGTGCCGACGGCGCAGGTGGCGATATTGATGCGGCCGCCGTCCAGGCCCTTCATGGCGAAGGCGAAGCCCTGGCCTTCCTCGCCCAGGCGGTTCTCCACCGGGATTTCGACGTTGTCGAAGGTGATGGCGCGGGTGGGCTGGCTGTTCCAGCCCATCTTCTTTTCCTTCTTGCCGTAGCTCACGCCCGGCGCGTCGGCCGGCACCACGAAGGCGGAAATGCCCTTGGGGCCGGGGCCGCCGGTGCGGGCCATCACCACCAGCACCTGGGTGCTGCCGGCGCCGGAGATGAACATCTTGCCGCCGTTGAGCACATAGACTTCGCCCTTTTTCTCGGCGCGGGTTTTCAGCGAGGCGGCGTCGGAGCCGGCGCCCGGCTCGGTCAGACAGTAGCTGCCCAACACCTCGCCGCTGACCATTTTCGGCACCCACTGCTCGGCCAGCTGCTTGCTGCCGAAGCTGGCGATCATCCAGCTGACCATATTGTGTATGGTCAGATAGGCGGCGGTGGAGGTGCAGCCGGCGGCCAGTTCCTCGAACACGATGGCGGAATCCAGCCGCGACAGGCCCAGGCCGCCGTAAGCCTCCGGCGTGTACAGGCCCAGAAAGCCCATGTCGCCGCTCTGACGGATCACGTCCAGCGGGAAGATGGATTCGGCGTCCCATTCGGCCGCATGCGGCGCCAGCTCGCTGGCGGCGAAGTCGCGGGCGCTTTGCTGGAAGGCGATCTGGTCTTCGGTCAGGTCGAAATTCATTGCAGTATTCCTATGCGGATGGGGCTGGCGGATCGCCCCGCTGCCGGGGCATCCGCCCTACGCGATAATCAGCGCAGCGAGATGGTGGTGTGGACCTTGCCTATGCTGGCCTCGTCATCGAACCAGCGGCTGGTGACGGTCTTGGTCTGGGTGTAGAAGGCCACCACCTGCTTGCCGTAAGGGCCGAGATCGCCCAGCTTGGATGCGCGGCTGCCGGTGAAGCTGAACAGCGGCACCGGCACCGGAATCGGCACGTTGATGCCCACCTGGCCGACATCGATGTCTTCCTGGAACTTGCGCGCCGCGGCGCCGCTCTGGGTGAAGATGGCGGTGCCGTTGCCGTTGGGGTTGGCATTGATGATGGCGATGGCTTCGTCCAGCGTATCGGCGGCCACCAGGCTCAGCACCGGGCCGAACACTTCCTGGTCGTAGATGGCCATGCCCGGCTTCACGCCGGAGAAAATGGTCGGGCCGACGAAGTTGCCGTGCTCGAAACCGGCGACGGTCACGCCGCGTCCGTCCAGCTCCAGCTTGGCGCCTTGCTCCACGCCCTTGGCGATCAGGCCTTCCACCCGGTCGCGCGCGGCGGAGGAGATCAGCGGGCCCAGGTCCAGATTATCCTTGCCGGGGCCCACCTTCAGGCCGCGGGCCTTGGCCACCAGATCCGGAATCCACTGCTGGGCCTCGCCCACCAGCACCGCCACGGTCAGCGCCATGCAGCGCTGGCCGGCCGCGCCGAAAGCCGCGCCGGTCAACTGGTTCAACGCCTGTTCCTTATTGGCGTCCGGCAGCACGATGGCGTGGTTCTTGGCGCCCATCATGCACTGGGCGCGCTTGCCGCTGAGGGTGGCGCGCTGATAAACGTGGGTGCCCACCTTGGTGGAGCCGACGAAGGACACCGCCTTGATGTCTGCATGGTCGCAGATGGCGTTGACCACATCGGCCGCGCCGTGCACCACGTTGAGCACGCCTTTGGGAATGCCGGCCTGCACGGCCAGCTCCACCAGCCGCATCGTCACCATCGGGTCTTGTTCGGACGGCTTGAGCACAAAGGTGTTCCCGGTGGCTATGGCCATCGGGAACATCCACAGCGGAATCATCGCCGGGAAGTTGAAAGGGGTGATGCCGGCGCAGACGCCCAGCGGCTGCTGCACGGTGTAGGTATCGACGCCGCCAGCCACGTTTTCGGCGTATTCGCCCATTTGCAGCGTGCCGATATTGGCGGCGTGCTCCACCACTTCCAGGCCGCGGAAAATGTCGCCCTCGGCGTCGGCCAGGGTCTTGCCCTGTTCGGCGGTGAGGATGGCGGCCAATTCCTTCATGTTTTCGCGGATCAGCTGCTGGTATTTCAAGAAGATGCGGGCGCGGGCTCCGATAGGTGTTTTCTTCCAGGTCTTGAACGCTTCCTTGGCGGCGGCGACGGCGGCGTTGACTTCGTCCGCGGTGGCCAGCGGCACGCGCGCCAGCACTTCCTGGGTGGCCGGATTGACGATGTCGCGCCATTCCGTGGTGCGGGATTCGACGAACTCGCCGCCTATCAACAGTTTGACGCTGGGTACTGACTGGCTCATGGCACTGCCTCCTCTATTTTTGGCTGATGGCGCTGCTCAGTTGTAGCTGTAGAAACCCTTGCCGCTCTTGCGGCCCAGGTGGCCGGCCTGCACCAACTGGACCAGCAGCGGGCAAGCGCGGTATTTGCTGTCGCGGAACTCGCGGTGCAGGATGTCCATGATGGACAGGCAGGTGTCCAGGCCGATCAGGTCGGCCAGCGCCAGCGGCCCGATCGGGTGGTTCATGCCCAGCTTCATCACGGTGTCGATGTCTTCGGCGGTGGCCAGGTTCTCGTACAGCGTGAAGGCGGCTTCGTTGATCATCGGCATCAGCACGCGGTTGGAGACGAAGCCGGCGGCGTCCTTCACCGTCACCGGCGTCTTGCCCAGGGCCTGGGTCAGATGGAATACGGTCTGGTAGGCCTCGTCGTCGGTTTGCAGCGCGCGGATGATCTCCACCAGCTGCATCAGCGGCACCGGGTTCATGAAGTGCATGCCCACCACGCGCTCGGGGTGGCTGACCCAGCTGGCGATGCGGGTGAGGGAGATGGACGAAGTATTGGAGGCCAGCACGCATTTTTCGCCGACGGCGGCGTCCAGCGCGCGGAAGATTTGTTCCTTGATGTCGGCGTTTTCGGTGGCGGCTTCCACCACCACGTCACAGTCGGCCAGATCGGTGATCTTGGTGGTAGCGCGGATATGGGAAACGATGCCTTCGATATTGGCCTCGGCGATCAAGTCCTTCTTGGCCATCCGTTGCAGGCTGGTGTTGATATTGGTCATGCCCTTGATCAGGGCCGCGTCGCTGACATCGTTCAGCACCACGTCGAAGCCGTTCATCGCAAACACCTGGGCGATGCCGTTGCCCATGGTTCCCGCGCCCACCACACCGATTTTCTGACTCATCTGGCTCTCCTGGATTATTTGCTCTATTGTTGTCACGATAACTTGACGTTTACGTCAACGTCAACAGACAATGCATGGGACAAGCCGGACTGTGGCGCGTTTGGCCCGCGCCGGCGAAGGAGGCAGAAGGGCATGGCGGAGCAGGCATACAGCATTACCGAACTCTCGCAGGAGTTCGACATCACCACGCGGGCGATCCGCTTCTATGAAGACCAGGGTTTGCTGGAGCCGGCCAGGCAGGGGCAGCGCCGCATCTACAGCCGGCGCGACCGCGTGCGGCTGATGCTGATCCTGCGCGGCAAACGCATAGGCTTGTCCTTGCAAGAGATCCGCGAGCTGTTCGCGCTGTACGACGCGGACCATGACGACGCCCAGCAATTGCAGGAATTCATCCGCATCCTGGCGCGCAAGGAGCAGCAACTGCTGGAGCAGATGGAAGACATCAAGGTGGTGCTGACCGAAATCGGCCAGTTGCGCGGCCAATGCGAAAAATCGCTGGGCAAACGCGCCAACGGCCACAACCAAGCATAAGGAGCTGTGATGCAACAACAGGAAATCGTGATTGTCGGCATGGCGCGCACGCCCATGGGCGGCTTCCAGGGCGATCTTGCCGGCTTGACCGCCAGCCAGCTGGGCGCTGCGGCCATCCGCGCCGCGGTAGAGCGCGCCGGCGTCGCCGCCGGAGACGTGGACGAAGTGATCATGGGCTGCGTGCTGCCGGCCGGCCAGGGCCAGGCGCCGGCGCGCCAGGCGGCGCTGGGCGGCGGCCTGCCGCAAGCCACGCCATGTACCACCATCAACAAGATGTGCGGCTCGGGCATGAAGGCCATCATGCTGGCGCATGACCAGTTGCTGGCCGGCAACGGCGAAGTGGTGGTGGCCGGCGGCATGGAAAGCATGAGCAACGCGCCCTATCTGATGCCCAAGGCGCGCGGCGGCTTGCGGCTGGGACATGGCGAAATCAAGGACCATATGTTCCTGGACGGCCTGGAAGACGCTTACCAGAAAGGCACGCTGATGGGCGTGTTCGCCGAGCAGTGCGCCGAGAAATACGGCTTCAGCCGCCAGGATCAGGACGAATTCGCCATCGCCTCGCTGACCCGCGCGCAAAAAGCCATCACCGCAGGCCGCTTCAAGGACGAGATCGCTGCGGTGGCGGTGCCCGGCCGCGGCGGCGAAACGGTGGTGGACACCGACGAGCAGCCGCTGAAGGCCAAGCTGGACAAGATCCCCACGCTGAAGCCGGCGTTCAAGAAAGACGGCACCGTCACCCCGGCCAATTCCAGCTCCATTTCCGATGGCGGCGCGGCGCTGGTGTTGATGACGGCGGCCGAGGCGGCCAAGCGCGGCCTCAAGCCCATCGCCCGCGTGGTCGGCCACAGCAGTTTCGCGCACGAGCCGGGCTGGTTCACCACCGCGCCGGTGCATGCCATCGAAAAGCTGTTGGCCAAGACCGGCTGGAAGGCTGGCGAGGTGGACCTGTACGAGATCAACGAAGCCTTCGCCGTGGTGACGATGGCGGCGATGCACGACCTGAAGCTGCCGCATGACAAGGTGAATGTGCACGGCGGCGCCTGCGCGCTGGGCCATCCGATAGGCGCATCCGGCGCCCGCATCGTGATTTCGCTGCTGTCCGCGCTGCGCCAATACGGCGGCAAGCGCGGCGTGGCCAGCCTGTGCATAGGCGGCGGCGAGGCCACCGCGCTGGCGGTGGAGCTGATCTGAGCCGCTTGACAGGCTGATCGGCGGGCCGTCGGCGCGATCCGGCGGCCTGTTTGCTTTTTACGCCTTGCTTTGCCGCGCCGCATGGCGGATTTTGATAAGGGCGCGCGATGCTGGCGCGCGGCCGCCCGCTGCTTTATCATCGCCCGCCTTTAGCACAAGAAATACGATAGACGCCATGACCGAATCCACCGACGCCCTGCCGGCTGAAATCCAGCTGGACGATTACCTGGCCGAGCACCAGGCCACCATCGTCACCACCGAGGGCAGCCACGCGGTGTCGGTGCATGGCGAGCTGGAACTGGAGGGCCACCGCGTCCCTTACCACCTGGTGCCGGACGAGGGTTTCCTGGGCAAGAGCGGCAAATGGCGCAAGCTGTCGCCGGAAGACCGGCTGGCCTTGGTCAAGGAGCGCTGGAACGAGGCAGCGCGGCTGAAAATGGAGGCGCAGCTGATCGCCTGCGCGCGCGAGGTGTTTGCGGTGGATGGCATCGAGCCGCTGCGTGCGCTCAGCGCCTTCATGGCCAAGTACGAGCGCGCCAAGGTGCGCTGCACCATCGCCTTGGACCGGGTAGCCGCCGCGCGCAGCCGCCAGAGCGCCGACAAGGCCGCCGCCAAGACCCGCGACGCGGTCAATCTGTCGCGCTATCCGGAATCCTTCGCCACCGCTTATGCGATGCAGCGCCACTTCATCGCGGTACTGGGGCCGACCAATTCCGGCAAGACCCACGCGGCGATGGAGCATCTGCAAAAAGCCAAGAGCGGCGTCTACCTGGCGCCGCTGCGGCTGCTGGCATTGGAAAACTACACCCGGCTGCAAGAGGCCGGCGTGGCGGTGAGCCTGATCACCGGCGAGCAGCGCAAGCTGCACCCGGAGGCCACCCACGTGGCCAGCACCGTGGAAATGCTGAATCCTGAGCGGCAGGTGGAAGTGGCGGTCATCGACGAAATCCAGCTCTTGGACGATCCGGACCGCGGCGCGGCCTGGACCGCCGCTGTCTGCGGCGTGCCGGCGCAAACCATTTATCTGGTCGGCGCGCCGGAATCGCGCGAGGCGATCGAATCGCTGGTGGCGCGCGTCGGCGGCACGCTGGAAGTGCGCACGCTGGAGCGCAAGACCGCGCTACAGATGGACAAGGCGCCGCTGCTGTCGCTGAAGAATTTGAAGCCCGGCGACGTGCTGATCGCTTTCTCGCGCCGCGAAGTGCTGAACTGGCGCGACAAGGTGATTGAGCAGGGGCTGAGCGTGTCGGCCATTTATGGCAATCTGTCGCCGGAAGTGCGCCAGGCGCAGGCCGAACGCTTCGTCGCCGGCGAAACCCAGGTGGTGGTGGCCACCGACGCCATCGGCATGGGCTTGAACACGCCGGCGCGGCGCATCATCTTCACCACCGCCAGCAAGTGGGACGGCTACGCCGAGGGCATCATCTCCGCTCCGCTGGCCAAGCAGATCGCCGGCCGGGCAGGGCGCTTCGGCAAGCATGAAACCGGCTATGTGGCCGGTTTCGACGGTCTGACCCACAAAACCATAGGCGCGCTGCTGCGGCAAAAGGCCGAGCCGCTGCCGAACAACGGCTTCTTCGTCGCGCCCAGCCTGAAGTATCTGGAGGCCATCTCGCAAGCGACGGGCGAGGCCAAGCTCAAGGCCTTGCTGGGGCTGTTCGCCAAGCACATCAATGTGCACGATGAATTCTTCCTGCCGGCCAACCTGTCCGATCAAATGGAGAAGGCGGAATGGCTGGATGCCTTGCCGCTGACCCTGGCCGACCGTTTCACTTTCAGCCTGTGCCCGATTTCGACCAAGATTCCGATGCTGGAAAACGCCCTGCACGACTGGGCGGAACAGCACGCGCGCCGCAAGGCCGCGCCGCTGCTGCGCATGATGGGCACCGGCGGCCGCAACGAGCTGCAATATCTGGAAGACAGCTGCAAGCTCTACGCCGCCTACGCCTGGCTGGGCTACCGCCTGCCCGACACCTTCCCGGACGGCGAAATGGCGCAGTTGCTGATGCAAAGCACCTCGGAACGCATCGACGCCTTGCTGCAAGTGCAGAACGCGCAGAAGCGCAAGAGCCGCCGCGGCGACGCGCCGCCGCGCCGCAAGCCCGGCTTCGGCAAGGGCGGCTACAAGGGCGGCAAGGCTTGACGTAGGGCGGATGCCCCGGAGGGACGATCCGCCGTCATCGCAGATACGCCATTCGCCAGCCATCGGCCAGGCACGCCACCCATCGGCCAGACACGCCAGCTTTGGGCCGCCGCCTCAGCTCTCTACGATGTGATTGAAGCGCACATCCGCGCTCATCACCCCCAGCAATTGGCCGCGGGTGTCGAATAGCGGCGTGCCTATGGTGAAGCAATACTGGTTGGTGTCCACCGAGCGGTACAGGTCGGAGACATAGAGCCGCAGCTTGCGCGCCGGCTCCTGGAACCAGCGGCGGTCGCCCCAATTGTTCTTGCGCCCGCCGGAGTGGACCTGGCCGGACTCCACATCGGAGCTGATCTGCCGGCCGCGGCTGTCGGTGATGCACAGCATCTCGAACGAGGATTCGCTGCGGTAGAGCTCCACCAGCTTGCGGTCCAGATCGTCCGGGTCCAGCCGGTCCAGCTTCCATTGGCTGATGGCGTCCTGCACCCGCTCGCGCATGCGGCGGTGGCCTTCGAAACGGAACTCTCCGACTTCAGTCAGCAGCTCGTCGCATTTTTCGCTGACCTGTCCGGCGCGCTCGGCCAACTCGCGGGCGTCCGCCAATTGCTGCTGGGAATTCTCCACCACATTGCCGATCTGGTTGGCGATGGCCAAGACCTTGTCGTTTTGCTCGTTGCTGGCTTCGGCGATGGCGTGGACATGCTCGATCAGCGTGCCGATATCGCGCGAGGCGGTTTCTATCGATTCGCCGGCCGCTTGCGAGACGGCGATGCCGGCGCTGACTTGTTCGGACATGTCGGCCATGGTTTGGCTGGAGGAGGCCACCTGCTGTTGGATGGCGGCCAGCAGCGTTTCCACGTTCTGGGTGGCGTCCATGGTCTGGTCCGCCAACTTACGGACCTCGTCGGCCACCACGCCGAAGCCGCGGCCTTGTTCGCCGGCGCGGGCCGCCTCGATGGCGGCGTTCAGCGACAGCAGGCGGGTGCGGTCGGCGATATTCTTGATCAACTCCACCACTTCGCTGATCGAGGCCGAGCTGTCTTTCAGCAAGTTCATTTGCTGCTCCAGCGCGCGGGTGCTGTCGCCTATGGCCTGGATCTGCTGCCGGCTTTGCTGGTCGTTGTCGTTGGCGCTGCGGGTGGCGTCGGCCACCTGGCGCGAAAACGCCGCCGCTTCGCCGGCGCTTTGGGTAATGGAACTGACCGTGTCTGCCAGGGTGCGGCTGGCTTCCGCTATGCCTTCGGCGCTGCGCTGCTGCCCCTGGGAGCGCTCTTCCATCAGCCGGGACAGCCGCGCCAGCTCCGGAGCCTGCTGCGACAGCAAGATGGCGGTGCCGGCGATCTTGATCAAGGCGGCGTGAAAGCTCTGCAGCAAGCCTTTGATGCGCTGCGCCGCCCAGGACAGATTGCCGCGCTCGTCCAGCGTGACGGTCAGGTCCACGCCATCGCGGGTGGCTTCCGCCAGCGGTTTCAAGAACTTGGTCAATTTGCGAGCGGTGACGAACATATCATTTCTCCTGCCAACCGTTCTTCGACGGCCTGGGGTAATCGGTTTAGAATAGCGATTATGCCATTATCGTAGTTGCGGGCGCCATTGTTCTTGAATCGGCATGATTAGCGCTCATCAGCGTCTTCTGATTTTCCTATGCTACGCCGCTGATAAATGGCAGTGGAAAGGGAGTAGGCCTTGTTTGGTTTGCGTCAAAGCGTGAATGCGTCATGCGGAAGAGGGAATATGGAAACGCCAAAGCACATCATTGTCGTCGGCGCGGGCATCGCCGGTTTGACCGCGGCCTGGAAACTGCGGCAGCGCGGTTTCGCCGTGACGGTTCTGGAAGCGGGGGATCGTCCCGGGGGGCGCATCAAAAGCATGGAATTCCACGGCCATTCAATAGAGCTGGGGGCGCAATTCCCATCATCGGCTTATCGCTATCTGCCATTGTTGTTTCAAGAGGCGGACATGGCGGCGCACGTTCGGCCTTTGTCCGCCTACGCGGCGATGCAAAGAGGAAAGCGTTTGTACCGCGTCCACGCGCGCCGGCCGTGGACGCCGCTGAGCAGCGGCATGCTGACATGGGGCGAATTCCTGCGGCTGGGCAGCGGCGCTGCCGCGCTGGCGTGGCGCTCGCGGGGAAGAAATCCGAGTCGCCTGGCCGATTTCAGCGACATGGACGATATCGAGGCGGACGCATGGTGCCGCGACAAGCTGGGCCATGCCGCCGCGGCCCATTTCATCGAGCCCATGGTGCATGGCTTGTACTTTCACCGGCTGGGTGGCGCGTCCTTGGCCCTGGTGGCGGCGATGATGGCGTTCGGCGGCAGCGATAATCTGGCGGTTGCCGGCGGCTGGCAGTCATTGCCTGAGGCCTTGGCGGCGCGGCTGGATGTGCGCTACGGCATGCCGGTGGATAGCTTGTCGCTGGCGGAGGAGGGCGTGAGCGCGCGCGCGGGCGGCAAGGAATGGAAGGCAGACGCGGCGGTGCTTGCCGTGCCGGCGCATATCGCCAAGGGCATATTGGCTGCGCCCAGCAAGGCGGAGGAGCGGCTGCTCGCCACCGAATACGCCCCGACCCTGCACATCGCCCTGGGCATGGAGCCGGCCTGGCAGCCGCCGGAAGCGTTAAGGGAGGTCTATGGCTGCCTGTTGGCCCCATCCGAAGGCGGGCGCATCGCGTCGTTGACGTTTGAAAGCGGGCGCGGCCTGGGCAAGGGGAACGGCGAGGTGGTTTCCATCATGCTGGGAAGCGAAGCGGTTTCGAGCCTGATGGGGCTGGACGATGAGGCAGTCGTCGCGGACATCCTGGCGGAATTGGAAAGCTGGCTTCCAGGCGTCGGCAGCGCGGTGGTCCGCACCCATGTCCAGCGCTGGGCCGCGGCCGAGCCGCTGTCGAAAGTGGGGCGGGCGGCGGCTATCGCGGAATACCGCTCAACGCTCCCCGCCGAGCGAAGAGTGGTGCTGGCCGGCGACTACCTGAGCTCGCCCTGGACCGATGGGGCGGCGGAGACTGGGGTGTGGGCGGCGGGGCATTTGGAGAAAATAGCTGAGGATTGATTGTTTACTTCAAGTTAATTTTGACGCGCGTTTTGAGTAAATCTGGTCTTGGTTTCCGCCGGCTCGCCATGGTTTGTATCGGCGTTTGATGTTGCAAGGCTAGCTGGGGCAGTGCAAATGTCGGCGGGTTTGCGTAAAGCCAGGGCCAGTAGGGGTTTGACTGGGCTTGAGGTTGCAAAGCTTGCCGGCGTGATCGCACAGGCATATCTGCAATGGGAGGCCGGCAAGACCATGCCAAGAGGGGCCGAGAGTCAGTGCATAGTTGCTGATGCTCTTGGTGTGACTATCAACGCACAATTTTTTGATCAATCTGAGCAGCCGGCACTGTTGCGTTCTATCGCGGTCTGGAGCAATAAAGAAGAGCTCGACGAGGAAAGATATGTCTTTCTGCCTGCGCCCGAAGTGAAGCTGTCAGCCGGTGACGGCTCGGTGGTTTGGCATGTTGGTGAGAACGGACTGCGCCAGGCGTTTACGCAGAAGTAGGCGGCTCATCATGATTGTGCGGCTACCATGGTAGTGCGGGGCCGTAGCATGGAGCCTCGCCTGCAGGATGATGACAACATTGCGGTGGACTACTTCCAAAACACGAACATCATTGACGGTAAGGTTTACGCCATCGCTCTGGATAATGAGGTTTTTGTCAAACGGCTGTTCAAGGAAGTTGGTAGTGTGCGTATCGTTATCGATAATCCGGATAAGGCCCGCTATCCAGATTGCACGGTGCCAGTGGGAAATGGAGTAGTGGAAAATTATTGGGTAAGTGGTTGCTGCTAGCGGTGGTGTTTATTTCCTACGATTTTGTACTTATTCGATAGGGTATATATGAAAAATATTATTGGTGCGTTATTTGTAATTGCATCTTTTAATGCTATTGCATCGGACTGGGATCTGG
The DNA here is from genome assembly GCF_024207115.1 of Chromobacterium sp. IIBBL 290-4. NCBI lineage: Bacteria > Pseudomonadati > Pseudomonadota > Betaproteobacteria > Neisseriales > Chromobacteriaceae > Chromobacterium > Chromobacterium sp. IIBBL 290-4. Next base: position 3,598,790 of record NZ_CP100128.1, read on the forward strand.
TCACAACCTCTGCGGATAATGGGCAGATATATTTAGATAATTCAAGTATTCGATATTATAAAGGAGGGGTGAAGGCATGGGTGAAAACAGTATATCAAGATGATAAGCCTAGCGAGCTGTGCTATAACAAGATTTATTCTGAAGAGAAAATTATATGGTATATAGATTGCATAAACAATACAATTGCATCAAGTGATTTAATACAGTTGACTCACTTGGGAGAGGTGTCTTGTAGTTTCTCGATGAAAACTAATTATACCGCCATTTCTCCTGATTCTATTGCGGAAGCAGTCCGCGACAGGCTGTGTAAGGCCACAGGTAAAAGGAAGCAGCTCAGCAATCAAGCTGATACTCCACACAAGAGTACAGATCTGTGAGTTTATATTCACGTTGAATTCTGGATGAAATCTGCAGGAATATTTCCAGAAAACCACCAGCCAATGGGCTGGGCGCAGTTGATCATCGCAGGAGACTCCAAAATGCGCCTAGCAATTCCTGCTGCACTCTGCGTTGTCATGATGACCGGATGTGCAACCGTACATGAGACCTATGCCGCAGACGGCAGAAAGGCTTATAGCCTGAACTGCAGCGGAGCCGCAAGAGGGTGGGATAAATGCTATGCCGCTGCGGGCGAAATGTGCAAAGAGGCCGGATATGACATTCTGGACAGAACTGGAGAGGATAGCTCCAGCACTGTTGTCGTCGGGTCAGCAAATTCAAACTCAGCCAGCATCGGCGGCGGATCTTTCCACACCCAAGAGAGGTCGATGGTTATCGCGTGCAAGAAAGTACCTTGACCCCGCCAGCCTCTTTCAGATTATAGGATGTCTGCTATGCCTGAACCAGCGCCCCACAAATAGACCCGCCTCAGCGGGTTCTTCTTCGTTTTGCCCGCGCAGGCAATCTGCTGGCCCAGTGATACGTTCACACTCAATGTCCGCTCTCATCTAAGGAGCACAGGTCACTCGGCCTTATTGGATATTTTTGACCCATTGGGAAATATCCACAACCGCCCCCTCTGCTGTCCGCCTTTTTGGCGAGCTTGCTGGAGGGCTTGAAGTTCTTCACTTCTTGCGCGGATAGAGACATGGGGTATCTCCAATATAGAACTGGCGATATACCCCAAAATATACCCCTGTTTTCTTTTGGAAGCTACCGGAATCGTTAGGTAGGCTTTGGAAGCAAAAAGCCCGCAGCACTTAGTGCTTACGGGCTTTTTGGGTATCCCTAGGCTTGCCTAGGAATGGGTGTTGGTGCCGGCGGCAGGAATCGAACTCGCGACCCCCTGATTACAAGTCAGGTGCTCTACCAACTGAGCTACACCGGCGAAGAGGTGTGCATTATGCTTTGGATTTTTGATTTTCGCAATAGTTGATTTTGATTTTTTTTGCGCCAATGGCATTGCATCGGCCATTAACTGATTCGTCAGAAAATTATTGCAATTAAATCATTGGCTTGCTGTGATGCTTTGCTGTCGATAGGCCGTAGCTTGGTTGCGTCTTGGCTCTGGGTGCAAACCCGGCAGGCATCGGTTCTGCTGTGGGCTGGGGCGGCTTCAATTTGCTTGAGCCCGGTATGAGGCTCGCCCGTCCTTTCTGCCAGTCTTCATCCTTTCGTCAATAAAATCGCTGGCAATGTGCCCGCTGTTCGCTTCAATCCATTGACTAAAAAGGAGTATCGCCATGCCGACCTTTTCGTCGGAGATTGTTCAGCTGGGGCAGTACAAGGTGGCGAAAGGCCATAGTTCGGTTTCCGGCTTGTCGTCCGGAGCATTCATGACGGTGCAGTTGCATCTCGCGCATTCGGCCAGCTTCATTGGCGCGGGGGTGGTGGCGGGCGGACCGTATCGCGGCGTCGAAACCTTCCGCGGCTCGGCGGCGCTGGCTGAGGATGCCTTCGAGCTTAATGCCTTGCAGCTGTGCATGGCGCCGCTGACGCCGGATCTGGCGCCGGATGCGCGGCGTTCGGTGATGTTGGCGCGCGAGGCCGAGCGGGATCGCTTGATCGATCCGTTGAGCCATGTCGCCAGGCAGCGCGTCTATATATTTACCGGCAGCCGGGATAATGTGGTGCAGTCGTCGGTGGTGGCGCAGGCGCGCGAGATGTACCGTTTGCTGGGCGTGGCGGATGAGCGGATTGCCTATCATGACCAGCTGCCGGCCGGCCATTCGCTGATCACCGACAATCCGGAGGATTCGCCGCTGGATACCAATATGCCGCCTTATCTGAACAATGGCGGCTTCATGCAGTCGCATCGCATTCTCAAGCACATCTATCCGGATCTGAATCCGCCGGCGGAGCGTTTGAGCGGCCAGATACTGCGCTTCGATCAGACCGAATTCTTTGGCGGCAATCCGCGCACCAGCATGAGCCGTTTTGGTTACGCCTATGTGCCGCAGGCGGTGGCGGACGGGCAGGCCGAGGCCAGGGTGCATATCGCGTTGCATGGCTGCAAGCAAGGTTACAACTACGTGGATTATTCTTTCGGCCACGCCGAAACCAGCGGCCAGCCGCCGTACGGCAATCGTTATCTGACCACGACCGGTTACAACAACATCGCCGACAGCAACAATATCATCGTGCTGTATCCGCAAGCCCAGGGCACGGACGACAGCACGGCGCAGAATCCGGATGGTTGCTGGGATTGGTGGGGTTATACCAGCGAGACGCCGGAGCATCCGGATTATTTCTCGCAAAACGCGCTGCAGATCCAGGCCGTGCACGCCATGTTGCGTCGCCTGGGCGGCTAAATTCGAGGGAGCAAACATGTCTAATACCGATGATTCCGTTCGCAGCCTTTCCGCGGCGCTGGAGGCTCGCTACCTGCCGTTTCTGTCCGGCGGCAAGGCGGGCAACGCGCTGAGCAACCAGGCTGTCCGCGCTTTGCAAAATTGGCAGGCCACGCTTGGCCTGTTGCCGGTGGCGCACGAGGCGGAAACCTGGCAAAGCCTGGTGCAGCTGCAGTTCTCCGCCCACCAGAAGCTGGTGGAGGAGTATGGCAATCTATTGAACAGCTGGGCGGTCTGGCTGCAACGCTTTCCGCAGTTGCAGCAGGCGAACACGCTTTCCAAGCTGGCGGAGCAGGAGGTGGATCTGGTGATGCGCGCGATCCAGCTGCAAGGCAATCACTGGATCAATCTGTCCGATCTGCTGGAAAACTTTCAGGTCAATTACGCTTATTGGGCGCATTTGCAATTGCAGCCTGAGGGCGCGGCGCCGGCTGTCTGAGCGGCTTGGCGGGAGTCGGCTGGTTTTGAGCCGGAGGCTATGAAAAAAGCCGCGAGCATGCTCGCGGCTTTTTGGCGCTTATCCTTGCGGATGGCGGGGATTACTCGGCCCTGGCGCGCGGGCCGCGGCTGTCCTGGCCGGGACCGCGCTTGCCTTGGTAACCGCCTTCGCGGCGCTGGCCTTGATAGCCGCCTTCGCGACGGTTGTTGCCGTAGCCGCCGCGGCTGTTGCCGTTGCCACCGGCATTGCGGCGATCACCGTAGCCACCCGGCTTGCCGTTGCGGCGCGGGCCTTTCGGCGGGCGACGGGTCGGCTCCATGCCTTCGATCACGCCTTCGGTGATCTGGCGCTTCAGGTATTGCTCGATGCGGCGCACCTTGTGGAATTCCTTGGCTTCGGCCAGGGTGATGGCGGTGCCGTCGCGGCCGGCGCGGCCGGTACGGCCGATGCGGTGCACGTAGTCTTCGGCTTGCTTCGGCAGGTCGAAGTTCACCACGTGGGTGATGGTCGGCACGTCGATGCCGCGGGCGGCCACGTCGGTGGCTACCAGCACCTTGATACGGCCGCGGCGCAGGTCGTTCAGGGTGCGGTTACGCCAGCTTTGCGGCATGTCGCCGTGCAGGCAGGCGGCGGAGTAGCCCTGGTCGGACAGCTTGTCGGCCAGCTCTTCGGTGTAAGCCTTGGTGGCGGAGAAGATCACGCACTGGTCGAAACCGGATTCCTTCAGGATGTGATCCAGCAGGCGGTGCTTGTGATTCAGGTCGTCCGCGTACAGCAGGTGCTCTTCGATGCTGCCGGTGGTTTCGGTGCGGGCGATTTCGATGCGCTGCGGATCGCGAGTCATCTGCTCAGCCAGGCGGCCCACGATGCCGTCCAGGGTGGCGGAGAACAGCACGGTCTGGCGCGATTCCGGGGTGGCCTTGACGATGGCTTCGATATCGTCGATGAAGCCCATGTCCAGCATGCGGTCGGCTTCGTCCAGCACCAGCATTTCCAGGCGCGAGAAGTCGATGCGGCCGGAGCGCATGTGGTCCATCAGGCGGCCCGGGGTGGCCACGATCAGGTCGATCGGGCGCGACAGGGCGCGGATCTGGTAACCGAAGGAGGAGCCGCCCACCAGGCAGGCAGTCTTCATCCAGCGCAGGTCCTTGGCGTATTCCAGGGCATTCTTCTCAACCTGTTGCGCCAGTTCGCGGGTCGGGCACAGCACCAGCACTCGGGGGCCGATGCCCTTCATGGTGGAGCGTTCCGACAGCTTGGTCAGCGCCGGCAGCAGGAAGGCGGCGGTTTTGCCGCTACCGGTTTGAGCGGAAACCAGCAGGTCGCGGCCAGCGATGGCGGCGGGCACGGCTTCGGCTTGAACCGGGGTGGGGTTCTGATAGCCGGCGGCTTCCAGCGCGCGCAGGATGGTCGGGGCGATGCCCAGGTCGGAGAACGTCATGATGTCCTTTCAGGCCGGCTGTGGCCGGCAATGCTTAAGCCAGGTACGTGGCGGTTATGCGGCGCCTTCTAGGCCGCAAATCATCGGCACTAACCTGGCAAGCGGCGAACAGCGGTCCAGTCGGATCTATACGACGACATTGCATGGACGAAGCCTGAAAATGGTCAGGGACGATGAAGAACACACTCGGGCAAGAGGCGTGGTGTGGGTTTGCCCGGTGAAAATACAAGAGGCCGGACTATACGTTAAATAAACAGCAGTGGCAACTGTTTTTGTAAAATAGGGCGGGTAAGTGTTTGATTGTTGGCGGCTTGATCTTTGCTGTCTTGAAAATACCGGTTTGGAGCGCCCTGGAAAAGACGTTGAATGGGTCGGAATGGGCGGCTTTGCGACGGCTGGCGATCCAGGCTGTGAACGCTACACTGGACTATAGCGCAAGCTTTGAGTGGCAGGGCGTAAACGATGATCAGAATGCTGGGGCAATGGCTGTCGCGGCGGGCATTGCAGATGCCGCCAGGCCTGGTGTACGGGCTGGCGATGTCGGCGTGCCTGGCGATGGCCGCCTTGGCTTTGTGCCTGCAGATCTGGCTGAGCGAAAGCGGCAAGCGCGAAGCGGAGGCGGAGTGGCTGTCTGCGCTGTTTGTCGAGCAATTGTCCCCGGCGTCCGCCGCCTTGAATAGAATCTCCGCGGTCTCGATGGATGCTCCGATGTGCGAGCGGGCAGGGGAGGAATTGGCGGCCATCGTGCGGGAGACTCCGCATGTCCGATATGCAGCAAGGCGCGATGGCGGCATGGCCGGCTGCGCGTCGGATCCCGCCGCTCCCATGGGCATGAGCTTGCAGGCGCATGGCGCGGGCTCGCCTGTTTTGACGCTGCGGCGAGGTGGAGCGGAGCTGGGCGTGGAGACGGATTGGGCCTTGGCCTTGCTGCGCCAATCGCGTCAGTTTGGCGCGAGCCTGAGCCTGCGGCTGAATGGGCAGGCGCTGAGCGCGGATGGCTTGCTTGCGGCGAGCGATGAGCAGCTTTTGGCGCGCTCGCCGTCGTCGCTTGGCGAGGTGGCCGTGTGGGGGCGCTCCGTCTCCATCGGCATCTTGCTGACGGGCTTGGCCGCGCGCTGGGATGTCTTGCTGCTGGCCTTGCTGATCGGCGCGCAGGCGGCTTCCTGGCTGTTGCGCAGCGCCGGGGTGCGCAATGCCAGCGACTGGGAGATTCTGGAAGGCATACGGCACCAGGAGTTCTTCGCCCATTATCAGCCCATCGTCACCGCCGCCAGCGGGGAGTGCGTGGGCGTGGAGGTGCTGGCGCGCTGGAAGCATCCGGTGCAAGGCAACGTCCGCTCCGACTTGTTCATCCAAACCGCCATCGACGCCGGGCTGATCGTGCCCTTGACCCGCTATCTATTAGGCCGGGTGGTGGGCGAACTGAAACAGGTGGTGATGCCGCCCGGCTTCATGGTGTGCGTCAATATCGCCAGCGAGCATCTGGCCATGCCGGAGCTGGAGGCGGATTGCCGGGACATGCTGGCCATGTTGCGGGAGAAACAGGCCTTGCTGGTGCTGGAGGTGTCGGAGCGCGCGCCCTTGCGGGAAGACTCCGGCGCGCAAGAAGTGATACGGCGTCTGCGCAAGAAGGGCGTGCGGCTGGCCTTGGATGATTTCGGCGCCGGTTATGCCGACAAGGCCTATTTGCAGCGCTGGGGCTTCGACTATTTAAAGGTGGAGAAGGGCTATGTGTCGGCGCTGGGCCATGACTGCCTGCGCGGCAATGTGCTGGATGGCCTGTTGTTGTCGTCCAGCGAGCTGGGCGCGAAAGTGATCGTCAAGGGCGTGGAAACGCAGGGGCAGCAGAATTACCTCAATGTCCGCGGCTTTGAATATCTGCAGGGTTTTTATTTCGGCAAGCCGATGGCGCTGAACCATTTTCGGCAGTGGCTCTACTCCGGCATCATCGAGGACCGGCGCTCGTCCAAACGCAGGAGAAATGAGCCGGGCGACGCGAGCAATGGCCGCGCCGCCGGCTAGCCGGCTTGGGCGGGGCCGCCGCTTTTGCTACAATGCCGCCTTTTTTCGCGTTAAAGGAAAGAGTGGAATGGAGTATGCCGTTCAGCGCTATGCCGCCACCCGGCCTTGGGCCAAGCGTGTGGGGCAGCTTTATGGCCAGGCGGCGCAAGCCGCCGAGGCGAGGGCGCAGATGAAGGACGTGATCAAGCGCGAGCTTGAGCGCGCCGCGCAAGTATTCCAGATTCCTCAGTCCACCATTGTGTGCGAACTGGCCCTGGCCGAGGCCTGGGGGCATTTCGTCCGCCACGGCCGGGTGATTTCGCATCTGGACAATGGCTTGGCCCGCGCTTTGTCGCATACCCGCCAGCCGGGCAATCTGCCGGACACCTTGAATCTGCCCGCCGACGCCTTCTTCCTGCATGTGCCGGGCGAGGGCGGCGCCTTCCTGGTGCATCAGCCTGAGCGCAAGGCGTTGCTGATCACCATGGTGCGCATGGGCTTCGCGCCGGACGGCGTGAACTGGCTGCAGGCTGCCGATCAGGTGGAGGTGGCTCGGGTGGAGTATCCGGGCGAACTGGCCGCGCAGCTGGAGGCGGTGTCCCAGGAGTGGAGCGCGCTGCTGTCGGCGGTGCTCAATGGCCTGGCGATGATGACCCAGCCCAAGCTGGAGCTGGAGCGCCGTTGGGAAGCCGCCGCGCCGGCGGTCTGGACTGAGGCCGCCATGCACCCGACTTGCGTCAAGACCCGCCAGAAAGGCCGCAGCCAGTTGCTGAAGGCCGGCTTTGGCGAGGTGACCTTCGCCAAGGTGGCCGATCTGGCCGCTGACGCTGACTACGGCAGCCAGGGTTATTGGCGTCGCCAGTCTTTCGGCGAAGACAAGGCGCATTCGCGCCTGGTATGGGTGGCGCCGCGCTGACGCCGGTTTGGCTTCGCCAATAAGAAACGCCCCGCGGCATTGCCGGCGGGGCGTTTTTCATGGCGGGGAGCGGTTTAGCTCTTGGCCGCTTCCTGCAGGTTCTTGGGGCCGAAAGCGCCGGGCAGCAGCACGTCCAGCGTGGTGTCTATCATTTCATCGCCGTCGCAGATGGCGCGCACGCGCATGCCGGGCCCGAATTCGTTCAGCACCTGGCGGCAGGCGCCGCAGGGCGGCGTGGGCTTGGCGGTGGGCGTGTAGATGCAGACGGCGGTCGCTTCCTGCAGGCCGTGATTGGCGCGCGCGGCGAAAATCGCGGTGCGCTCGGCGCAGTTGCTCAGGCCGTAGGACGCGTTTTCGATATTGCAGCCGATGTGGATTTTGCCGTTGCCATCGAGGATGGCGGCGCCGACGGTGAACTTGCTATAGGGCGCGTAAGCCTGTTTGGCGGCCAATCGCGCGGCCATTTCCAGTTCGGCCCATTGCTCGTTGCTGGGGATATTGTGATTGCTGGTCATGCTGCCTCCATAAAACCAGGTCGGCGACGGATGATGCGCCAGGCTTAGAGCCTTGTCAATGCTTGCTCCTGGGGCCGTTGCCGTTCTGGTGGGGATTGTCAGGCCAAGCCTCAGGGCGCCGCTTTGTCCTGGCGCAACTGTTGCGCGCTATACTCCAGCATGGCCTCGGTCAGCGCTTGCGACAAGGCCGATTCCACTCGCCAGTGGTGCCAGTACAGCGGAATGTCGATGAATTGGCCGGGAAACAGATCCAGCAGGGCGCCTCGTTCCAGGTCATCGTCCAGCATCAGTTCCGGCAACAGGCTATAGGCCAGTCCCTGGCGGGTCAGCTCGACGAAGCCCTGCGCCGACGGCACGGTGAAATAGGGGAAGTGCCCATCGTAGCCGGCGGCCTGGCGCAGGAACTGGCCTTGCACCGCGTCTTTGCGGCTGAAGATGATGCTGGGCGCGCGGGCCAGGGCGTCGTGATCCACGCCATTGGGAAAATAGCGGGCGGCGAAGGCCGGCGTCGCCAGGCACAAATACCGCATGGCGCCCAGGTAATGCTGGATGCCGCCTTGAATCGGCACCGGGCGGGTGCCGACGCAGCCGATGACGTGGCCGGTGCGCATCAATTCATGGGTGTGGTCCTGATCGTCCACGGTGATGTCCAGCAGGATGTCTTGCGCCTCCAGCGCCGGACCTATCGAACGCATGAACCAGGTGGCCAGGCTGTCGGCGTTGACGCCCACCGCCAGCGTGGTGAATTCGCGCTGGCGTTTCGCGGGCGTCAGCGTTTGCAGCAGCTGGTTCTCCATCAGCGTCAATTGTTGATGGTGCCTGAGCAGCTGGCGTCCGGCCTCGGTCGGCTCGGCCGGGATGGTACGGGTGAGCACCGGCAGGCCTAGCTGTTCTTCCAGTTGGCGGATGCGCTGGGAAACCGCGGACTGCGTCAGAAACAGCTTCTTCGCGGCTTTGTCGAAGCCGCCGGTTTCGGCGACGGCGGCCAGGGTTTGCAATTGTCTGGGATCAAGCATTCGGCATTTTTCAAACGTTTGATGAGTAATAGTTCAATTTATAATGATGCTAGGCTTGCTTAAAAGCCAGCGCCATGGCATGTTGCTCGCCATGGCTCCGATGCGCTATGCCGTCGGATTGCTAATGAGAATAAGACCTGCTCCTGGGCAGGGGGCGAGTTTTTGGGCGCGCGCCGATCATCGGGCGGCGCGCAGGCCGCAACAGACGCAGATAATAAGATGCACACGGATGGTATGGCACTTCTAGCTGGCATGTGCCGCTTTGTCGGTATCCGGAATGAACACTTGGCTCAGTTGTCGAATTACGCCGCGCCGTTGCAGGCGCGGTTTGCCCTGCTGGCCAAGGAATTATACTGGCAGTTGCTGAAAAGCCCGGCGGAAGCCGAGCGCTTTCAGTTGGCCGCGCCTGGGCAGGGCGGGGCGGCGGAGCAATTGCTGCTGCAATGGCGGGAGCTGATCGAGCGCCCGCTGGATGAAAGCGGGGCGAGCAAGCTGGCCGCCCGCGGCGAGTCTCTGGCCAGGCATGGCGTGGACATAGGCTGGCTCCTGAGCTTGTATGAGCGGGCCGAAGCGAGCCTGCAGTCCGCGTTGTCGGCTTCCGTGCTGCCGGACGAGGCCGCGCGCGAGGCATCCCGCCTGCTGCGCAAGCGCGTCCAGCTCGATCAAATGCTCACCTTCCACGGTTATCAGCGCTTTCTGCGCGGCGAGGCCGACAACCGGCACGCGCATTTCCAATCGATGTCCAGCCTGTACGCCACCCTGAGCGGTGTGGGAATGGCCTTGGCCGACGGCCACGATATCCGCGCCATGCTGCAGTCGGTGTGCGAGGTTTGCGTGCGCGAAGCGGGCCTGGGCTTGGCCTGGGTGGGGCGCCTGCAGAACGATGGCCAGGTTTCGCTGGAAGCGGCGGCGGCGGGGGATATGGTTCCGCTGCGCGCGCCGCTGCAGATCAGCGTGCGCGCCGACGAGGCGTATGGCGGCGGTTTGAGCGGCCGGGCGGTGCGCAGCAAGGCGCTGCAAGTGGCCAATGATGTCTACGCCGATCCGGCCCTGGAGCCCTGGCGCGAATTATTCGCGCTTCATGGCGTGCGCAGCGCGCTGGTGGCGCCTTTGCAAGTGCGCCAGCAGGTTGTCGGAACCTTGTCGCTGTATTCCGCGGAGCCTAGCTTCTTCAATCAATCGCGCCTGGCCTTGCTGGATGTGATGGCGCGCGAGGTGGGACGCGCGCTGGAGCGGCACGACGCGCTGGAGCGCAGCCATCGAGCCGAAAACGAGCTGGCCTTCCTGGCCCGCCATGACGCCTTGACCGGCCTGCCTAACCGCGATCAGATGCAGGAGCTGATAGACCGCTTGCTGCAGACCCGGCATGACGGCAGCCAGGTGGCGGTGCTGTCGGTGGCGGTGGAGGGCTTTCACGAAATCAATGCCCGATTGGGTTTCGAAGGCGGCGACATGGTGCTGTGCGAGGTGTCGCGCCGCCTGCGCCAAGCCATCTATCCCTTCGGCCATGTGGGCAGGGTGAGCGCTTCGCGCTTCACTGTCTGCACCGACCGCATAGACCAACTGCCGGCCTTGGTGTCGGCGCTGAAGCAGCGGCTGCCGATGCCGGTGGAGGTGATGGGCGCGATTGTGGAATTGCGTTGCAGCATAGGCGTGGTGATGAGCACCGAAGGCTGGTGCGACGCGGCTTCGCTGCTCCGGCGCGCGGGCCTGGCGTTGAACCGCGCGCGCGAGCACGGCGGCGGCCATTGCTGCCATTACGACGCGGCGATGGACGAGGCTTTGCAAAAGCTGCATGCGCTGCGCAGCGCGTTTTCGCTGGCGATTCCGCGCGGAGAGCTGGCCCTGCATTACCAGCCCAAGATCAATCTGCTGAACAACCGGATCGAGGGCGCGGAGGCGCTGGTGCGCTGGGTGCGCGACGGCCGGCCGGCCGCGCCGGGCGATTTCCTGCCGGCCATAGAAAATACCGAACTGATGCGCGACCTGGACTGGTGGGTGATGCGCGAGGCGGTCCGCCAGGTGAAGGAGTGGCGCGAGCAGGGCTTGTCGGTGCCGGTCAGCGTCAATCTGTCCTCCGGCACGCTCAAGCACGATGATTTCCTGCCCACGCTGGAGGCCTTGCTGGACGCCAATCCGCTGCCGACCGGCTTTCTGGAGCTAGAGGTGTTGGAGAGCGTCACGCAACAGGAGGCGGAGCAGATCACGACCAAGCTGGAGCGCTGCCGCGACCTGGGGCTGTCCATCGCGCTGGACGACTTCGGCACCGGCGCTTCTTCGCTGGTGCATTTGCAGCAGCTGCCTTTCGACACCATCAAGATCGATCAGCGCTTTGTCCGATTGTTGCTGGACATGCCGGGCAACGAAGCCATCATCCGCAGCATGGTGTCCTTTGCCCACTACACCGGCCGCAAGCTGGTGGTGGAGGGGGTGGAGAGCCAGGCGATCTGGAACCGCTTGCTGGAAATCGGCTGCCACGACGGCCAGGGCTACGGCATTTCGCCGCCGCTGGCGGCTTCGGCTTTCCGCCAGTGGGTGCAGGACTGGCATGGCGAGAGTCTTAACGTATAAGAATTGCTAATAGGACATTATTTTTATTAGTTTTACTTAATACTGTACCAAGGCTAAGCTGCCTGCAAATGTTTCAGGAGCAGGCAGTGTTCAATTTCAGTGTGTTTCTCTCGGCGCTGGGCATTTCGTTCAGCCAGATCGTCGGCATCGGTCCGCAAAACGCTTACGTGTTGCGCCAAGGCATAGGCCGCAGCCACGTGTTGCCCATCATCGCCATCTGCATCGTTGCGGATATTCTGCTGATCGCCAGCGGCGTGCTGGGCATGGGCAAGGTAGTGGCCGGCATCCCGGGCTTTCTCGGCGTGGTCACCTGGGGTGGCGCGGCCTTCATCTTGTGGCTGGGGTTCAAGTCTTTCCGCGCCGCCTGGGGCGCTGGCGGAATGTCGCTGGCCGGCAGCGTGGAACGCGACCGCAAGCGCGCCATCCGCACCATCCTGGTGGTGACGCTGCTGAATCCCTATGTCTGGCTGGATACCGTGGTGCTGATCGGCGGCGTGTCCACCGTTTACGGCGAAGAGGCTAATCTGTCCTTCTTGCTGGGCAGCTTGTGCGCCTCGGTGCTGTGGTTCTGCGCCATCGGGCTGTTTGCCGGCAAGCTGGCGCCGCTGTTCGAAAAGCCGGTCAGCTGGCGCGTGCTGGATGGCTTGATCGGCCTGGTGATGCTGTTCACCGCCTCCATGCTGATTTACAACTACGGCTTGTCGGCGCCTTTGCCGCTGTAAGCGTCCAGCCTTTCCATCAGCGCCTGCAAGCCAGGCAATTCCAAGGATTGCGCCGGGTAGCACAAGCCGACCCGGCGCGTCAGCGTGCCGCCTTTCAAACTGATCGCCCGCAAGGCCGGGTTCTCCATCGCCAGCGATGCCGGCAGCAGCGCCACGCCCATGCCGGCGGCGGCCATATGCGAGGCCAGTCTCAGATTGCCGGCTTGCGCCGCCACCGCCAGCGCGGGAGACGCGCCGCCGTGCAGGTCCAGCAGCCGTTGATGGCTGCTGTGGGCGGGGCAGGTGATCCAGTTCGGCTCATCCAGCAGAGCCAGATCCACTTCGCGGGCCGACTCTAGCGCGTGTCCGGCGGGAACCGCCAGCGCGAAGTCCTCTTCCCATAGCGGGCGGAACAGCTCGTCCTCGCAGCGTTCGTCTTCGGCCGCCAATCTGACATCGCCTACGCAACCCGCCCTCACTTCCAGCAGAATGCCCGGCTCGGCGCTTGCCGCCTGAGCCAGCAACGCTTCCAGCTGGCTGCGGCCGACATCCGCGTCTACCCCTAAGCTCAGCGGCAGGCGGCTTAGTTTTTGTCGAAACATGCCGGCCAGCGATTCCGCCTGCGCCAGCAAGCGCCGCGCCTGGGGGTAAAGCAGGCGGGCCTCGTCGCTGACGTCCACCCCGCGCGGCAGGCGCTGGAACAAGGCGACGCCCAGCGATTCTTCCAACTGGCGGATGGTGACGGACAGCGTGGGCTGGGTGACGAAGAGCCGCTGCGCCGCCACGGTGATGCTGCGCTCCTCGAATACGGCGACGAAGGCTTTGAGTTGGCGGATATCCATAGAAATTATCGATGGCAGTTAGAGAATTTAATCATTTTTCAGGCGGTTTCAGCGCCAATATACTGCGTGGCATCCGTTTTGTATCGATATTTTTTATGGAAGGAGAACATCCATGACTCAGCCTCTCATCGTCATCACCGGCGCCAGCTCCGGCATCGGCGCCGCCGCCGCCAAACTGTTTTCGCAGGCAGGCCATCCGCTGTTGCTGCTGGCGCGCCGCGTAGACCGCCTGGAGGCGCTGGAACTG